>JBCAZI010000023.1:0-38999 GCA_038533095.1 Pseudomonadota bacterium
CCCGGTGCGACATTAGCCGAGGTGGATGCACTGGCGACCATGGCGAAAGAGGCTGGCGTCACACTCTACACCACCTGGCACAGCCGCATGGCAAATGGGGTCGCCCCTGCAAAGGCATGGTTGGCCGACAAAGAGATCACAGGCGCGCATATCAACTGGAAAGAAGACGTGCGGCGCTGGCACCCGGGCCAGGAGTGGGTCTTTGCGCCCGGCGGCATGGGTGTTTTTGATCCGGGCAGCAACGCGCTGTCAATCATCACCGAAATTCTGCCAATGCCCATTCATTTGCGCCGTGCAGACCTGCACTTCCCCGCAAACCGGGACACGCCAATCGCCGCACAATTGCACTGGACGCAAAACGTCACGGGTGATTTCGACTGGCGGCAGACAGGCCCACAAAGCTGGGACATCACCATCGAAACGACCGCGGGGACGCTTGCACTGCATGAAGGCGGGGATCGTTTGGTCATCGACGGCGAAGAAATCGTTGCTGATGAGGATCGTGAATACCCCGCCCTTTACGACCAGATGGCAAAATTGGTGAAAAATGGGGCATCAGAGGTCGACGTCTCTGCGATGATTCATGTCGCCGATGCGTTCACGCTTGGCAAACGGATCACAGTCGACCCGTTTGATTTTTAGCGTAACCCCTTCTTCTCATGTTCAAAAATACCTCCGCCGGAGGCATCCCGCCCTTGATTAAAGGGCGTTGGTGGCTGTTTATAAACTGCCAAAAATTTACCATTTGATAAAAAATAAAACTGTGGCAGGCTGATGGGAAGAAGCCACGACAGGATGACACCCATGTCCAGCCCTATGACCCCCGGTATTGCTGCGGCGCGCTTGCCCGCAGATGCGCTTGCCGAAAACTTCACTGACCTGCACGCACCCTTCGCACCACATGAAGCCGCGGTCGCCGCAGATCGCTGCTATTTCTGCCATGATGCGCCTTGCGTGACGGCCTGCCCGACCGACATCGACATTCCGCTTTTCATTCGCCAGATCAGCACCAGCACGCCAGAGGCCGCTGCCAAGACGATCTTTGACCAGAATATCCTCGGCGGCATGTGCGCGCGTGTCTGCCCGACAGAGGACCTGTGCGAACAGGCCTGCGTGCGTGAATTGGCCGAAGGCAAACCGGTTGAGATCGGGCGCCTGCAACGTCACGCCACTGATACGCTGATGGCCAAGCAACGCCATCCCTATGATCGCGCGCCAGAGACCGGAAAGAAAGTCGCCGTTGTCGGTGCCGGCCCTGCGGGTCTGGCATGCGCGCATCGGTTGGCGATGCATGGACACGACGTAACGATCTATGACGCCGAAGCGAAGGCAGGCGGTCTGAACGAATTTGGCATCGCGGCCTATAAATCGACCGATGATTTCGCAGCGCGCGAGGTTGATTGGCTGCTCGGCATCGGCGGGATTGAGATCAAACCGGGCATGCGCTTGGGCGACGAACTGACAATGGAGTCTCTCACGCATTGCTTTGATGCGGTCTTTCTTGGCGTCGGTTTGGGTGGTGTCAACGCGCTGCGCAATGATGGTGAAGACAAGGATGGCGTGCGCGATGCGGTCGATTTCATCAAAGACCTGCGGCAAGCCGGTGATTTGACAAAGCTACCTGTCGGTCGCGATGTTGTTGTGATCGGTGGTGGGATGACGGCGGTCGATGCGGCCGTGCAGTCCAAGCTGTTGGGTGCGCAGAACGTGACGATTGCCTACCGCCGCGGGCGCGATGCGATGAGTGCGAGCACCTATGAACAAGACCTCGCGGCCTCCAAAGGTGTGCGCTTGATGTTCAACGCGCAGCCCGTCGCGATCCATGGCAACGGGGCAGTGCGCGAGATTGAACTGGAATATACATTTGACGATGGGACGGGTTTGAAAGGGACGGGCGAAACGATACGTCTGCCCGCCGATCAGGTGTTCAAAGCTATCGGGCAGACCCTGACGACAGACGGCGGTCTGGAACTTGCAGGACGCAAGATCGCTGTGACTGGCGCGGGGCGCACCAGCCGCGCTGGCGTTTGGGCTGGCGGCGATTGCGCCAGCGGTGGCGATGATCTGACAGTCACAGCCGTGGCTGAAGGCCGCGACGCGGCGATGGATATTCACGCCAGCTTGATGGGTGATGCGGGGTGAAATCCTTAGCGATCATCCTTGCCCTTGGCACCAGTGGCGCCGTTTTGGCACAGCCAGCGGCCTATCTTGGAACGCGATGCTCTGAGAGTGAGGATATCCACGTTGAACCCAATGGCGTTGGGTTTAACGAGCATACGGTGTGCACCTGGGTCAATGCACCAACTGTGAAGTCGGCGTCGGTTCATGGCGTGGTTGCCTGCCAGAACATCTATATTCTGGATGCATCAACCGACCCAGTGACAACCGAAATTCTGGACCAAGGCACCCGCCATCTGCGCATGGTGCTGATCAATGACATTGACATGGACGTATACCTCGACCGTGTTCCCATCGGGCGCTTTGGTGCTTGTGGCTGACTTTGACAGGAGACACCTATCATGGCTGATCTGACGACTGATTTCCTCGGGATCAAATCCCCCAACCCGTTCTGGCTGGCCTCTGCCCCGCCCACGGATAAGGAATACAATGTCCGTCGCGCGTTCGAGGCAGGCTGGGGTGGCGTTGTGTGGAAGACCTTGGGCGCCGAGGGGCCGCCTGTGGTCAACGTCAACGGCCCTCGCTACGGGGCGATTTATGGCGCAGACCGGCGGTTGCTGGGGCTCAACAACATCGAGTTGATCACCGACCGCCCGCTCGAAGTGAACCTCGAAGAAATTGCCCGCGTCAAGGCCGACTACCCGGATCGCGCCATGATCGTGTCGATCATGGTGCCTTGTGAAGAACAAGCATGGAAAGACATCCTCCCCCGCGTGACAGCCACTGGTGCAGACGGGATTGAGCTGAACTTTGGCTGCCCGCATGGGATGTCTGAGCGGGGCATGGGTGCTGCCGTGGGCCAAGTGCCTGAATACATCGAAATGGTGACGCGCTGGTGCAAGGAATATTACGATAAGCCTGTCATCGTGAAGCTGACACCCAACATCACCGATGTCCGCAAACCAGCGGCCGCGGCAATGCGCGGTGGGGCGGATGCGGTCAGCCTGATCAACACGATCAATTCGATTACCTCGGTGAACCTCGACACGATGTCGCCTGAACCGTCGATTGACGGCAAAGGTTCACACGGTGGCTATTGCGGCCCGGCGGTGAAGCCGATTGCCATGTCCATGGTATCAGAAATTGCACGGAACCCTGAAACAGCCAATCTGCCGATCAGCGGGATTGGCGGTATTACGACGTGGCGCGATGCGGCAGAATTCATCAGCCTTGGCGCGGGCAACGTGCAGGTGTGCACGGCGGCGATGACCTATGGTTTCAAGATCGTACAAGAGATGATCAGCGGTCTGTCACAATGGATGGACGAGAAGGGCTATACCTCTGTTGAAGAGGTCGTGGGGCGTGCGGTGCCAAATGTCACCGATTGGCAGTATCTGAACCTCAACTATGTCGCGAAAGCCAAGATTAATCAGGACGACTGCATCAAATGCGGGCGCTGCTATGCGGCATGCGAGGATACCAGCCATCAGGCGATCTCAATGTCAGAGGATCGCACCTTCAGCGTGATTGATGAGGAATGCGTCGCCTGCAACCTCTGTGTCGATGTCTGCCCGGTCGAGAATTGTATCACAATGGAAGCGATGACACCGGGCGCGGTTGATCCACGCACCGGTAAGGTTGTTGAAAAAGAATATGCCAATTGGACGACGCATCCGAATAATCCCGGAGCGGTAGCGGCGGAATGAAAGCAAGAATTTTTGTCAAAAATTCTTGCGGTCAAAGCGATAATCTTCGTACGAAGATTATCGCAATCAGGTGTGTACGATCATTTGGCCTGCATTGCAGATCACAATGAACTGCCCGCCACATTCCACCAGATGAAAACCACGGCGGCTGACCTCGTTGATAAAGGCAACGCGCCCAATCTCGCGTTCCACATCCTTTACCGCGCGGCGCACAATCCCGCCTGTGCGGGCGGCTTTCGCGTCAAATATCCGGGCGCACCAACTAGGGTTCGCACTGGGATGTCTGACAGTGGCGGCATGGATCACTTGCATGCCAAAATGATCTCTTAGGTTGGTAAATAGTCGGTTAAGGGCGCAGCAGCTTTTCATAGAGCGTATCAAGAAAAGCCGCGGCCCCGTCATAAGGTGGTTTATCCCCAAGCACGGCGCGCACCTGCACGTCGAAATCTGCATAATGCTGGGTGAAGGCCCAGATAGAGAAAATCAAATGATGCGGGTCAATCTTGGCGATCTTGCCCGCATCGGCCCAAGCCTTAATGATGTCCGCCTTTTCATCGACCAGCTGTTTGAGGTCGGTTTTCAGTGTTTCCGCGATCCGCGGCGCACCTTGCAAAATCTCATTGGCGAAAAGGCGGCTTTCGCGTGGGTAATCGCGGCTCATCGTAAGCTTGCGTTGGGCATAGCCCATGATTTCAGCAATCGGATCGCCTGCGCCATCAAGATCTTTCAGCGGGTCCAGCCATGTTTCGAGCAAGCGTTCCAATAAAGCATCATGGATCGCCTCTTTCGACGCGAAATAATACAGGAGGTTGGGTTTTGACAGCCCGGCCGCCTCTGCAATCTGGTCCAAAGTCGCGCCGCGGAACCCAAATTTTGAAAAGACATCCAACCCCGCCGACATGATCGCCGCGCGATTGCGCTGTTGGATACGGGTGGGCGTCTTGGTCATGCCAATCCTTTGCTTAAAATACAGGCGGTAACGGGGCTTAGCCCCCCTGTTTTGCCAGCTTTCTTTGCATCTGCCTGCAATCCGAGCGGAGAGCTTGACTGGTGCTTTCCCTCTGTTAGCGTTGTTTTGACCAGTTGGTCAAACCAAGATCGCCTAGCCCAAGGAGAAAGCCATGGCCGCCCCCGGAGAGAACCTGCGCATCAATGGCGAACGTCTGTGGGACAGCCTGATGGAAATGGCCAAGATCGGACCGGGCATCGCAGGGGGGAACAACCGCCAGACCTTGACCGATGAAGACAGCGAAGGCCGACATCTCTTCCAGAAGTGGTGCGAGGCTGCGGGCTGTACCATGGGCGTGGACGAGATCGGCAATATGTTTGCGCGCCGCGAAGGCACCGACCCTGATGCGCTCCCGGTCTATGTCGGCTCGCATCTGGACACCCAGCCGACGGGTGGCAAATACGATGGGGTTCTAGGTGTGCTGGGCGGTTTGGAAATTCTGCGCACGCTCAATGATCTGGATATCAAAACCAAACACCCGATTGTCGTAACGAACTGGACCAATGAAGAGGGTACGCGCTACGCCCCCGCCATGCTGGCCTCTGGTGTGTTTGCGGGCAAGCATACGCTTGAATGGGCCAATGACCGCGTTGATGCCGATGGCAAGCGTTTCGGGGATGAGCTGGAACGGATTGGTTGGAAGGGTGAAGAAAAAGTCGGCGACCGCAAGATGCATGCTTTCTTTGAACTGCACATCGAACAGGGCCCGATTTTGGAGGCTGAGGGTAAGGACATCGGCGTTGTGACCCACGGCCAGGGGCTGCGGTGGATCGAATGCACCGTGACGGGCAAGGAAAGCCACACCGGCTCAACCCCCATGCATATGCGCAAGAATGCGGGGCGTGGTTTGGCGCTGGTGACCGAACTGGTGCATGAGATTGCGATGAAGAACCAACCCAACGCGGTGGGCGCGATCGGGCATATCGACGTCTATCCCAACAGCCGCAACATCATCCCTGGCAAGGTCGTCTTCACCGTCGATATGCGCACGCATCTTTTGGACAAGCTGAACGGCATGGTGGCCGAGTTCAACGAACGTGCGCCCAAACTCTGCGAAGAGATCGGCGTTGAGTTCTCCTGTGAAATCGTGGGCCAGTTTGATCCACCTGCCTTTGACGAAGGTTGCGTGACGGCCGTCCGCAATGCGGCCGAGCAGCTGGGTTACAGTCACATGGATATCGTGTCCGGTGCCGGGCATGACGCCTGCTGGATCAATGATCTCTATCCGACAGCGATGGTAATGTGCCCTTGCGTCGATGGGCTGAGCCACAATGAGGCCGAAGAGATTTCACCAGAATGGGCGCGGGCCGGGACGGATGTGCTGTTTCACGCGGTTGTCGAGACGGCGGAGATTGTGGGGTGAGTTTTTCTGCGGCAACCCTCCCGGGCTTGACCCGGGACCTCCCTTCCCGCAGGCGCAGAGGGCCCGGTTCAAGCCCGGGACATATGGGTTTACCGAGTGTTAACCAAGATCCGCAAATATGCGTTCGTGCCAAACTTCGTCTACATCATGGCCTCTCGACCGGGTGGCGCGATCTACATCGGGCGCACCGGCAACCTTCGTGCGCGCGTCCAACAGCATCGCGATGGGTGTTCAACACATACTGCCAAATACAAGATCAAGACACTCGTTTGGTTCGAAACCGACGACAGTTTCGAAACCAGCCTTCAACGCGAACGCGCCATCAAACGCTGGCGTCGCGCGTGGAAAAACCAGTTGATTCACGAGACCAATCCACATTGGCAAGACATCACCGCTCATATCCCAGCTTGATCCGGCCAGAGGTCCCGGCTCAAGGCCGGGACGGGTGAAGACAGGGAGAAACCAATGACCAAAGTCATCAAAAACGGCACCATCGTCACGCATGACCTGACCTATCAGGCGGACGTCCTGATCGACAGTGGCACGATCATTGAGATTGGCCCGAACCTGAAAGGCGACGAAGAGCTCGACGCCACCGATTGCTACGTCATGCCGGGCGGGATCGACCCGCATGTTCACCTTGAGATGCCGTTCATGGGGACATACTCCAGCGACGATTTCGAAAGCGGTACCCGCGCGGGCCTTGCGGGCGGCACAACGATGGTCGTTGATTTCTGTCTGCCCAATCAGGGCGAAAGCCTGCTGGATGCAATCAAGCGCTGGGACAATAAATCGACCCGTGCGAACTGTGACTATTCCTTCCATATGGCCGTCACATGGTGGGGCGAGCAAGTGTTCAACGACATGGAAACCGTGGTGAAGGACCGCGGCATCAACACGTTCAAACACTTCCTCGCCTACAAAGGTGCGCTGATGGTGAATGATGATGAGCTCTTCTCATCCTTCAACCGCCTGTCGGAACTGGGCGCCATCGCCATGGTGCATGCCGAAAACGGGGATGTCGTGGCCGAGATGACGGCGAAACTGCTGGCCGAGGGCAATACCGGGCCGGAGGGCCATGCCTATTCGCGCCCCTCTCAGGTCGAAGGTGAGGCGACCAACCGCGCCATCATGATCGCCGACATGGCGGGTGTGCCGCTCTACGTCGTTCATACCTCCTGCGAAGATGCGCATGAGGCGATCCGCCGGGCGCGCCAGCAAGGCAAGCGCGTCTGGGGTGAGCCGCTGATACAGCATTTGACACTAGATGAGAGCGAGTATTTCAACAAAGACTGGGACCACGCCGCGCGCCGCGTCATGTCACCCCCATTCCGTAACAAGCAGCATCAGGACAGCCTGTGGGCCGGACTACAGGCCGGGTCGCTGAGCGTTGTGGCCACAGACCATTGCGCCTTTACAACTGAACAGAAACGTACCGGTGTGGGTGACTTCTCGAAGATCCCGAACGGGACAGGGGGCCTTGAGGACCGCATGCCGATGCTCTGGACACATGGGGTAAAGACCGGCCGCTTAACGCCGAATGAATTTGTCGCCGTCACCTCGACCAATATCGCCAAGATCCTCAACTGCTACCCCAAAAAGGGCGCGGTGCTGGTGGGGGCCGATGCCGATCTGGTGGTCTGGGACCCGCAGAAATCCAAGACGATCACGGCAGGGACACAGCAATCGGCCATCGACTACAACGTGTTTGAGGGCAAAGAGGTGACAGGCCTGCCCCGGTTCACCCTGACGCGCGGCCATGTGGCGATCCACGATGGCGAAGTGCGCACGCAGGAAGGGCACGGCAAGTTCGTGAAACGCGAGGCGAATACGCCGGTGAACAAGGCGCTGTCATCGTGGAAAGAACTGACCGCACCGCAGCCGGTGGAGCGGACGGGTATTCCAGCGACGGGGGTATAGTTGATCAAATCACGGGCGACACCGCGGCGGCGGGACTATGACAAAGAGTTCGGCATGACATTTGGAATCGTTTTTCTGCTGACAATGCTTATTGCGCCATTTGTCGTTGCAGGTTCGCAGCGTGAAGAGATTTCTGGCGGGGTGTTTGTCGTGTTCTTGGTCGCCGCTGTGACAATTGCGATCCCCGTATTCTTCAAGGGCGTTGTCGTCGCAACCTTTGTGTTCTTTCCTATCTACCATTTGGGTGCCGTGGTCATAGGTAGGCCACTGGCCTTCGTCGTAGGCGCCACAGTTGCCGCCTCTGCAAGTGCAAGCCTCGCTCTATCCGTAAATGTCGATTTGATGCCACCGAACATCGCTTTTATCGAGGATTTCTGGGATTTTGCGTCAGTCATTGGTGGCCTTGCAGCAATGATTGGGCTGGTAGTCGCAACGATTCAAGTTCTTGTTGGTGGGCGATATGCATAGGTCCGTCATCTCCGCCACTGGCCTCAACCTCACCTTCCAAACCAACGATGGGCCGGTCCACGCCCTCAGGGATGTCAACCTTGAGATCAACAAGGGCGACTTTGTCTCGTTCATTGGCCCCTCGGGATGTGGCAAGACGACGTTCTTGCGTTGTATCGCCGGGCTAGAGGTACCGACGGGCGGTGACATCACCGTCAATGGCATGACCCCGGATGAGGCGCGGATGGCGCGGGCTTACGGGTATGTGTTTCAGGCGGCGGGGCTTTATCCTTGGCGCACGATTGGCGGTAACATCAAGTTACCGTTGGAGATCATGGGGTTTTCCAAAGCCGAGCAGGCCGAGCGGGTGGGCCGCGTTTTGGAACTGGTTGATCTGGCTGGGTTTGAGAAGAAGTTTCCGTGGCAGTTGTCGGGGGGGATGCAGCAACGCGCCTCGATTGCGCGGGCGCTTGCCTTCGATGCGGATATCCTGTTGATGGACGAACCTTTTGGCGCGCTGGATGAGATCGTGCGCGATCACCTGAATGAACAGCTCTTGCAGCTTTGGGCGCGGACGGAGAAGACGATAGGTTTTGTGACCCACTCGATCCCCGAAGCGGTCTATCTGTCGACCAAGATCGTGGTGATGTCGCCGCGGCCGGGCCGGATCACGGATGTGATCGAGAGCCCGCTGCCGAAAGAGCGCCCTTTGGATATTCGTGACAGCACCGAGTTTATTGAAATCGCGCATCGCGTCCGCGACGGTTTGCGCGCGGGGCATGTGGATGCCTGAGGCCGCACCTATCCGACGGGCCACGGCGGCTGATGGCCCGGCATGCGCTGCGGTTCTGGTCGATTGGATCAGGGCCACGCCATGGATGCCACAAGAGATGACACAGGACCAGTTCGCGGAAATCCTCTCTGACGGCCTACCCAAACGCGAGGCATGGGTGATTGGCGATCCTGTTGTGGGTTATCTGTCGATGGATCCCGCAGAAAACCACATTTGGGGTTTCTATGTCGCGCAGCGCGGGGCGGGGCTGGGTCGACAGTTGATGGATCAGGCCAAACAGGGCCGGACATATTTGCGATTGAATACGCATCTGCCGAACAAACGCGCCCATGCCTTCTACGCGCGCGAAGGGTTCGTTCGGGTGGGCGATCCGTGGGATGGCGACGATGGCGTTCCGGAGATTCGCATGGAATGGCAGGTTACTGCGTCAGGTGAGGCGACGGCATGAAGTCGATCCTGCCTGTTTTGGCTGTCGTAGGGGCGATCCTGTTGTTTTGGGTCGTCTCTGTTGTTCCGATGAACATGCATCTGACTGCAGATCAGGCGCAGCGGCAGGACATCACCGTCACCCCGGATACGCCTGCCGCGCGGCAAGACTACTCTGGCATTGGGTTGGCCCTGCGGAATACGCATCTTTTTGGCATGACCTATAGTCTGGAACGCCCGCGCCTGCCGTCGCCGCATCAGGTGGCGGTAGAGATGTGGGATACGATTGCGTTGAAGAAGGTCACCTCGCGCCGCTCGCTCGTCTATCATGGTTGGGTCACACTGTCGGCGACTTTGTTGGGGTTTGCGATAGGCACGGGGCTGGGCATCCTCCTGGCTGTCGGCATTGTCTACAACCGGGCCATGGATATGAGCGTGATGCCCTGGGCCATTGCCAGCCAGACGATTCCCATCCTCGCGCTCGCCCCGATGATCATCGTGATGCTGGGGGCGATTGGTATTCAAGGGTTGTTTCCCAAGGCGATTATCAGCGCCTACCTCAGCTTCTTTCCGGTCGTTGTCGGCATGGTGAAAGGTTTGCGCAGTCCGGATGCGATGCAGCTTGATCTGCTCCGCACCTATAACGCCAATGCCTCACAGGGGTTCTGGAAGCTGCGTTTGCCTGCCTCGGTGCCTTATCTGTTTGCCTCGCTCAAGATCGGGATTTCGGCGTCATTGGTAGGCGCCATCGTGGCGGAATTGCCCACTGGCGCACGCGCCGGCTTTGGCGCGCGGATGTTGGTGGGTGATCAATATGGGCAACCGATGGTGACCTGGGCCGCGCTTTTTGCGGCGGCACTCACCGCGGCGGCCCTCGTTGGGCTCTTCAGTTTGATGGAGCGCTGGACGCTGCGCCGCATGGGGATGTAGGCGGCATGACGGGGACGGCGCTGATCAGTGCTTTGGCGGTTTGGGCTGCGGGGTGGTTCGTGAATGCGCGGCTCGCCAATAGTGCCATGGCGCAAAGCCGGATTGTGAAGCTGGCTGTGCCTGCGATCTTTGGCCTCACCTTGCTGATTATGTGGGAGCTTCTGGTCCGGATGCTAGAGATTAGCCCGGTGATCCTGCCTCCGCCTACGATGATTGCTGAACGGTTTGCCAGTGAACTACCGACGCTTTGGGCAGACTTCGAACAGACGATCATCAAGGGGGCGATGACAGGCTACATCATCGGGATGCTTGCGGCCTTCGCTGTGGCGATCCTCGCGGATCGCTCCGCGTTCCTGACGCGGGGTATCTTGCCCGTGGGCAGCTTTATGGCAGCATTACCGATTGTGGGCACCGCCCCAATTTTCGTGCGCTGGCTGGGGAGCGACTGGCAATCGAAAGCGGCTGTTGTGGCTGTGATGGTTTTCTTCCCTATTTTGGTGAATACGGTGGCAGGGCTGCGCGACACGACCGCAATGCAGCGCGACCTGATGCGGACCTATGGGGCGGGTTATTGGCCTACGCTTTTCAAACTACGCCTGCCTGCGGCGATGCCGTTCATTTTCAACGGGCTTAAGATAGCGACCACTTTGGCGCTGATTGGGGCGATTGTTGCTGAATTTTTCGGCTCTCCCACCGTAGGGATGGGCTTTCGGATATCCACATCTGTCGGCCAGCTTGCGCTTGACATGGTCTGGGCTGAAATTGTCGTGGCCGCATTGGCTGGCAGTGCGTTTTACGGGCTGATGGCATGGATCGAGGGGCGGGTGACTTTTTGGCACCCATCACAACGCAGATAACGGGACAAAGCCCCGATAAGAGGGCAAATGAAATTGACTAGGAGGTCATGAAATGAAGAAATTAATGATGGCAGCGGCACTGGCCGCAGGACTGGGTGGCGCCGCACATGCGGATGGTCATGCCAATGATGTGACACTGCAATTGCAGTGGGTCACGCAGTCCCAGTTCGCAGGGTATTATGTCGCTTTGGATCAGGGCTTCTACGAAGAAGAAGGGTTGAGCGTTACCATTCTGCCCGGCGGGCCTGACATCGCCCCCCCACAGGTGTTGGCCGGCGGCGGTGCTGACGTGATGCTGAACTGGATGCCATCTGCGCTTGCGGCGCGTGAGAAAGGCTTGCCTGTGGTGAACATCGCGCAGCCTTTCAAATCATCTGGCCTGATGCTGACCTGCTGGAAGGACACGGGGATTGAAACGGTCGAGGATTTCCGCGGCAAGACCATTGGCGTTTGGTTCTTTGGCAATGAATACCCCTTCCTCAGCTGGATGAGCCAGGCTGGCATTCCAACAGATGGCGGCGAGGATGGTGTGACCGTCCTGAAGCAGGGTTTCAACGTTGATCCGCTGCTGAACCGCGAGGCTGATTGCATCTCAACCATGACCTACAATGAATATGGTCAGGTGCTGGATGCAGGCGTTTACGAGGACGAGCTGGTGACCTTCAAATACGAAGACCAAGGCGTCGCGACGCTGGAGGACGGCATCTATGCGCTGGAAGAGAACCTCGAAGACCCCGTGTTTGTCGACAAGATGGTGCGCTTTGTTCGCGCCTCCATGAAGGGTTGGAAATGGGCTGAGGAAAACCCCGAAGATGCAGCTGGTATCGTGCTGGATTACGATGAAACCGGTGCGCAGGGCGAAGCTGCGCAAATTCGCATGATGGGCGAAATTGCCAAACTGACCGCTGGCTCTGACGGGTCGCTTGACCCGGCTGATTTCCAGCGGACCGTGGATACGCTGCTGGCAGGTGGTTCGGATCCTGTGATCACAGCACAGCCTGACGGTGCATGGACCAGCGCGATTACGGATGCAGCGCTGAACTAAGCCACGGCCAGATTGAAAAACGAAAGCCCCGCGTATTTGCGCGGGGCTTTTGCGTATTCTCTGTGCGCTTCACGCAAGTTTGAGCCGATAGGGGGCAGGTACCAGCGGTCACACCTCGGAATCACAAGGGCAAGTGCTATATGCGTGACAAAGCCAACGAAACGGAGATTTCTGATGAAGACCTCGTCCATATCCCGCCGTTCCGCCCTCGCCTTAGGTGGGGCTGCCTTGTTGACCCCATCCGCGGGCCTGTTGGCCCCGGCCCATGCCGCGGGTTTGGCCCCAACCCCCACCATGCGTGGTGGCGCAAATAACTATCGCCCGAATGCCCCGATTGTTGAACGTATCGGCGGTGGCGGCTTTTGGATGACAGGCACGGTGCGTCGCGCCGGTGATGGTGCGCCGCTGGAAGGGCAACGCATTCAAATGTGGGCGCATACGACCGAAGGGCACGAACGTGACGCGGCTAGCCATGGCGCGACGCTGACCGATGCAGATGGTGTGTTCCGGCTGGAAATGCCACAGATTGTGCCGGCTTTCGGACAAGCACATGGGCATCTGGCCTATGACAGTGGTGACTTCAAAACGGTGTTCCTGCGTCCCCTCTTGGCCAGCCCCAATGATACGACAATGAACGTCGATTTCGTGTTAGAGCCTGCCTAGGGCCTTGCGCGTAGTTCTGATCTGGGGCGCGCTTGCCTTGGCAGTGGCCACGCCCATTTTCGCCGCAGCGAATAGCCCGCTTTTGCAGTGGCGCGACCCCATCTATATCATCGCGGGATTTGCCGGGATCATTGGCATGGCCTTGATGCTGTTGCAGCCGCTTTTGGTGAGTGGTGTGTTGCCGGGACCGTCACCCCAAACCAGCCGCCTTTTGCACCGCACCGGAGGTGCCGTGCTTGTACTGGCGGTGGTCGTCCATGTCGCAGGGCTTTGGATCACCAGCCCGCCGGATGTGATTGACGTGCTTCTGTTTCGGTCGCCCACCCCATTTGCGATCTGGGGAGCCTTGGCCATGTGGGCCGTCTTTGCGGCAGCGCTGCTTGCGGGGCTGCGTGGGCGCTTACCTCTGAGGGCCTGGCGCTGGGGGCACACCGCGCTGGTCAGCTTGGCCGTTGTCGGAACGATCATCCATGCCATCCAGATATTGGGCACAATGGAGCCCATCACCAAATCGCTGTTGGCGATCCTGCTAGGTGCGGCGTTGGTTTTGGCGATTGCCAAACGCAGGGTCTGGGTTATGGGGTTGCGCGCCCGGCAGAGTTAAGTCAGGCCTGCAATTGCCCGATAGGTTGGCAGCAGATCACCGAGTGCCGCGCTGGCCTCATACACCCCGCGTGCAATTGCACGGCTCAGGCAGACGGCCCCGGCAGCTGCAATCGCGCGGAAATGCTCTTGATCAACCGGCGTGCCTTCGCCTGTTGCGACACCAAACACCAGATCGCCATCCAGTGGGGTATGCGACGGCACTATCGCCCGTGCCATGCCGTCATGTGCCGTGACGGCCAGGCGGTGGCATTGGGTCTTGGTGAGTGGTGCATCTGTTGCCACAATGGCGATGGTCGTGTTTGCCCCTTTTGTAGCTTGTATCATCATGGCTTGTTCTTTGCGACTGGGCTCAGCACTGACATGGCCTGCGTTAGGGTCAGGACCCATGCCCCCAAACTCTGCATCCATCTCAAAAGGGGCCGCCCAGAAATGCCTGTCGCCCGCTGTGGTCACGCTGCCAAGGGCATTGACGGCGACCAGCGCGCCCACGGTTGTGCCATCTGCAAGGATCATCGAGGCAGAGCCAAGCCCCCCTTTTTGCATCGCCGCCATTGCACCTGTGCCTGCACCGGCTGTGCCGATGGCGAATGCCTCGGTGGCGTTATCCAATGCTCGTCTCCCCAGCGCGCGATAGGGGTTGTCATCCCAGTCTTTCAACCCTCCATTGATCAGATCAAAGATGATCGCACCGGGTACGATAGGAATGTTCATCGCGCCAATCTGAAACCCCCGGCCCATGGCGCGCAAACCGTCCATCACACCAGAGCAGGCATCCAGCCCAAAGGCCGAGCCGCCGGATAGGACCAGCGCATCAACCTTTTCTACCGTCTTGTCCGGGGCCAAAAGATCCGTTTCTTTCGTGCCGGGTGCGCCGCCCATCACATGCACGCTGGCCGTGAAAGCTCTGTCGCCGACCAGCACCGTCGTGCCGGTCTTGATATGATCATCCTGCGCATTGCCGACCCGCAGGCCGGCCACATCCGTGATCAGATTGCGCGGCCCTTTAGATACAGCGGCCACCGTCCACCTCCATTGCGACGCCGGTGATCATGCTGGCCTCATCCGAGCAGAGGAAACAGGCGGCGTTTCCCATATCCTCTGGCGTTGAAAAGCGCCCGATGGGGATAGTGGAAAGAAACTTGGCGCGCATTTCTGGCGTGTCCTCGCCCATGAATGATTTTAGCAAAGGGGTATCCCCAGCCACCGGATTGATCGCGTTGACGCGAATGCCGTTGGGGGCCAGCTCCACCGCCATCGCCTTGGTCGCCGTGATCATCCAGCCTTTGGACGCATTGTACCAGTTCAACCGAGGACGGGGGGAGATGCCCGCGGTCGATGCGACGTTCAGGATTGCGCCTGCGCCCTGCTCTTTGAAATGGGAAACAAAGGCCTGCGCTGTCAGGAAGACGGATTTCATGTTCACATGATAGACGCGGTCAAAATCTTCTTCAGTGATGTCTTCAAGCTGCCCCGGCAGATGGGTGACACCTGCGTTATTCACCAGAATATCGAGCGGGCCTTGAGACAGAACGGTTTGTGCAAGGTGAGCCACTGATGTCTTGTCTGAGACGTCACAAGCGATGGCCGTTCCACCAATCTCAGCCGCAATCGCCTCAGCACCTTTCAGGTTGATGTCGACCACAAAAACCTGCGCGCCTTCGGCTACAAATTTGCGTGCAATGCCCGCGCCAAAGCCAGAGCCGCCCCCGGTGACAATGGCTGTTTTCCTTTCTAGTCGCATCACACCTCCTGCCGTTGGAATAATCGTAGCAACCCTTCCTTCAGACCGCCATGCCCAAGGCGGGTAGCTTGGGCGCTGCGGCGATCAGTGTTTGGGTGTATGGATGCTGGGGGTTAGAAAACACAGCCTCTGTTTCGCCCTGTTCCACGATTTTTCCGGCCTGCATCACCATCACACGGTCGGTCACCGTGCGCACGACGGACAGATCGTGGCTGATGAATAGATAGGCCAGGGGGCGTTTGCGGCAGAGGTCGGCAATCAGGTCCAGCACTTGCGCGCGGACCGAGACATCAAGAGCCGAGACAGCCTCGTCAAAGATAATCAGCTCCGGCTCAACAATCAGCGCGCGGGCAATGGCGATGCGCTGGCGCTGGCCGCCCGAGAATTCGTGGATGTATTTGCTGGCGTCCCCCGGCGAAAGGCCGACATCTGTCAGCGCTTTGGCGATTGCATCGGCGCGGGCTTGGCCGGTTGGTGGGGTTTCCAGCAAATGAAATGGCTCGGTAATCAGCCGATCTACGCGGTGGCGGGGGTTAAAGCTGCTGTAGGGGTCTTGGAACACAACTTGCATTTTGCGGCGCACCGCAAGGTTGGGGCGTTTGCCGGTGAAAACGGGTTCGCCATCAAGGCGAATTTCGCCGCCTTGGACGTCCTCTAACCCCAGAATAGCGTGTGTTAGTGTCGATTTCCCGCATCCGCTCTCGCCGACCAGGCCAACGCGTTCGCCGTGGTTGATCTCAAAGCTGATGTTGTACAAGGCACGAAACATCGGGCGGGGGCCAAGAAGGGTTTGGCGCGACATTGGATAATCGCGGTTGATGTTTTGAACGCGCAGCAGTGGCGCGGACTGTATGGCTTTGGGCAGTGAAACGGCGTGCGTTGATGCCGCGAACAGGGCCTTGGTGTAGGGGTGCTGCATATGGGCGAGCAGGTGTTTCGTCTCACCGGCATCAACCACACGACCCTTTTGCATGACGATGATCTGGTTCGCGACATCGGCAACAACAGCAAGATCGTGGGTGATCAGCAAAAGCCCCATGTCAAATTCGCGGACAAGGTCGCGCAGCAGGTCAAGAATGCGGGCTTGGGTGGTGACATCCAACGCGGTTGTCGGCTCATCCGCGATCAGGAGCTTGGGACGTAGGGCGATGGCCATGGCGATGACAACACGCTGGCGTTGGCCGCCGGATAGTTCGTGGGGGTAGCGTGTCGGCGCGACCTTCAGCCCGACCCGTTCCAGCATGGTGGCGGCGCGTTTATGCGCCTCAGCCTTGGTCGTTTTCTCATGGATCAGGATTGTTTCAGCGACCTGCGCGCCGATGGTTTGCACCGGGTTCAGGGCTGTCATAGGCTCTTGAAATACCATGCCCATTGCGTTGCCGCGCATCCGGCAAAGATCGGGTTCTGAGGTTTGCAGAATATCGGTGCCGTCCAGTGTCACCGCACCTGCGGTCACAGACCCTTGCGGCAAAAGGCCCATCACCGACAGCGCGGTCATGGATTTGCCAGAGCCGCTTTCACCCGTGATAGCCACAATCTCACCCGCTTGCATGGTCAGCTCGATGTCATGCAGGATTTGCGTGCCATTGATCGCCAAAGACAGGTCTTTGATTGCAAGCAGTGTCATGTCCGCGCCACCCTGATGCGGGGGTCAAGCCAGTCGCGTAACCCATCGCCCATCAGGTTCAGGCCAAGGACCATGAGCAGGATCGCGAAACCGGGCACCAGTGCCGTATGCGGAGCGATGCTAACCAGCGTTTGCGCGTCGGCCAACATGCGCCCCCAACTGGCGGTGGGAGGCTGTGCGCCGAGACCAATGTATGAAAGGGCCGCTTCGGCAAGGATGCCCAAGCTGAACTGGATGGTGCCTTGCACGATCATCAGGTTCGTGATGTTGGGCAAGATATGCTCAACCGATATGCGGGTGGCCGACTTGCCGCAGACGCGGGCGGCGAGGATGAAGTCACGCTCCCATAGTGGCAGGGCGGCGCCGCGTGTCAGACGGGCGAAAACGGGGATGTTGAAGATGCCGATGGCGATGATCGCGTTGACAGCAGAAGCCCCGAAAACAGCGGTGATCAGGATGGCGATGACCAATGAAGGGAAGGCGAAGACAAGGTCGTTGCCGCGCATGACCAGCTCGTCCAGCAGCGATCTGTGCCGTGCTGCCGCGAGCAATCCCAACGGGATGCCAAGCGCCATGCCGATGCCGACGGCGACCAAGGCGACAGCGATAGAGGTGCGCGCGCCCATCATGATCATCGACAGGATATCGCGGCCAAAGTGATCGGTGCCGAGCAGGTTTGCGGCGCTGGGTCCTTGCAGCTTGTTGGGGATGTCGAGGGTCTCGATATCCGCAGGCGTCCAGATGAAAGACACCGCGGCGAGTACGATAAACACCAGCGTCAGCGCTGTACCGATGATCAGATTGCGGCTCATGCTTTGGTTCTCAATCGCGGATCGACGGCGGCATAGGCCAGATCGACAAGGAAGTTCACCACGATCACGGTAAAGACCAGCAACATCACCACGCTTTCCACGACAATCAGATCGCGGGCGCTGATGGATTGGAAGATGAGGCGGCCAAGGCCCGGGAGGAAAAACACCTGTTCAATGATAATCCCGCCGGCCAGCAGGAATGAGAACTGCAGGCCGATGATCGTCAGCACCGGGATCAACGCATTGCGGACCGCGTGTTTCCAAAGCGCTTGGCGGGCCGAGAGGCCCTTCGCGCGGGCGGTGCGGATGAAATCTTCGCCCAGCATATCAAGCAGGGATGAGCGCATGACGCGGGCGAGGATGGCCGCCTGCGGCAGGGCGAGTGCGACGGCAGGCAGTGTCAGGGATTTGATGGCTTGGGATGGGTCCGACCACCCCGGAAAGCCACCCGCCGAAAACCAGCGCAGGTTGATCGCGAAGATCAGCACAAGGATCATCGCGAACCAGAAATTCGGGATCGCAACGCCCAGTTGGGTGGCGCCCATGATGGTGACATCGCCTGCGCCGCCGCGTCTACTGGCGGCATAAATCCCCGCCGGGAAGGCGATGAGCGTGGATAGGATCAATGCATATATGGCGAGAGGGAGCGAGACCCAGATACGGTCGTTAATTAGCTCTGACACCGGTGTCTTGTAGGTCCATGACTGCCCGAAATCGCCGCGCAATAGGCCGGTGACCCAATCTAGGTAGCGTGTGATCAGCGGTTGATCCAACCCCATCTCTGCCCGCAAAGCAGCAATCGTATCGGGCCGCGCATTCACGCCCAGCATGAAGGCCGCAGGATCGCCGGGGATCACTTCGATCACCGCAAAGATCACGATAGAGGCCACGACGAGGCTGATGACCAGCGCGGTCAGGCGACCCAGCGCATAGCGGATCATGGGTGGTCCTCTTCCAGCGCCTCGGCGAAATTGATTTCGCCATTGGGCACGGTGCCGTTGAAGGTCATGTAGAGGATGTATTTCGGGTTCAGGCCACTGTAGGTCAGCGCGTGATCATTCGAAAAACCCATAGGGGTGTAAACGGCGGGGTTGCCTGTTAGGACACAGCCCGCTGCACCCATGTCGCGCAGCATATCCAACCCAGCATGGGCCAGCTTTGTGCCGATCCCTTGTTTTTGGTGATCAGCTCGGACCGAGATGGGCCCAAGCCCGTACCACGCACCTTTCGCATCGCTGATCTTGGCGGGTGAAAAGGCGACATGGCCGATGATACCGTCTTGTTCTGCCACTAAGGACAGGGTCAAATCGCCAGCCGCGCGCATCTCATTAATGATGCCGGGTTCACTGCCGTCACTGAACGACATGGGCGCGAATGCATCGCGTGTCAGGTCATAGATCGCCTGATGATCGGCAGTGGTTTCGGGGCGGATGATCATGCCATCATGCCCTTGCCGTGGCCCGCGCCCCATGTCAGAACAGGCCTATTCTCAGGGCGGGGCGGAATTCCCCACCGGCGGTATGTGGCACACCCACGAGCCCGCGAGCGCCTTTCACGCGAAAGGGTCAGCAGATCAGGTGCGAGGCCTGAGCCGACGGTCATAGTCCGGATGAAAGAGAATGCGGAACGTTGTGTGCCTATCGGGCGCATGGTGTCCCGTGTGATGCCTTGGGTGACGTGTCGGAACCAAAAGGAGATCACAGTATGACACTTCCCCAGTTTGCATTCATCAAGGCCGGTTGGCATGCTGATATCGTGGATCGTGCGCTTGATGGGTTCTTGAGTGAAATTCCCGGCCAGCAGGTGACGGTCTATGACGTCCCCGGCGCGTTTGAGATGCCGATGCTGGCGCAAAAGCTGGCGTTGATCGGCAAGTATGATGCGATTGCTTGTGCGGCGCTCGTCGTGGACGGCGGGATTTACCGGCATGACTTTGTCGCCAGCGCGGTGGTTGATGGGCTGATGCGCGTAGGCCTTGATACGCAGGTGCCGGTCCTGTCCGTCAGCCTGACACCGCATCAGTTTCAGGAAACCGACCATCATATCGCGATCTTCCGCGACCATTTTGTGCAGAAGGGGAAAGAAGCAGCACTGGCGGCCAAGGCTTTGGTTGACCTCGATGGCGCGGTGACGCGTGCTGCATAAAGTGACGCCCCCCGCGCTGGTATGACGGGGGGCATATCCTTAGTTGCTCCAGCTGACGCCAGTGAGGTCAACGGCGGCGGTGGGTTGGTTGACCCACAGCCCTTCGATCCCGGCTTTGGCCACGGTGGCGACCGCCAGTTCAAAGAGGTAGCCGTTCACGTAATCCTCTGAGATGATCGCCTGCGCCTGGGCTAACAGATTGCTGCGCATGGCCGGGTCTGTTGTCGCGTTCAGGGTTTCCATTAACGCTTGGAAGTCTGGGTTGTCATATTGGAAGTAGTAATCGGGGTTCGCGTAAATCCCGATGTCCATCGGCTCTGTGTGGCTGACGATGGACAGGCCAAAGTCTTTGTTTGTGAAGACCTCTTCAATCCACTGTGCCCATTCTAGATTGGTGATCTCGGTTTCGATCCCGACGGCACGTAATTGGCTGGCGATAATCTCGCCCCCGCGCCGTGCGTAGGAAGGTGGCGGCAGTTTCAGTGTTGTCGTGAAACCATCCGGGAAACCGGCCTCGGTCAAGAGTTCGCGGGCGAGGTCTGGATCATGGGGTGAGTTGCCCAGCAGATCGACGTAATCGGGGTTATGCGGTGCGAAGTGGGTGCCAATGGGTGTGCCCAGCCCGAACATGGCTCCGTCAATGATGGCCTGGCGGTCGATGGCATGGGCCACGGCCTTGCGTACGCGTACATCGTCGAAGGGAGGCATCATGTTGTTAGTGGACAGGATCGTTTCGCCTTCGGTATTGCCGACAAGGACCTGAAAACGCGGATCAGCCTCAAACTGTGGCAGGTTTTCGGGGGCGGGGAAGCCGATGAAGGCATCCACGTCCTCGGCCATGACAGCGGCAAAGGCGGCGGTGGGGTCAGAGATAAAGCGGAACGTGGCGCTTTCCAACGCGGGCGCAGGACCCCAGTAATCGGGGTTGCGCGTCAGCTCCAACCGGTCACCCTGTACCCAATCGGTAAAGGTGAAAGGGCCGGTGCCGATGGGGTTAGAGGCGATATTTTCGATGCTTTCAGGGGCCACGATCACCGCATCGCCCCAGGCCATGTTGAACAGGAAACTGCCGTTGGGTTGATCCAACGTGACCTGCACGGTGAGCGGGTCAACCACGGTGACATCAGTGATGCCCGCAAACAGGCCCTTTTGTGCATTCGTGCTATCCTCTGCCCGCGCGCGATCCAGGCTGAACTTCACATCTTCGGCGTCCATCGTGGTGCCATCATGGAAGGTCACGCCAGAGGCCAGGTTGAAGGTGTAGACCAACCCATCGTCCGAGATATCCCAGCTTTGCGCCAGCCCACGGATGATCGCACCATCGGCGTCAAAGCGGGTCAGCCCCTCGAAGACATTGGCATAAAGCACACTATCAATCGCCTGCGCAGCACCACCGGTGGGGTCAAGGTTCGGGGGTTCCAACTGGATGGCAACGGTAATGCTGTCCTGGGCCAACGCGCCGGATGCGCAAAGCACGATGGCCGTGGATGCGGCGAGTGTCTTGAAATGATGCATGGTCTACCCCCTATGGCTGGGGGAAGTGTTCACGGAACATGTCGTTAAATCAAGCCCGGGGCAAAGTCGCCGTGACTCGACAGAACACCAAGGTGACGCTAGGGTAACTTTGGGTGCGGTGCAGGTTATCCGAGAACTCGTGTATGTTTGTGAGGAGATAACGGATGTTTGCACGTCACACATTAGCGATCGTGGCTTTGGTGGGTTTGACGGCTTGTGGCGGTGGTGGCGGAGGCGGTGATGGAGCACTGAAGCCCACGGGTATACATGTGCGGTCAAACGATATATCTTTAGCTTCTAGTTTATATACTTATGATCCGGTAGCCCAGTCACTCACATCTGTCACTGAGAACGTGTTTCTTCAGAGTCTGGACATCGCCGGGCTTCCCGGAGGCTTTGACTCTTTCACTTTGGGCGAAGATATATATTTTATAGCGGGGCGAACGCCGTCTGAAGGTGGAGAGGTGGTATCTGGCGTCTTTGCCAATGGCGCGACACTTTATGACATCGCGAGACTGTCACCAACAAATCTACCCGGCCCTGACGCAGGCACAGTTGACTACGCTGGCAGCTATGCAGGCCAATATCGTCGTCTCCAATCCAACGGTACGATCAGTTTTGGACATGTCTTCGGAAATGCAAATATGGATGTCGATTTCGCGGATAGCTCTGCCTCTGGTTTTATCACAGAGCGTGAAAGAAGCGATGGTCTGCCGGCGACGCAGGTCAGGTTGGTTGACGCGCAGATCATTGATGGCGTCTTTTTCGGCGAAACCCGGGGTGGTGCGTTCGTTGGGGGAACTGCTGCTGCAGGAGACTATCAGGGCTTTATCGTGGGATCGCAGGGACAAGAAATCGTTGGGGCGGTTCAATTTGTCCACGGGTTTGAAGGATCAGTCTATTCCGAGAGCGGTTCGATGATCTTAAACTCGGACTAGATCCCGCCGTTGGCGGCATCCTAGCGAAATCAACCTAGTGCCTTTGACGCTTCGTCCCTATAGTGATTTTCCCTAGAAAGCTTCCGTCCCGACTGCTAGGCACCTGCCACCAAAGTTGGAGCCTAACATGAGTGCCACAGCTAAGAAATGTGCCCCGATGCCCGATGATATTCGGGCTGCGAAGGGTGGCACGCCGCTGGTCAGCCTGACGGCATACACCACGCCGATGGCGCAGATGATGAATGAACACTGCGACTTTGTGCTGGTAGGCGACAGTGTGGGCATGGTGCTGCATGGGCTGCCATCTACCCTTGGCGTGACGATGGAGATGATGATCTTGCATGGTCAGGCCGTCGCACGTGGGCTGACATCTGCGATGATGGTCATCGACATGCCCTTCGGGTCATACGAGGAAAACCGCGAGCAGGCGTTTCGCAATGCCGCCCGGTTGATGGCGGAGACGGGGGCGGGTGCCGTGAAGCTGGAAGGTGGCGCCCATATGGCCGACACCATCGCGTTCCTTGTCGCGCGTGGCATTCCGGTGATGGCCCACATCGGGCTGACGCCGCAGTCGATCAACACGTTAGGTGGCTATAAGGTGCAAGGACGCGGTGACGCCCGCGATGCAGCCTTGGCTGATGCCGATGCTGTGGCGCAGGCGGGGGCGTTTGCCGTGGTGCTGGAGAAGGTGCCGCAGACATTGGCGGATGAGATCACCGCGCGCGTCCCGATCCCCACCATAGGTATCGGAGCCAGTGCTGGTTGCGACGGGCAGATATTGGTTGTCGATGACATGCTGGGGCTATTCACTGCGTTCAAAGCGAAGTTCGTGAAACGCTATGCCCATTTGGGCGATGATGGCGCGGCGGCCATTGCCGCCTATGCCGCAGAGGTGCGGGCACGCAGTTTTCCCGGCGCCGAACATGTCTTTGCAGATGAGGCCCCTTCGAAATGATCGCACCTATCGAACGGACGCTTGCTGGGCTGCGCCAGCAGACAGCGCTGTGGCGCAAGGCGGATGAGACCATCGGTGTTGTTCCGACGATGGGTGCTTTGCATCAGGGGCACTTGTCGCTGGCACGTGCCGCGCGGGACAAATGTGACCGGGTGATTGTGACAATTTTTGTGAACCCCAAGCAGTTCAATGACCCCGATGATCTGAAGAACTATCCCCGGACAGAAGAAGAGGACGCGCGCAAGCTGGAGTCGATTGGTGTCGATCTGATCTATGTGCCTGAGCCGGACCAGATCTACCCCGACGGATTTGCAACCACCGTTTCGGTGTCCGGTCTGACTGATATGCTCTGCGGTGAAAGTCGTCCGGGGCATTTTGATGGTGTCGCCACGGTGGTGTCAAAACTCTTTATCCAGACTTCTGCCGACAATGCATTCTTTGGCGAAAAGGACTATCAGCAACTTCAGATCGTACGCCGCATGGCCCGCGATCTGGACCTCGCTGTTGATGTTATCGGCTGCCCGACCATCCGGGAGGAGGACGGGCTGGCGATGTCATCGCGCAATCTGCTGCTATCGGACCGCTCACGCATTCATGCCCCTGTGCTGGCCGAGGTCATGGAAGAGATGCGTGAGAATCTGCAAAGTGGTGCGTCAATGACAGACATCCTGCCCGATGCCACAGCGCGGATCATGGCCGCGGGTTTCAATGATGTGGATTATCTTGAACTGCGGGACGGCGGTGATTTGTCATTGCTTGACAAAGCCAGGCCTGAAGCACGTTTGTTCGCAGCCGCTTGGCTTGCCGGTGTGCGGCTGATTGACAATATCGCGGTCTAAGGCAGGGCTCCCCAGCGCTGCGATGTCGCAGACGCTGGGAAACTGCCACCTGGGCCGACGGTTTTAGGCACACTCACACTTACTATTTAACCACGTCGACACAGGATAGTCTGTCAAACAAATATGCCGTCTACAGGCACACAGGAGATGCTTGAACTGCTACAAACCTGCGGTTCGGCCAAAGCTTTACCATAGGTCATTTCGCATCGTTTTTAGTTGAGCGGCGCGCCAAGCAACAATCACCCGAATGGGTGAAATCGCACCAAACTCAACCGAATTTTGTGGTGGGTTGCTTGTCTGCAACGCATCGAAGATCGCAATCGGCCCATTTTAACGGAAGACGCCCCTAGTGCTGCTCCAACGTGTCTAAAACCAAGGGCAAAGCCGACGAAATATAAGGGAGATAAGAGTCGATCCGATAGATCGGTGCGCCAATGCGTTGCGCGAAGTCATCCAGATGGCCGGGTGATTTGATCATCGAATTTCCACAATGAATCAGGGCGGCCTTTGGGCGCAGGTTGGAACTTTCCGGCGCATAGGCCCAGTCATGTGCCGCATAGCTTGCGTCCCGCCACATCCCTTCGGACTTGTGGACCATCAAGTCCTGAAAATTCAGATCATCCGCCCGAATGCCGTCTGCGTCTTCGACTTCGTTCAGTTTTACACCAATCAGTGGGTGGACCTTGGCGTAGCGGTCTTCCATCTGTTCCAATTGCCGCATCGCCAGACCCAGCATGAATTTCACCGTTTTGGGCGCATACATGCAGGCAAGGCCGAAGGTCTTCATTTTCCCTGAGAAGCCCGCAATCACCTTGCGCGACAGGATCGGCGGCACAACCTCAATCCCCATGATCATCTTGATCCGTTCGGGGTGTTGCAATGCGAGGGGATAGCCCACGGCGAAGCCGTCAGCTGCAGCATAAATCGAAAAGGTGTCAATCTTCTCTTTGTCGACCACCGCCATCACATCATCCACATGATCCTGCAAAAGCGCCTGATTTTCTTTTTGGTTAACCGAAGAAAGACCGCGCCCGGCCCGGCTGATCCGGACCAAGCGCCAGCCACGATCTTTGGCGAGTTTACGGGCTTTCTCCGGCCAATGGCGCCCCTGCGTCATGCCATGCAAGAACACCAGTGTTTTGTCCGAAGGTGGCCCGTCAACTTCGTACACAATCATGCGCCCGTCCGGGCGCTGCAACTTTCCCACCGTGGCATTATCCGCTGATACGACCTTGGGACCGGGTGTGGGCATCAAGGGTGCGGCCTGGCTGGCCATCCGCAGGATATCGCTTTGCGAATTGACCCCAAGTTTGTTGGTCAGGGATTTCACCTGGCTGCGGGTGGTTTCCCATGATTTGCCCAGTCGATCGGCAATCTCACGCAATGTCCCGCCCGACAGCAATTCCTGGACCAAGGTCAATTCGGCGTTCGTTAAGGCAAAGCTATCGGCCACGAATTGCGAGATGAAACTCTGGAACGCCGGGCCCGTGCGTTTCGCCAGATACCCGTTGGTTCCTGGCTCACGCGATAAGACCACCAATTCTGTTGTCTGGTCATTGACCCATCTCAGCAGCAAGGCATCCGTTTCTGTTTCAGATGAAAGCCATGCGCGCAGCCTGTTCAGGTCTTCAGGGCGGATTTGATCGGCAACTTCCGCTTCCAGCGCGGACAGGTCCGCGAAATGCGTCTGTTCAACCGCCTCCAAACCGCCGCGCGTTTGATACGCGGGTTCCGAAATTTGCCCCAGCAAGCGCCATGCCTGATCGGCGTGATAGTCCAATTTTGGGGAAATGACCGCGCGCTCTTCGTCATCCAGCCAGGATGTCAGTACCTCCATCAGTGTATCAAGCTGATCGGGGTCCGTCAGGCATTCGTAGAAAGAAAGAAGTACAGCCCCAAGTTGGGGGTTCTTATGCGATGGTTCCATTTTGCCCTGTCGGTGCCACGTGCACCCTTCCGGCTTAGACGGCGATGCTCTGTCCTGTCAACTTGGATAGCTGGGCTGGTTACTCTGCAGTGGGTGCGTTGGGCCGGATGGGTTGTTGCAGCATCGACGACAGAAACCCGGTTGTGATCACTTGCACACCCAATGAGGCGCAGACCACCGAAAGGGCCGCAGGCCGCACAATGTCACTGGCGACCATATCGCCAAACCCAGTGGCCCCCCAGCTAAAGACGCCCGCCAAAACCGCGATAAGCGCTACAAGCAATAGGATTGCGCCAACGATACAGGCGTTATCCACGGAAATACGGTCGCGAAACCGTTCATAGCGGGGTGACAGCGGCAGAAGGTTGAACCTGACAGCGAAGATACGTGTGAGCACGTGAAAACACACCATCTGGAAACCCGTCAGAATCAGCGCACTGGCCAGGATCATTGTGGCGACATCAAAGCTGACGCCCCCGATTGTCACAGGGCCGAACATGAGTGCGGTAAAGCTGATGGCCCCAATCCCAAAGAGGGCAATGCCGGGATAATAGAACAGCCAATAGGGTGCGAAGGTCAGCAGTAGTTTCAGGTGTAGCCACCCGTCACGCCAGCTGCGCAGATGTGGGGCGCGGGTCCGGCCATCGGGTTTCAGCGTTGTTGGCACCTCGCGAATATCCAGGCCAAACAACGTGGCGCGGATCACCATCTCGGATGCGAATTCCATACCGGGAGTGTTCAGGTGCAGCCCCAGAATGGCCTCGCGGGAAAAGCCGCGCAGACCACAGTGAAAATCGCCCACTGGTGTGTGGTAAAAGACGCGGCCCACGGTCGAGAGCACAGGGTTGCCCAGATAGCGGTGCAACGGGGGCATCGCGTTTTTTGCAATGCCGCCTTTGAACCGGTTGCCCATCACCAGATCAGCGCCATCGCGCAGCTGTTCGACGAAGGGATCAAGGTTTGAGAAGTCATAAGAATCGTCGCTATCACCCATGATGACAAAACGCCCTTTGGCGTTGGCGATCCCTGCGCCCAATGCGGCACCATAGCCTTTGATGGGCACATCAACGACGCGCGCACCCAAGCTTTTCGCGATCTCCTGGCTGCCGTCGGTTGATCCGTTGTCGGCGATCAACACCTCGCCATCCACACCGGACCGTTCAAGATAGTCGAATGCTTTGACGATACAGGTTTCAAGCGTCTCTGCTTCATCAAGACAAGGCATCAGGATTGTTAGTTCAGTCATGAGATTTCTTTTGGATGAAACGCAGCTTAAAAGCACTGATAATGCGCAATGGCGGCGCGACTAAGGCTCTACATGGTCCATCTCGCGGCTTTTGTGCAACAGCTTTTCCGTGGTCAGGTTCGCTAAATGCCAAGTGATGTCATAAGCGCAGGCCAAGTGCTATGTACCGGCCGTAATCTCAAGGAAAAGCCGCAACACATGACCAACGTTCCAGCGATCCGCGTTTTGCTCGCAAAGCCCTTTCGTGCCATCATGATACTTGCGATCACGTTGATTGTTTTCAGGGCTATACGCGACGGCGCAGAGCTGCTGCAGTCTTACGCTGGTTTGGGCAATGATGATATCATGCGTTTGCTGACCGTCCGTGACTGGATCGCAGGCCAAGGCTGGTACGACGTGATGCAATACCGCTTGCTGCCCCCTGATGGGGTAGAACTTCATTGGTCGCGGTATATTGATGTTGGGATTTCTGCGATCATAGTCCCATTGTCGTTTTTTGTCCCGATGGAAACGGCCGAGATGCTAGCGGCGACGATCTGGCCAACGCTGATCTTGATCCTCACAATTCTGACGGTCGGCTTTGGCACACGCCGTATCTTTGGCCCACATGCAGCTTGTTTTGCTACGTTGTGTGTCGCCTTTTGGCCGTTAACCGCAAGCTTGCACAACAGCCCGGGCGATTTGGATCACCACAACGTGCAGCTTCTGATGATGACGCTTTTGTCGTTCGCTGTGATTTGGCCAAGCCGACCCATTGGCGCTGGCGTTGTTGGCGGCATCGCAGCCGCGTTTTCGCTTGCTGTGGGGCTGGAAAGTTTGCCCTTTATTGTCGGTGGCGGCATCACCTTGTTTATCCGCGCACTGTTTGTCCCGTCACAAGTTTCTCTAAAGTTGCTGACGGTCTTTTGCGTAACCTTGTCCGTTGCAAGCGTTGTGTTCTGGTTAGGGCAGACAGCGCCAGAGCGGTGGGCAAACACCGTTTGCGATCAGCTGGGCCTACCAACGCTGTCATTGGTTGCTTTGGCGAGCTTTGCCTGTCTCGTTCCCTTTGCCGCAGCCCGTTGGTTGCCCACACCACCGCTTAAACTGGTCACTACGGTTGTTTTGACCGCAGTCGGATTGGGGTTGGCTTGGCCTTTTTTGTCCGTTTGTCTTGATGGTCCCTACGGAGAATTGCCTGTTAATTTGCAGGAACTTATCAGCAATGGCATCACAGAGGCACTACCCGGTTTGGTTTATGCTCGGTCAAATTTGGTTGCGGCACTTATCTTCACACTCCCCGTCTTTGTCGCACTCTTTGGGGGCATTTTCCTTTGGGTATTATCAGGTCGAAAACAAACGCCGCGCGCATATCGTGATCAGGCCCTAGGCCTTTTGTTGATCCTATGTGTTCTGGGGGCTGCAATGATATTTGTCCAGATGCGTACCGTTATCATGATGGGGTCAGTGGCACCGATCATTGGCGGTGTGCTCGTCGCGTATTTCTTGCAAGGCTATCTTGATAATCGCGATTTGACCAAAGGCTTGGCCGCTATTGCTATCGCCGCAGTTATCACTTCCCCCATCCTGGTGATTGGTCCGTTTGCATCGATACTGGAGCCGGATGATGGCACCTCTGGAAAATCGGCTTCAAACTGTCGGTCATTTGAGTCAATGCGCGCGCTCAACCAAGTGCCTCCTGCCGTTGTATTGACCCACCTCAATTTCGGGCCCACACTGATTTGGGCAAGTCATCATTCTGGCTTATCTGCCCCCTACCATCGCAGTGCAGAGGCATTGCGCAATGGTGTCAGGCCATTTGGCCTGGAAGAAGCTGAAATGGCTGATTTCCTACGTGAATCTGGCGCGACTCATCTGTTGCTTTGCCGGGGCTATAATTACGCTGGCGACTTTGCTGATCAGTTGGCCGATGGCGGCAGCGCGGACTGGTTACGGCGGGTTGCAATTGATGACGACGCCCAAATCCTGTTCGAGATTCTGCGCGAATGAGCAACCCTAATCAACTTTGGGCGTTTATGCGTTTCCTGATGGTCGGTGGTGGTTTCAGTCTTGGCTATGCCCTTGTGACCGCTGGGTTGATCAATTTCGTCAATGCCCCAGCTCTGCCCGCCAGTGTTGTCGTCTACTTACTGTGCATTCCTTTGGCCTTTTTGGCACAAAAGAAGTTCACTTTTCGGGATGACCAATCGGGTAAGTCCGCGCTGTTGATTTATGGCGCGACGCAAGTGGGCAGTCTGGTTGTCGTATCTGCCATCACCAGCCGCTTTGTTACCAAGAATTTCGCGGTCGACACAGGTTTGTTTCTGGTCACCGCAGGAGCGGCGGCGGTCATCAGCTATCTGATCTGCCGCTATGTGATCTTCAGGCCGCAGTCGGGATAAGACGTGCCACAAAATGCAGTTTGCGCCCGAACACCCAGCTGAGCGGGGCGGGGTAGAGCGGCACATCGGTGATGAATTCATCCGTTGTCAGCCCCGCTTTTTCGAACCAGCCATCCCAATCACGCCGTGGCGCATAGTTGTAGGGCAGCACCACACCGTGTGGTGCGTTCCCAACCCAATCCATCGCGCGTAGCGTCAGATGGTCCAGTATGTTCTCGCTCAGGTGATCCTTGATAATCACCGCCTTGCGGGCCACGCGCGATGCCTCGCTGATCAGGATTTGCGGGTCGTCCGTGTGATGCAGAACGTCCACGAAGGTGACCACATCTACGCTGTCATCCTCCATCGGGATGGTCGTGCCGTCAAACAGCGTGACGGGAATATGGATCGTTTCGCGTTTCATAATGTCGATGCCTTGCACCTTGGTGCCATCTTGGCGTGCGCCGATCATTTTGGCGATTTGGCCGTCACCGGTGCCGACATCCAGCATGTCAGAACCGGGGGGCAGAAGCGCGCCAATTTCTTCGACCAGAACGCGGACGCGCCGGTTGAACACCAGCTTTTCATGGGCTTGGCCAATGGATTTTTTGAACATCTTCGGTCTTTCGTCAGTCCTGTGCGGTGCAGGGTGTATGAACGTGTTGTTAACGTAAAGCTTGACGGCGCAATAAGTGCAGCTTTTGGCAGAACTGTGGTCGATTGACGTTGCATTTTGGGCCAACGTCGCGGTTATCTGCGGCGTGGCAAGGAATAGGGTGCATCAATGGCTTACCTCTTGGGTGTTGATACAGGTGGCACCTATACCGACGCTGTCATCATTGATGAGACGCAGGACCGCGTTGTCGCATCTGCCAAGGCGCTGACCTCGCGCCCTGATCTGGCGCAGGGTGTGGCGGGGGCGATTGATGCTGCGATGGCGGATGCGCAGATCGCCGGAGCTGATATCGCGATGGTGTCACTGTCGACCACGCTTGCGACCAATGCTTTGGTCGAAGGGCAGGGTGGGCGCATTGCGCTGATTGCGATCGGTTTTGATGATGCCGACCTGACCCGCGCGGGGTTGACTGAGGCATTGCGCGGTGATCCCGTGATCCGTCTGGCTGGCGGGCATAACCATGCAGGGGTTGAGGTTGCTGCCCTTGATCTGGACGCGCTCAAGACGGCACTGCGCGCGCTTGACGATTGCATCACAGGCTTTGCCGTCGCCGCCAGTTTTGCCACACGCAACCCTGCGCATGAGGTCGCGGCGCGTGATATGATCCGCCAGATGACCGATAAACCGGTCAGCTGTTCGCATGAGCTGAGCCAAGCATTGGGCGGGCCGAAACGCGCGTTGACCGCAGTATTGAACGCGCGGTTGATCGGGATGCTGGATCGTTTGATCACCGCTTGTGAGGATCACCTGACCAAGACAGGCATCACCGCCCGGCTGATGGTGGTGCGTGGCGATGGGGCCTTGGTGTCCGCCGATCTGGCGCGCGAAAAACCGATTGAAACAATCCTCAGCGGACCTGCCGCATCGATTGCCGGTGCCAGTTGGCTAAGCGGTGAAACCGATGCTTTGGTCAGCGATATCGGGGGGACAACTACGGATGTCTGCCTGCTGCGCGATGGGCGCCCCAAGATTGACCCGCAGGGTGCGCGCGTTGGCCCCTTCCGCACGATGGTCGAGGCTGTGGCGATGCGTACCACGGGCTTGGGCGGCGACAGTGAAGTGCGTGTGGTCGAAGGGCTGGATGGCGGTTTGCGGCTTGGGCCGCGGCGTTTGATGCCGGTGGCACTGGCGGCTTATCACTATCCCGATCTGGTGCATGACGCGCTTGATCGCGGCTTGGCGCAGGATATTCCGGCGGCTGACGGCGGCCAGTTTGTTGTGCCGCTTTGGACAATTATGCCTGCCGGTTTGGACACGCGCGAACAGACCGTCGCCGACCGTCTGGCAGATGGCCCACTGCGCCTTAGCCAAGCTGTGCAATCGCGGATGGAAAGCCCGGCATTGGGCCGTCTGGTCGGGCGTGGTCTTGTGCTGGTGGCGGGTGTCACGCCATCTGATGCGTCGCATGCGCTTGGGTTGGCGGGTGCATGGGATGGGCAGGCTGCCGAAAAGGCGCTGACACTTTTTGCGCGCCGCCGCACAGGGTCGGGGATGGGTATCGCGGCAGATGGGCAGGCCCTTGCCCGGATGATCATTGATCAACTGATCGCCCAGACCGTGGACTGCCTGCTGGAGGCAGGCTTTGCCGAGGATGATCGCGCTTGGCCGGACCCCGCATTGCTGGCGCGACATCCTTTGAGTGTGGCCGGGTTGGACCGGCATCAAGGTGTCGTGCAAATGCAAATGGCGCTGGGCGTGCCTGTCATCGGATTGGGCGCCTCTGCCGCCACCTATTATGGTGCTGTTGGTGATCGGCTGGGCACACAAATGATCGTGCCGGACCACGCGGGCGTGGCCAATGCCATTGGTGCGGTTGTGGGGCAGGTGCGCGCGCAGGTAACGGGCACGGTGACAAGCGCGGGTGAAGGCGCATTTGCGGTGCATTTGCCGGATGGCCCCCGGACCTTTGCGGACCGTGATGAGGCACTGGGCGTGCTGGAGGCGGCCTTACGATCACAGGCCGAGGCGCGCATGCGCGCCTCTGGCGTGGATGAAATCAGCGTCACCGTGGCGCGCGACATCGCAGAGGCTGAGATCGAAAACCAAGTGATGTTTATCGAGGCGACACTGCGGGTCGAGGCCAGTGGACGGCCGCGGATCGCGCGCGACCTTTAACCATTCCAGAGCACCGTATCTTCGTGGAACTGCGACCACGCGAACCAGAACGCCTGATGGCTGCCAAGGTCAGCCCCATCTGCATCAACCGCGCGGATGCCGCCGGCATCAAGCTGCAGCTTCACGTTTTCAAACCCAACGCTTGCACCGGACCGCAATGCTAGCAATGCGGCACTGCGCTGAAACGCGACCGGCACGCCAGAGGCGGTGATCACCCCGATCACATCTTCATGCACCGGCAGGCGCGGATCTACGTCCCCTACTGGAAAGATCGGACCGTTCGCATCCCGCCCATTGCGGAAATCAAAGTCGCGCCCAAGGGCTAGGTCTTCGGTCAAGACGGTGGTGTCGGGATAGGCTTCTTTCCAGGTCCCCCAGTCGGTTGTCACGACGGTTGCTTGTTCAAGCACCAGTCCACGCTCTGCCAAGGGCCCGGTGACGGCTTTGCCGAGGAACGTATCAAAGACCGAATGCGTGGTGATGTCATACATCACCTTGTTTGATCGGATCAGCAGGCCCGATGTGCGCAAGACAGGGCGTTCAATCCCGGCCGGAAGTTCATCGGTGAAATAGGCCTGCATGGCCCCGCAAAGCGTGCAATAGGGAATGCCCAGATCACGCCCGCCCAAGGTATCATTCACCATCTCGCGCACTTCCATAATGCGCCGTGGATAGGCACGGTGTTCACCATTGATGCTGATGCCAAAGACAATCGCGTCATCGCTAAGCCAAGTGGCGTCCTCCGCCGAGGTTACGGTCGGGTTGTCGATAGCTGGGATGCAATTACAAATCTCGTCCGTGGTGTCGTAGGGCCGTGCGTCAATCAGTACGCCACCCCATGACACAAGCCGCCAATCAATATCTCCGGGCACAAAGATGCTGTCCCAACCGGGTACAAACTGCATAAAGATAGCACGCTTGGTCTCCAGATAGCCGGGGTAGGATGGCACATCCCACGCGATCAGGTGATCGGTGATGACACCCCAACGCTGCGGTGTCGTCAGCTCAATCCCGAGGAGCTGGCCTGCGGCACCCGCCAGCGCATTGTCGAATTCCCGCCGCCAGGTAAAGCGCATCATGTCGCTGATGATCCACGCCAGACGCGGATCACCTGATTCTGCGATTTCAAAAAGGGCCGCTTCCTGATCGCGCCCCCATAGGGATTGTTCCAGACTATCGACAAAGACCGTGCGGACAGCTCGTTGCAAGTCGTCCGAGATCGGGCCATCGGGAATTGCGGGAGGATGGCCAAACGCTGCCACGACATAGTCTGGAAGCGGGTCCTTGCCTTGGGCATGCGGCGCCGTTGCTGAGAAGAAGGTGAGCGCAATAAGCAGTGTGGCAAAGGTGCGGCGCAGGTTTTGCGCAATCAGGTGCATCATTGAAAAGGTCTTTCACGTGGCGGCGGTGCAGGGCAATCGTGCTGAGGGTCGCCCAGATTGCGCTTTTGCGCTAGTCACTTCGGATCATCATTCGGTGATGCGTCTGATCAGGTTGCAACACCTCACATTACTGTCAGCATGATTGCGTCAAGCGGTCGCATCGGTCACAAGAAGCGCAACTTGGGACGAGGCCCTATGCTGGACCGCTACGCACGACAACTCATTGATCCCCCGCTGAACCAGATCGGTCGCGGGCTTGCGGCGCGTGGGTTTACTGCGGATGGGGTGACGTTGTTGGGCCTTGGTCTTGGGCTGGTGGCTGCGCTGTGCATCGTTATTGGCCAATTCGCGCTGGCGCTTGTGCCATTGCTGGCAAGTCGGATTGCTGACGGTCTCGATGGTGCTGTGGCCCGCGCAACCCAAAAAACTGACTTTGGTGGCTATCTCGATATCGCGGTGGACTTTCTGTTTTACGGCGCGATCCCCATGGCCTTTGTCATCTATGATCCAGCAACGAACGGGGCCGCGGGTGCGTTCTTGCTCGCGTCTTTCTATTTTAACGGCACCAGCTTTTTGGGCTACGCGATCCTGGCCGAAAAGCATGGGCACAAGACCGACGCGCAAGGGCAAAAGTCGCTCTACTATTCCAACGGCATTCTGGAAGGGACCGAAACCATCGTGTTCTTCGTGATCCTGTGCTTGCTGCCCAACTACTTCTCCCCGCTGGCCTGGGTCTTTGGCGCCCTGTGTTTTGCGACCGCCACACTGCGGATCTATGCCGCCAAACATATCTACACGAACTAAAGGAAGACCCATATGAAACATCTTGCCGTATTGGCCGCATTACTGGCCCCGGTGCCAGCGCTGGCGGACATCGACCCCGCCAACTGGGAGGCTGTCACAGCCGAGGCCGAAGGCCAGACCGTGTTTTGGAACGCTTGGGGCGGGTCGACCACGACCAATGATTTCATCGCGTGGGTCGGCGAACGCGTGATGGAAGACTACGGTGTCACGCTGGAGCATGTGAAGCTGACGGATACGGCCGACGCTGTCACACGCGTTCTGTCTGAAAAGCAGGCGGGCGAGGATGACGACGGCGCTGTCGACATGATCTGGATTAACGGCGCGAACTTTGCTGCGATGAAAGAGGCTGATCTGCTGTTCGGCCCTTATGCCGAGCAGCTGCCAAATTGGGCGGTTGTCGATGTGGAAGGCAAAACCGTCCAGACCGACTTTACCGTTCCAACCGACGGGTTTGAGAGCCCATGGGCCATGGCGCAGGTCGTCTTTGTCCATGACACGGCTGACATGCCGGATGGTCTGGGCTCCATGCAGGAACTGCTGGAATGGACTGCGGCCAACCCGGGCCGTTTCAGCTATCCGCAGCCGCCGGATTTTCTGGGCACGACTTTCCTAAAGCAGGTGTTGGTTGATATTCTACCTGATCCATCTGTCCTGGCTGACCCTGCAACGGACGAGAACTATGATGAGATCACAGCCCCTCTCTGGTCCTATCTGGATGAGTTGACACCCAACCTCTGGCGCGAAGGCAAAGCCTATCCGCCAACAGGTACCGCCATGTTCCCGCTGATCGCGGATGGTGAGCTGGATCTGTCGATTTCCTTCAGCCCCGGTGCGGCCTCCACCGCGATTGCCAACAACGAATTGCCGCCATCGGTGCGTACTTTCGTTCTGGACAAAGGCACCATCGGCAACGCGTCTTTCGTGGCGATCCCCTACAACTCTGGCTCCAAGGCGGGCGCGATGGTTGTCGCCAACTTCCTGATGTCGCCAGAGGCGCAGGTGCGTGCACAGAACCCGGAAATTCTGGGCTATGGCACAGTGTTGAACATGGATGCGCTGTCGGAAGAAGACCGCGCTGCCTTTGAAGCGCTTGATCTGGGCATTGCGACATTGTCCCCGGCCGAGCTGGGTACCGTGCAGGACGAGCCGCACCCCAGCTGGGCCACGCGGATCGCGGATGACTGGATGACCCGTTACGGTGTGTCTGAGTAAGTGTGTCTGCTCTGGCATAACGCAGTCCCGGGCTCGATCCGGGACCTCTTGCTGCAACGTTGAGGTCCCGGATCACGTCCGGGACTGCGTAATATATGAACCGCCGCCGCTTCCTTCCTATTCTGCCGATCCTGACATTGCTTGCGATGTTGGGCCCGGTGGCGGCTGGCCTCTGGGGCACGTTGTTGCCCGCTTTTGGGCATTTGCCCGCAGCGGGGCTGATCGGCCCGTCACTTGAACCGTTCCGCGATCTCTTTGACTGGGCAGGCTTGCCGCGCGCGATGCTTCTGTCGATTTCAACGGGGTTGCTGGCGACATCCATCTCTCTGGCGATCGTGATGCTGGTCACGGCTGGCTGGTCCGGCACGAAACCCTTTCGCGCTTTGGAACGCTTGCTATCGCCACTGTTGTCGGTCCCGCATGCGGCGGCGGCTTTTGGGTTGGCGTTCCTGATCGCGCCCTCTGGTTGGGCTTCACGCCTGTTGTCACCGGGGCTCACTGGGTGGGACCGCCCGCCGGATTTATTGATCGTGCAAGACACCTGGGGTTTGACGATGACAGCCGGTTTGATCGTCAAGGAAGTGCCCTTTCTGCTGTTGATCACGCTCGCAGCACTTGGACAGGCGGACGCCCAGCGCAGCGTCGCGATTTCGCAGGCACTCGGTTACGGGCGTGTCACGGGCTGGTTGAAGACGGTGTTCCCACGCGTCTATGCGCAGATCAGGCCACCGATATACGTGGTGCTGGCTTATTCGATGTCAGTGGTTGATGTGGCAGTCATTCTGGGGCCGAACACACCGCCCTCGCTCTCTGTCCAGATCGTGAAGTGGATGTCGGACCCAGATCTGGCAATGCGTCTGGAAGGAGCGGCGGGCGCGCTCTTGCAGCTTGGATTGGTGATCGGGGCACTCGTCTTCTGGCGGCTCGGAGAGTTCGTGTTCGCGCGGCTAGGTGCGCACTGGGTCGGCTCTGGTATGCGCGGCAAGCTCGACCGCCCGGTGGCGCTAGCTGCACTTGCTGCGGGTGCGATTTGTGCGCTCAGTGTTTTGTTTGGGCTGGTCGTCCTGACCATATGGTCTTTCGCGGGTTTCTGGGGTTTCCCGGATGCGCTGCCCGACGGCTTCACCATGCGCAACTGGATGCGCTTTGGCCCCGGCACGTTAGAGGCGCTGGGCGAAACCGCCCTGATCGCGATCACCGTGGCACTTGTGGCCTTGATCCTGACCATCGGTTGCTTGGAAGCCGAGTATCGCTACGGTCTGACATTCAGCCAACGCGCGGTGTGGCTGCTCTATTTGCCACTCCTGATACCGCAGACCGCATTCCTGCCCGGCCTGCAAACCCTGATGTTGAGTATCGGAGCGGATGAGGGACGGATCCCTGTAATGCTGGCCCATTTGGTCTTTGTGCTGCCTTATGTCTTCCTGTCGCTGGCCGATCCGTTCCGCGCCTGGGATACGCGCATGGGGACCATCGCCGCGGCGTTGCGTTCCAGCCCCAATGGCGTGCTCTGGCGGGTGCGCATGCCGATGCTGTTGCGGCCAATCTTGACGGCACTTGCGGTTGGCCTTGCGGTCTCGGTCGGGCAGTATCTGGCGACTTTGCTGATCGGTGGTGGTCGTGTGGCGACCCTGACGACCGAGGCCGTGGCGCTGGCATCGGGTGGTGATCGTCGGGCCATTGGGGTTTATGGTCTGATGCAAACGGGCGCGGCGCTGGTGCCCTTCGCGCTTGCGCTGCTTATTCCCACCATCGCATGGCGCAATAGAAGAGGACTGCGACATGGATAAGGGACTTTCGCTGAGGCAGGTGTCCATCGCCAAGGACGGTGCGCCGCTATTATCCGTGACACATGATATCGCACCGGGTGAGGTGCTGACGGTGATGGGGCCATCAGGCGTGGGTAAATCGACTTTGCTGGCCTTTATCACCGGCACGCTCGCGCCTGCATTTACAGTAACGGGCGAGGTCTGGCTTGACGGCCAGAACATCACGCACGCCGCACCGCATCAAAGGCGGGTCGGGATTTTGTTTCAGGATGATCTGTTGTTCCCGCATCTGTCAGTCGGGGCCAATCTGGCCTTTGGATTGCAACCGGGTGGGTCCGCGGCGGAGCGGAAGGCGAAGATCGCAAAGGCGCTTGAGGAAGTGGGCCTTGAGGGCTTTGAAGACCGTGATCCTGCCACCCTCTCTGGCGGGCAAAAGGCAAGGATCGCTTTGATGCGGATGTTGTTGTCAGAACCCTGCGGTCTGTTGTTGGACGAACCATTTTCGCGGCTGGATGCCGAACGCCGCGCGCAGGTCCGGGATATGGTCTTCGACCGTGCACGCGCCCGGGCCCTGCCTGTGCTGATGGTCACCCACGATGCCGAAGATGCGCAGGCGGCAGGTGGGGTTGTGATTAACCTAGGCGGTGCGTGAAGGACAATGTCTTGTGCATGTCCCGCCATGCCCGAGTTTGCCTTACTGTGATGTCAACAGACGAGGCGGCCCTTCTCTGGTCTCGCCATCACCAACCTAGTCTTGAACGCAGGCTTGGACCCTCCCAGTTGGTGGTCCAACGGATGGCAAGCGTTTCGCGGCTCGGGCTGTTATCAAAAAAATCTGCATTGGACATACTGTCGTAAGTGATCGTCAGATTACTGCCGTTGTCAAACGTATAGCCAATACCTAGTCCCGCGCGAAATTGCAGAACGCCATCAAGATCAGCGCCATCACCTTGCCTGTAAAAACCGGGCATCAGCGAGGTTTCGAGGAACCATGGGCTGTCGTAAACATATTTGCTGCATGGTTCGGGATCGGTGGGAAGTGGAGCAGCAAAT
>JBCAZI010000024.1:0-38960 GCA_038533095.1 Pseudomonadota bacterium
TCTTTGCGCCTCGCCACCGGGACAATCTGACAAACTGACGGGGCAGATTTAATGGGTCCTGACCCTAGTGTTTGCGCAGCGCCAAGACCGCGTTGAGCCCGCCAAAAGCAAAGGCATTCGATAGCGCCACCTCAATATCCGCATCGCGCGCGATATTGGGGACCACGTCCAATGCACATTCCGGATCAGGCTCTTCATAGCCAATCGTGGGGGCCACGATCCCGTCTTTCAACGCCATGATGCAGGCCAAGAGCTCAACTGCGCCGGTGCCACCGATCAGGTGGCCATGCATGGATTTGGTGGATGACATCATCAGATTGTCCGCATGCGCGCCAAAGGCATCTGCGACGGCGGCGCATTCTGTTTTGTCATTCGCCGCTGTTCCCGTGCCATGGGCGTTGACATAGCCCACTGTTTCTTTAGGCAGCTTTGCGTCATTGATCGCCCCCGCAATGGCACGCGCGGCCCCTTGTTTGGAAGGCATGACGATGTCGGACGCGTCAGACGACATCGCGAACCCCACAACTTCGCATAGAATTTCGGCACCACGTGCCTTGGCGTGATCATAGTCTTCAAAAACGAAAACACCCGCCCCTTCGCCTTGCACCATCCCGTTGCGCGTGGCCGAAAACGGGCGGCAGGCATCGCGCGACATCACGCGCAGGCCTTCCCAGGCCTTGATCCCACCAAAGCACAACATCGCCTCTGATCCGCCGGTGACCATGACCTTGGCCATGCCGCAGCGGACCATATTGAACGCCTGCCCCATCGCGTGATTAGACGAGGCACAGGCGGTCGCGACCGTGAAAGATGGCCCCCGCAGGTTCCATTCCATCGACACATGGCTAGCGGCGGCATTGTTCATCAGCTTGGGCACAATGAAAGGATGCACCCGGTTCTTGCCCGCCTCATAGACCGCGCGATAGTTTTCATCCTGTGTATTCAGCCCACCGCCCGAGGTGCCCAACACGACGCCGGAGTTATCGGCCAATGCACCCGAAAACGTCAGCCCCGATTGGCCAATCGCCTCGCGCGCGGCCAACAGGGTGAACTGCGTGAAACGGTCATAAAGGGCGATTTGCTGACGGTTGAAATGTGTCGCCTCGTCATAGTCTTTGACCTGCCCGCCGATCTGGATCGACAGGCGGTCCACATCGTCAATTTCGAGGGGGCCAATCCCACAGCGCCCCTCTTGCATGGCCGTAAAGGTATCCGGCACGTTGGCGCCAAGGGGGTTGATCGTCCCTGCCCCGGTAATGACAACGCGGTGCATTTAGCTGGCCTGTTCTGATGTCAGCTGCGCGACTGCCGCCACGATGGCCGCGATGGAAGAGATATCAAAATCGCTGGCCTGCGGGTCATTGGCATTAAAAGGCACATTGATATCCAAGGCTTCTTCAATCGCGAAAATACATTCAACCAACCCCAGGCTGTCGATCCCGATGTCTTCCAGCGTGTTGTCCATAGTGATGTCCCCGGGCTGCAACATGGCTTGCTCGGCGATGATGGCGATGACCTGATCTTTGATGCTCATCTCTTTGACGTCCATATTGTTTGGCGTGGATGTAAGCACTCTGCCCCAGATTTGAAACAGTTAGATTACCGCTTGGCCATTTCACGCAGCGTACGTGGCAAGCGGCGCAAGGCTTTGTAGCCTTCGATATGCGTCTGCATCTTTGTGGCAGGATAACCCATCATCACGCGCCCTTTGGGCACATTGGACAGCACCACACTGCCACCCCCCAGCACAACATCATCACCCACAGTCAGATTATCCGCGACCCCGGCCTTACCGCCCACAACAACCCGGTCACCAATGACGGTCGATCCAGCGACACCTGCCTGGGCGCATAGCAGGCAATGTTCACCCACAATCACATTGTGGCCGACCTGCACAAGGCTATCTATCTTGGTACCAGCACCAATGCGCGTGGGACGGATCGTGCCTGCATCAACGCCGGAATTCGCGCCTACTTCTACATCGTCCCCGATGGTCACACCGCCCAGTGAATGGATACGGTGCCATGTGGGATCATCGGGAATATCCATCTCGCCCTCGCCCAGCGTCTCACGTGCCTTTTCCACGTTGGATGGTTCAGCCGTGACGAAAGAAAACCCATCGCCACCAATGGCCACATTGGGTTGCAAGATCACCCGCGCACCAAGTTTCACGCCGCGCCGCAGCCGTACGCCTGCATGAATTTGGCAATCCGTGCCAATCTCAACCCCCTCACCAATACTGACCTGATCGGCAATCCAGGTGTTATCCCCAATCACGGCATCCGGGCCCACAACGCAAAACGCGCCGATGGTCACGTGTTTGCCAATCTGGGCGGATGGATCAATCGCGGCATGCGGGCTGACCCCATCGCGTGGCAGTTTCCGGTCCAGCATCTGTGTCAGCCCGGCCATCGCCAAACGGGCACGCGGTGCAATGATGGCGGCCTGCAACCCCAAACCTTGCCAATCCGCGCCGGGCCAGACGACAGCGGCCTGTGCCTGACCCTGCGCCAAAGCATCTCCGTAGGCCGGTGTCATCGCGAGGGCCAAATCACGGGGGCCTGCGCTGGAAGGCTCTGATGCGCCATCCACCAAAAGATCAACGGCGCCAAAGGCCTCTGCCCCCAGCGCCGCTGCGATATCTTTGACCGAATGTGCCATCTTGCCCCCGGAGGTTATTCAGGGGTCAGATTTACCCCTGAACGGCGCGAAGGGCCACCCCTTCACGTGACAGCGCATTCCAGATGCGCGCATCACGCCCGTAGACGTCACGGCGGAACTCGACCCCGCCATCGGCAGGGGCAATCGCTGTGCGGTAGATCAGATGCACCGGAACAGGCGCTTCCAAATCGACCCGGCGTTCACGACCGGTGCGCAGATGCGCTTGGAATACCTCTTCTGGGTTGCCCACCTGCTTGGCCAACAGGGCATAGGCAAAGTCGAACGGGTCCGCCAACCGCACGCAGCCATGGCTATAGGCGCGCACTTCGCGGCCAAACAGGCTTTTGGCGGGCGTGTCGTGCAGATAGATATTGTGACGGTTCGGGAACATGAACTTCACAAGACCCAAAGCATTGCCCTGGCTTGGGGGTTCTCGCATGGAATAAGGGAAGTTTGTTGTCGTGTAGCCGCTGAAGTCAGCCGTGCTGCGGTCAACTACCCGGCCGTTGCGGTCGGTGATCAGCAGATTGCGCACTGCATAAGGGTTGGCGCGCAGCTGTGGCAGGTATTCTTTGGTGATGATCGAACGTGGCACATACCAGCTGGGGTTGATAACCATGAATTCCATGACATCGGAAAATTCTGGCGTCACACGGTCGCGGTCACGGGCCCCTACAACGGAACGGGTTGAAAATGTCTCGGACCCATTGTCGATGATTTTGGCTGTGAAATCGGTGATGTTCACCCAGATATGGCGCTCACCCCGTGGGCGGTTGATCCAGCGTTCACGTTCCATCGCAACGATGATGGATTGCAGGCGCGCCTCTGGCGAGACGTTGATCTGTTCCAGTGTGCCGGGGCCTGCAGTGCCATCAATAGCCAGGCCATGGGCGTCCTGAAAACGTGTTACAGCCCCATAAATTGCGTCATCATAGGTTTGCGTATTGGTGCGCGGCAGAAAGCCCATCGCCATCAAACGATTGCGCAGCGCCACAACAGCCGCACCGCTGTCACCACGCTCCAGCTTGCGGCCTGGCACCGTTGGCCCCCAGCCACCATTGCCGATCAAACGCTCCATCCGCAGCTTTTCGGCCATCAGGCGCGAATACTCTGGCGCACTAGGTGGCAAGGCCCGCATGAAACCGGCGGGGTTGGATTGCGCAAAGGCGCGCATCGTGCTGAGCCGCGAGCGAACTGGCACCTGACGATGGATGGCTGAATCAATGCGCGACGGCGTCAGCAGGCCGGTTTGAATGTCGCGGGCATAATCCAGGAACTGTTTGGATAGCTCGACCTCTAACCGTCCCTGCTCTTGCGGGGTGCTTGCCGCCTGCAACTGCGCAATCAGCCCCGCGGCATCATAACGGTTGCTGGGAAGGCCGTGATTGGGGGCTTCGTTGAATGCCGCCAAGAGCGCGTTGCGGCGGTTGCGATCGCCACGTGTGCTCCAGATACCATCAAAATTGCGTTCGCGATAAAAGCTAAGCAAATCAGGATCACCAGAGGCCGCTTGCGCGACCGCCTGACGAAACTCGGTCACTTGCGCCTGTGCTTGTGGCGCGCTGAACAAAAGGGTCAAAGCCGCCAATACGGCAGGCAGAAGACGGATAAGTTGGCTGGAGCGTACTAAGTAAGCAGACATCACACAGTTCCCTAGAATTTTATTTGTCCATATCGCAGCAATACAGCACTGAACAGTATGCTTAACCGTACCAAAAGCAGTGTCTATTGACAAAAACGAGAGCCCGCCCCGCAACCCAAGAGTGTTGCACTGATGCAGCCCTCGCTGTGACATAGAGTCCCCATCGCAACAACTGCGCAAAAAATCGCCAATTTTCCCCTTGTTAACAACAAACCCCTAAACAGCCCTTGGTGAACGATTCGAAATGTGCAATACACACGCTACATCTGGGGAGATGTGGGCAAAAAGCGGCTGTATAGTCGTGAAAGTTAAGTCGAGCGACGGGACAGGCGCGAAACACATGACAGATAAAACTTCCTCTGGGTTAACCCGGCGTGGGCTATTGGGCGCGTTTGCCGCAACAGCAGTCGCCGCCGCACCGACATATTCAAATGCAGCAGGTTTCTTGCGTGGTGCTGGTGATATCCGCCGCATTGCGATGCATTCGGGTCGCACAGGCGAACGCCTGGAAACGGTGTACTGGATCGAAGGCGAATATATCGCCGAGGCCGTGCGCGAGATTAATATCCATATGCGTGACTGGCGCACAGGTGAAGCGGTTCAGATGGACCTGCGCACAATTGATATCATGTCGGCCGCACTGAACCTGATGGACACAAGCGAGCCTTATCTGCTGCTCTCTGGCTATCGTTCACCACGTACCAATCAAATGCTCAGCTCAAGCAACCGTGGCGTGGCGCGCAATTCATTGCACATGCGTGGTCAGGCCGCTGACCTGCGTTTGACAAGCCGTACAACAGCGCAGATGGCGAATGCGGCACTCGCCTGCCGCGCTGGTGGTGTTGGACGCTACAGCCGATCCAATTTTGTCCATATGGATTGCGGCCAAGTGCGCAGCTGGCGCGGCTGACTCACACAAATTAATCAAGGATTACAGGTGATTGCCCCGATTGCAGATTGGCACGGGCTGCATCCCTGATCGCATCTGACAACCGTTCAAACATCCCTGCATTTGCCGCTTTGCGCCAGACCAACCCGATTGACCGCATGACAGTGCTGCGCCGGAATGGCCGCACGACGACATTGCTGGACCGGCTGTCAATTTCCGAACGGGCATAAAGCCGCGGTAAGAATGCCACCCCCATGCCCATCCCCACCATCTGTCGGATCGCATCAAGGCTGGTGCCTTCGTAATCGCGCGCCATGATCCCCCCGTGCTGCTGGCAGAGAGCGGCAATCTGGGCATGCATCGCATAGTCAGGCCCCAGCGACAGCACGTTCTGATCCGCGATATCGGCCTCTGTCACCTGATCTTTCCCCGCCAAAGGGTGATCATCGGCCATCGCCAGCAGCAGGGGTTCGCGAAACAGGCGCTGAGACGTCAGATCGGCGCCGCCTTCTGGGAATTGGGTCAGGATCACATCCAGACTGCCCGCCAACAGATCGCCGCGTAAATCACGCGGCACGACCTCACGAATATAAAGCCGCAGATCGGGGTAGTTGGCATGCAGGCGCTCAACGACAAAGGGCATCAGATAAGGACCAATGGTGGGGGTCGTCCCCAGCCGGATGGTGCCTGCCAGCCCGGTTTGCAAAGATGCCGTCAGATCAATAATGCCACGCACCTCATCCATGATCCGCGATGCGCGCGCGACCACTTCGCGCCCTTCTGGTGTGAGGGTAACAGGCCCCCTTCCCCGCTCAACCAATCGGGTGCCCAGCAGTTCTTCCAGATTGCTGATTTGCAGGCTGAGCGAAGGCTGGCTGATCCCCATTGCCTCGGCCGCCTTGCGGAAATGGCGCGCCTCTGAAAGCGCCACGATGTAGCGCAATTGGCGTAGGCTGGGCAGTTGCGACATGGTTCTCCTGTCTAATAGGTTTTTCCTATCAAAACTATCAGTCTCATTGACTTTAATATATCAAACTCGGTGCTACATCCAGCCGCAGGTTGGCAATGAAAGGGACGGGTTTGCAGGGACTTAGGTCAGGCGGGATCGTATCGACAATGCAAAGAACAAAGCGCGAGTATGATGAACACCCCCAGACTGGGGCCCAAGTCACATCCCTGTTGCTTATCAGCTTTGCTGCGCTAACTCGTCGCATGACGCGAAACACCTGCAGTGTGGAAGAAGCCATTGGATAGTTCAACACCTACGCGCTGGATTACGCCTGCAGGCCTTCTTCCTGTTGCTATCGCGGGCAGTATATTTCTTTGGTTCGCCCAGATGATCCCCGTGATCGGGCGTGGCGAGACGCTGCGCTATGTCTGGGAATGGGTGCCCAGCCTGGGTGTCAACGTCAGCATCTATATCGATGGGCTCAGCCTGACCTTTGCGTTGCTTATCACAGGCATCGGGGCCTTGGTGATGCTGTATTCTGCCCGCTATCTGGCGGGTCATGTGCATCAAGCACGCTTTTCGCTTTATCTGACCAGTTTCATGCTCGCCATGATTGGATTAGTTATATCCGATAACCTTCTGGCATTGTTCATCTTTTGGGAATTGACAACAATCACGTCCTACCTGCTGATTGGCTTTAGTCATGACACGGTGAAGGCGCGCCGCTCGGCCCTGCAAGCCTTGATGATGACAGGCGTGGGCGGTCTGGCCTTGCTGGCAGGCATCATCCTGATTGGCACGACCGCGGGCACGTTTGAAATGTCCGAGATTAACGCCACAGATGGCGTGTTGCGCGACAGCGTGATGTATCTGCCCATCGTGCTACTGGTCCTAGCCGGCGCATTCACAAAATCCGCGCAAATGCCCTTCCATTTCTGGCTGCCCAACGCGATGGCGGCCCCGACGCCTGTCAGCGCTTATTTGCACTCAGCCACAATGGTCAAAGCTGGCGTTTATCTGATGGCACGCACGCACCCATCGCTGGCGGGTACGGATTTCTGGCTTTGGACGCTGACGATCTTTGGCGCGATCACAATGGTCTTTGCCTCGGTCATGGCCTTACGGCAAACGGACCTGAAACTGGCGTTGGCCTACACGACGCTGATGGCGCTCGGGGCGCTGACGCTGCTCCTGGGCAATGAAAGCGGCTATACAATCACTGCTGCCGCGACATTCCTGATCGTGCATTCGCTATATAAAGCGGCACTCTTCCTCGTGGTCGGTATTCTGGACGCTCAAACCGGCACACGCGACGCGAACAGCCTGTTTGGTTTGGCAAAGGCCTTGCCGATTACAGCCACCGCCGCCGCCATTGCCGCCTTCTCAATGGCAGGCTTCCCACCATTCCTGGGCTTTATCGGGAAAGAGCTGAAATACGCGGGCGCCATCGCGGTGGCATCCGAACCCATCTTCGTGGCAGGTGCAGTCCTGATCTCCAGCGCATTGATGGTCGCCATCGCAGGCATCGTATCCTACCGGCCATTTTGGAGCCGGTCGGGTGAACCAATCGCAGGCGTAAAAGAGGCGCCTTGGCCCATGCTGGTCGGTCCCGTGATTCTGGCTATCCTTGGCGCCTTCTTTGGCATCTTCCCAGAAACGCTGGCGACATCGCTGGTGAACCCGACGGTGGCGGCAATCATCGGTAATGCCGAACCCGCAAAAGAACTCAAACTCTGGGCCGGCGTGAACCTGCCCTTGTTCCTGAGCATCGCAACCTTCGTGCTGGGCTTTAGCATCTACTACTACAAGCAAAAGCTGCGCGAGATCCTGATTGGCTGGACAACCCGTGGTCCTAGCTTTGACAGTGGTTGGGACAAGCTGATGGCGGGCATCGCATCAGGCTCCAAGGCGCTGACCCGCGTGATCCAGACCGGCGTGCTTTATCACTATATGGTTGTCACCTTCGGCACCGCATTGGCCGTTCTGGCCGTGACCCTGTGGTTCCGCAGCACGGGCATCCCTGCGATGGGCGTGCCGCAAGTGGAGCTGTGGGATTGGCTGGTCTTCCTGCTGGTGCTGCTGGGCACATTGCTGACGCTGATCACCAATTCCCGGATCACGGCCATTGCAGGCTTGGGCGTTGTGGGCATCGGCATGGCGATGATCTTCATCCTTTACAGCGCACCGGATGTGGCCATTACCCAGCTTCTGGTCGAAACGCTGGTGGTGGTGCTTTTTGCCGCCGCGGCACTGAAACTGCCACACCTGAACCCCGAACCTCTCAGCCGCCGTTGGCTGGATGCGTTGATTGCGCTTGGTTTGGGCGTGGTCACCACCGTGATCTTGCTGAAGGTCACCACTGGCCCGATTGACCGCGAACTGACCACCTTCTTCGAAACCGCCAGTTGGCCCCAGGCCTTTGGCCAGAACATCGTCAACGTCATCCTCGTCGATTTTCGCGCGCTGGACACATTTGGCGAGATTGCGGTGGTTCTGATCGCGGCCATCAGCATCTTTGCCTTGCTCAAAGCCAAGCCAGAGGGAGAGAATAAATGAACTCCGTCATCCTGATCGCAGGCGCGCGACTGCAAGCGGTGTTGTTGTTGGTTTTCTCGGCCTACATGCTGCTGCGGGGCCACAACGCACCCGGTGGCGGCTTTATCGGCGGGCTGATCGCAGCCACGGGTTTTGTTGTCTACGCCATCGCTTGCGGCACCGCTGACGCGCGCAAGGCGCTGCGGTTTGACCCCGGCAGCATCGCAGGCGCAGGCCTTGGCATCGCGCTGCTGGCGGGCATCATGGCGGTGCTTTGGGGTGATGCGCTGTTTACCGGCCAATGGCTGTTCATCGGCGCGACAGAGGATGACAAGGGCATCCCTCTTTCCACCGTCTTGGTCTTTGACATCGGCGTCTACCTGGTTGTCCTTGGCGCGGTCCTTTCCATCGCCTTTGCGTTGGAGGAGGCTGTCTGATGGAACAACTTCTTTCCGTTCTCATCGGTGTTCTGGTCGCCGCATCTGTTTATCTGATGCTGGCGCGCAACCTGCTGCGCTTCCTCTTTGGGCTGATCCTGCTGTCGAACGCGGCCAATCTGACGATCTTTGTCGCAGGCCGCCTGACACCCGGCGCGCCGCCACTGGTGCCCGATGGGCTGGACGCGCCTGTGGGTGATGTAGCCAACGCCCTGCCCCAGGCCTTGGTGTTGACCGCCATCGTCATCGGCTTCGGCCTGTTTGCATTTGCCCTGATCCTTGCCTTCCGCGCTTATCAAAGCCTGGGCACCCTGAATACCGACGAGATGCGCGTCGCCGAACCCGAAGAAATCAAATAAATGAGCTGGTACCTCACCCTTCCACTGATCATCCCGTTTCTGACGTCGATCACCGCCTACCTGCTGCGTCACTCAGCGCGGGGGGCCTGGGTGTCGATCATTGGGTCAGGGCTTGGGTTGATCGCCTCAATCGTACTGATGGCCGTGGTACTGGATGCAGGCGTGATTGCCGGGCAGATGGGCAATTGGCCCGCCCCCTTCGGCATCACGCTGGTGGCCGATCTATTGTCCGCCGTCATGGTACTGATCACCGCAATTACGGGCTTTGCCGTAGCCATCTACGCGCTGGGTGACATCACCGAACAGCAAGAGCGGTTGGGTTATCACGCCCTTTTCCAAATACTGCTGGCCGGTGTGACCGGTGCCTTCCTGACAGGCGACCTCTTTAACCTTTACGTCTGGTTCGAAGTCATGTTGATCGCCTCTTTCGGCCTGCTGGTGCTGATGGGCGGGAAAGAACAGATTGACGGCGGCGTAAAATATGTGGCGCTGAACCTGATCTCCACCATCCTGTTCCTGACCGGTATCGGCTTGCTTTACGGGATGACCGGCACATTGAACTTTGCTGACCTCGCATTGAAGGTGGAAACGGTCGAAAACCAAGGTCTGCTGACCGTTGTCGCCATGATGTTCATGGTGGCATTTGGGGTAAAGGCCGCTGTCTTCCCCCTCTTCTTCTGGCTGCCTGCGGCCTATCACACGCCCAGTTTCTCGGTCTCGGCCATCTTTGCAGGCCTGCTGACCAAGGTTGGCGTCTACGCCCTGATCCGCATGTTCACGATGGTCTTTGACCATGACATCGGGTTCACTCATACCGTGCTGCTTTGGGTCGCCTGTTTTACGATGGTGATCGGGGTTTTGGGGGCCGCGGCGCAATCTGATTTCCGCAAAATCCTGTCGTTCCACATCATCAGCCAGATTGGCTATATGATCCTCGGGCTGGCGCTGATGACGCCCCTCGCCATTGTTGGCGCGGTGTTCTACCTCGTTCACCACATCATCGTGAAGGCGAACCTGTTCCTGATCGCGGGCATTGCCAAGCGCCTGACGGGCGGGACAGAGGTGTATCAGATCGGTGGCCTCTACAAATCCGCCCCCTTCCTCGCCGTGCTTTTCCTGATCCCGGCGTTTTCGCTAGCCGGTTTCCCGCCGCTTTCGGGTTTTTGGGCGAAGTACATCATCGTCAAAGCGACCTTGGACATCGAGATGTGGTTTGTCGCCTTCATCGCCCTCGCCGTGGGCCTGATGACGATCTATTCGATGACCAAAATCTGGGCCGAAGCGTTCTGGAAACCCCACCCCGATGGCATTGAGCCTGAGATGAAGACGTTGCCCAATAAGGCAGCCCAGATCGTGCCGGTTGCAGGCCTCGCGGTCCTGACGATCATCATCGGCCTGAACCCCGAACCTTTCGTGCAATTCGCCGAACAGACGACAGATCAACTGCTGGACCCAACCGCCTATATCACCGCTGTTTTGGGAGAGGCATCATGAACCTGTTTCTGCTCAACCTCTTTCTGGCTGTGACATGGGCCGGGCTTTGGGGCAGTTTCACACTGACGCAGCTGGCCTTTGGCTTTGTGATGGGCTTCATCACCCTCTGGGTCGCGCAGCCCCTGTTTGGGGGGCACAACGGGTACTACCTGCGGGCCTACCGCATCGTGCGTCTGATCCTGTTCTTCCTCTATGATCTTTGCATGTCCAGTATGCGCGTGGCCTATGACGTGCTTACGCCCCAGGACAAAAGCAACCCGGCCATTCTGGAAATGCCACTGGATGTGAAATCGGACATTGAAATCCTGCTGGTCACAAACCTGATTTCGCTCACCCCCGGCACGCTCAGCCTTGATGTGACGCCGGACCGCAAGACACTGATCGTGCATGCGATGTTTGCCGATGATCCAGAAGAGGTCATTCGCAGCCTGAAGTCCGGCATGGAACGTATGGTGAAAGAGGTATTTGAAGCATGACACCGGCAGAGTTTCTTGACCTTTCGATTTACGCCACCTTTGTGATGGTCATGCTGTCGCTAGCCATCGCCTTCATCCGCCTGGCCAAGGGGCCGACCTTGGGCGATCGGGTTGTCGCGCTCGACATGATGACCGTTTCGATCATCGCGGTTTGCGGTGTGGTCGCTGTGGCAACAGGGGTCTACGCGATGCTGGATGTCGCCTTGGTTCTGGCTTTGGTGGGCTTTTTGGCGACCGTGGCCTTGGCCCGCTACGCCGAACGCCGCGATGCCCGCAAGAAAGAGGACAGGTGATGACAGAGATTCTGATCAGTATATTCCTGTTACTCGGTGGTTTCTTCGCCTTGATTGCGGCCATTGGTGTGTTGCGCCTGCCTGACGTTTTGATGCGCATGCATGCCTCGACCAAAGCGGGCATCCTGGGCAGTAGCCTGATCCTGATCGCTTGCGCGATTTTTCTGGCAGAGGTCGAGATTACGGCGCGGGTTGTCGCGATCATCCTGTTCTTGATGCTGACCTCGCCGATCGGAGCCCATATGATTGGCCGGGCCTCAGTGCGCGAGTTGAAGAAGCCGGACCAGGCACCACAAAACGACAGCTAAAGGGCTTGCGAAACCGGCATACAGACGGGCAACATGGCCCAGCACCCGTACTGGAGCCTGCCCCATGTCTGACCCATTCGATCTGATCATCTCTGGCGGACAAATCGTGACGCCAGACGGGATCGTCACAGGTGATTTGGCCATCAAAGGTGCGACAATCGCGGCGATTGGCACGGACCTCGGCCCCGCAAAGGACACGGTCAACGCGCAGGGCAAATACGTAATGCCCGGCGGCGTGGACCCGCATGCCCATATTGAACAGATGTCGGGCATGGGCCTGATGAACGCGGATACGTTCGAGAGTGCGACCCGCTCTGCCGCGTTGGGTGGTACCACCAGCGTAATCTCATTCGCAGCACAGGGAAAAGGCGCGGGACTGGCCAAGACGGTTGCGGACTACAGCGCCTTGGCGGAACGCGGCGCGATGATCGACTATGCCTTCCATGTGATCGTCAGCGACACTGATGTGCCCGACTTTGAAAGTGAACTGGCCACGCTCATCAGCGCAGGCCATCGTTCGATCAAAGTCTTCACGACCTACAACATCCAGCTTTCCGACGCGCAGATCCTGCGCACTATGCAGATCGCCCGCGAACATGGCGCGTTGGTTTGCGTGCACGCCGAAACCGACGCGATTATTGCAGAGGCGAAAGTCGCACTCATCGCCGCTGGCAAAACCGCCCCGCACCATCACGCGGCATCCCACCCGCGCATGGCAGAGATTGAAGCGATTGAACGCATGTGCCGCTTTGCCGAGTACCTCGGGCAGCCGGTGATGATCTTCCATGTGTCCACCACCGAAGGGGCCGCTGCGGTTCGCGCTGCCCGTGCCCGGGGTGCACCCATCTGGGCCGAAACCTGTCCGCATTATCTGTTCATGACCGAAAACATCCTGCATCAGCCGGCGCTGGAGGGTGCGAAATGGATGTGCTCACCCCCGCAACGACACGAGGCGGATCAGGAGGCATTGTGGGATGCATTGGATACAGGCGATCTGGATCTGGTCTCCTCGGACCACGCGCCCTACCGTTACGACGAAACCGGCAAGCTCTCTGCCGGGCCAGAAGCCGCATTCCACAATATCGCCAATGGTCTGCCCGGGTTGGAAACGCGTTTGCCCCTGATGTTTGATGCCATGGTCAGCCAAGGGCGCGGCGAGCCAGAGGCGTTTGCGCGGCTGACCTCTACCGCACCCGCCGATATTTACGGGCTGCAAAAGAAAGGCCGCCTCGCCCCCGGCATGGATGCGGACATCACGCTGTGGGACCCCGAGAAGACCGTCACTTATGGCGAGGACGACCTGCATGACAATGTCGGCTACAACCCTTGGGTGGGCCGCACGATCAAAGGCTGGCCGACCGATGTTTGGCTGCGCGGCAACCACATTGTCCAGAACGGGACTTTCGCCGCCACCCCTGGCAGTGGCGCATGGATTGACCGCCCGGCACTCGCCACCCCACCAACACAGCCACAACGCCAAGGTTAAAGATGCCCCGCCCCACCGATCCAAACACCCTCGCCATCACGTTCTTCTACTACCGCGATCTGCCCACAGCGATGCGCTTTTACGAAGATGTGTTGGGCCTGCCGCTCGCCATCGACCAAGGCTGGTGCAAGATTTACGAAATCTGCCCCGGCGCGCATGTAGGCCTTGTGGATGAAAGCAAAGGCATGAACAAATGGCAGCCGGTGAAGCCAGTGCAGCTTTGTATCCGCGTGCCTGATGTCGATGCGTGGTACGCCTACGCTCAGGAAGAAAACCTTGACGCCTTGTCAGAGCTTTTCGTGAATGACGAGATTGGTATCCGCGCTTTTGTCTTCAATGACCCCGAGGGCTACCAAATCGAAATCCAGACCGCGACGAGGCCCGGCGCATGAGTGGCGACACCTTGATCGTCATCAATCCCAATTCCTCGCAAACCGTGACGGATGGGATCAAACTGGCGTTGGACCCTTTGCGCGGGTTTGGTACGCCGATCCGTTGTCTCACGCTGAAAGAAGGTCCGCCCGGCATTGAAAGCCAAAAGCAGGCTGACATGACGATCGGCCCCATGCTGCGGCTGGCCGCATCACAGAAAGACGCCGCTGGCTATGTCATCGCCTGCTTTGGGGACCCCGGCCTGCATGCCTTGCGGGATCAAACCGCCCTGCCCGTTGTAGGAATTCAAGAGGCCGCCGTGATGACCGCCCTGACCCTGGGCCAGCGCTTTGGCGTTATTGCGATCCTGCCGAATTCTATTCCCCGCCATCTGCGCGCCTTTGGATCGATGGGTGTGCTTGACCGATTGGCCGGTGATCGCGCGCTTGGCTTGCCCGTCGCAGAGCTCGCCGACCCTGACCGCAGCCTTAACGCCATGATCGCGACCGGCAAACGCCTGCGTGACGATGACGGCGCCAACGTGCTGATCATGGGTTGCGCGGGCATGGCGCAATACCGCAGAACGCTAGAGGCCGAAACCGGCCTGCCGGTTGTCGACCCCTGCCAAGCCGCCGCTGCCATGGCGCTTGGCCAAATCGCCCTGAACCTCAGCCATAAAGGAAAACAAGATGCTTGATGAAACCGCACAAGGTGTCTTTACCATTGCCGTGACCCCCTTTCGGCCCGATGGCGCGCTGGACTGGGACAGCATCGACCGGATGGTCGATTTCTATGTCGAAAAAGGGGCAACGGGCCTCACGATCCTTGGGATGATGGGCGAAGCAGGCAAGCTGACGGCGGAAGAGTCCATCGCCGTGGTCAAGCGGGTGACAGCCCGCAGTTCTGTACCGATCGTCGTCGGCGTCTCGGCCCCCGGCTTTGCCGCGATGAAAACACTCAGCGATGCGGCGATGGACCTTGGCGCCGCGGGCGTCATGGTCGCCCCACCCGGCAGTCTGAAAACCGATGATCAGATCCTCACTTACTACCACAACACGGCGGAGGTGCTGGGCGATGCGCCTTTCGTGCTGCAAGACTTTCCCTTGGTCACAAATGTGGTCGTCCCCACCAAAGTCATCCTACAGGTGGTCGCTGACTGCCCCACTTGCGTGATGCTGAAACACGAAGATTGGCCGGGGCTGGAAAAGATCAGCGCCCTGCGCGCGGCATCAGACGCAGGCGCGCGGCGCATATCGATCCTATGCGGCAATGGCGGGTTGTTCCTGTTGGAAGAAATGCTGCGCGGGGCGGATGGGGCGATGACGGGCTTTGCCTATCCTGAAATGATGGCGCAGGTCGTGGCAGCCTACCGCAGCGGCGAGACAGAGCATGCGCGGGATATCTTTGACGCCTATATGCCAATGATCCGTTATGAGGCGCAGCCTGGGCTGGGGCTGGCGATCCGCAAATACACATTGGCGGAGCGCGGGGTGATTACACATGATACGGTGCGGAAACCGGGTGGCATGCTGACTGCGGCGACGAAGGCAGAAGTCGATGCGCTGGCAGCGCGGCAGGCGGTGAAGTTGGCGACATTGGGCGCCCTTTCTGAATAGTGCTGCTTCGATGGGATATTTGCCCGCTTAAGACAGAGTAATGGCGAACGCGCCCCGCACAAACTTGACAGCCTAGGTCAGTCAAAGCACGGTGAGGTCGATCACCAATCAGAAAGTACTGAAATGACACCCGTACCTCGTATCCTTGCTCTACTGAGCATCATGTTTTGTATTCAATGCACACCACTATCGCTTAATGCACCTTTTGCCGCAGACCCCGCGCAAAGACAGCAATTTGTAAACACGACAGTTGTTGGCACAACGACATTGGATGACCTGATCGCGCGCTGGGGGCCTCCTACGGGTGGCCAATCGATGATAGAGGGCCCCTATCAGGACGGTTTGGTATGGAATTGGACGACCGGCACGCTTCAACAAGGCGGTAATGTGAAGGTCATCGTCGACAGCCAAGAAATTGTTCGCGTTGTCGAATCAAGCCGTTACGCGAATGGGCAAAAGATACCTGACCCTGCCAATGGGGCTGCAGCAGCTGTCCAACCCGATTCGCAATCTCCGACGCCAACGCCAGCTCAAAACGCGAGCGCTAGCGAGGACGAACCGCTTTTCGAGCTGGAGTGCCTGATCTTCTGTATTTGATCAGCATGGACTGCACATCGGGCACCGAACCGCTACTGGTCGGTGAAAAATGCGACTCAAAGCGTCATTCAGAGACCGCGGATCGCATGAGGTGCCGCATGTTTTCACCGTCTACACCCTTGTACCTGCGCCGCGGCCTCCATTGCTAAGGCATGCTTATTTGTTCACCCAATGGTCGTACCAGTCGCAAGGATCTGACAGAAAGTAGAAGCAAAGATAAACATCGTCTGAATCGTCTTCTTCGCAAACGCCGCCGCAGGGCAACCCGTCACCATGTTGTTGTGCAAAGGTCATCGAAGGGCTGAAGAGCATACTGAATAAGATCAAGATGTAAGTTAGTTTCATGTGTTCTCCTATCCACGCAAAAGAGATCGCGTGGAGCACGCTGTGCATGATGACGTGCCAATATCAACAAGCCGAACAGGGCGTTTTCGCCAAACGGTTAGAAATTTCGTCAATTTGCAGATGCAGTTTCAGGAGCGCGATGCTTTCCGCCGAAACGGCCAGTTCAATCGTTCTGCGCTGTCTCAGCAAAGACCGCCTCGACCTGTTTTTGGTACTTGCCACCGATGGGCAGTTTTTGGTTCTTGTCTACCCGCAGCATCACCTTGCGCCCCTCGCGGTCGATGCTTTGCATCGCGTCATTGGCCACCCAATGCGAACGATGTACGCGCATGCCGGGGTAGCCATTTAACTGTCGCTCAAGATTTTGCATTGAGGCATGCAACGTCACTTCGCGCGCCTCTGTGACGACCCGTGCATAGTGGTCTTCCATCGTAATCCAAAGCAACGGTGATCCTTTCAGCTCTGGGTAGGTGCTAAAAAACGCAATGCGTTCAAAATCGATGCCCGTTGGAACAATTCTTGCATACGCCTTTGAAAAGGAATGCATGAAACTAAAGTAGCTGATGACGCCCCCAATCAGAACGACGTAGACAAATACCAGATACAATGGCTTTTGCTCAGGTGAGCCTCTGGCAACATATTCGATTGCGTAGACACCCCATGTCGCAAAGAAGCTCGCAACCAACACACCCGCAGCAAACCGCAACCAGCGCCGCATCTTGCGGGTCAGGCTGGGGCTGTACAAGAAGCCGGGCACAGAGATTTCAAAGATCACGCTGCAAAACACCAAGATGACCAACCAATATGCAGCCCGCTGCGGCAGATCAAAGTCGTCATATGTGCCAAAGGGTCCAAGAATGGTCAGCAAAAAAAGCGATATCGCAATCGCTTTGGCCTTGCGACGCAAAACTGATCGGGTGAACAAAGGTGATGATTTGGGGAACAAGGCGCGCGATCAGAAATTGAGAACGACAAGAACTTGGCGCACCCGAGAGGATTCGAACCTCTGGCCTCTGCCTTCGGAGGGCAGCGCTCTATCCAGCTGAGCTACGGGTGCCTGCCACGTTCTATAGCTGCGCGCCCTGCCCCTCGCAACGGGAATGCGCCCGTTCAGGCAAAAAGATCGTGGCAAAGCTCCAGCGCGTCGATCAGCACGTCGACCTCTCCAGTCGTGTTATAGACGCCAAAGGACGCGCGGCAGGTGGCCCCAACGCCCATATGTTCCATCAATGGCATGGCACAATGGGTGCCGGCACGGACCGCCACGCCTTTTTTGTCCAACACGGTCGAGATGTCATGGGCATGCGCCGCCCCTTCCAGCGTGAACGAAAAAATCGCGCCCTTGTTCGCTGATTGCCCCTGCACATTCAGCCAGTTCAGCCCGTCCAACCGGTCACGCGCATAGTCGCGCAAGCCCTGCTCATGCTTGGCAATCTGATCCATGCCAATGCCCATCATATATTCCAACGCCACACCTAGGCCGATGGTTTGCACGATCCCCGGTGTGCCTGCTTCAAACATCATGGGCGGGTCGTTCCATGTCACCGTATCCCGGCCCACATCGCGGATCATGTCACCGCCCCCCATGAAGGGGCGCATTTCGGCCATCCGTTCTTTGCGCACATAGATCGCACCGGACCCAGAGGGGCCATAAAGCTTATGCCCGGTGATCGCATAGAAATCACATCCGATATCTCCTACATCCACCGGCATATGCACAGCCGCCTGGCTGCCATCGACCAGCACAGGCACGCCTTTGGCATGGGCCCCTGCGGTGATGGCTTTCACATCCACAACCGTGCCCAGCACGTTGGACATATGGGTGATGCCAACCAGCTTGGTCTTTGGCCCAATCGCATCGATCACCTTCTGCGGATCCAGATCGCCATTGAAATCCACATCGACCCATTTGATCACCACACCCTGCCGTTCGCGCAGGAAATGCCACGGGACAATATTGGCATGGTGTTCCATGATCGACAGGACAATCTCATCCCCGGCTTCCATGCGTGGCATGGCCCAACCATAGGCGACCATATTGATGCCCTCCGTCGTGCCGGAATTGATGATGATCTCATCCTCGGACGGGGCATTCAGAAAGCGCGCGATAATCCCGCGCACGCCTTCATAGCGTTCGGTGGAAAGGTTGCTCAGGTAGTGCAAACCGCGATGCACATTTGCGTATTCTTCGGCGTATCCGCGCGTGACCGCATCAATCACCACCTGCGGCTTTTGTGCGGATGCGCCGTTGTCCAGATAGACGAGTGGCTTGCCATTTACCTCGCGCGATAAAATGGGGAAATCACTGCGGATTTTTGCGATGTCAAAGCTCATGCCACGCCTCCGGCAGGCAGGACACCCAGAATAGTCGCGACAATGCCCGCCACAATTGCGGTGCCAACGAAAGACAGAAGGATCGTTACAATGGCTTTGCCCAGGTTCTCAAACTGATGCAAGACATTGACAAAATTGACAAAACACCAGACCAGCGCACCAAATGACAGCAGCCCAAAGATAGACCCGATCGCAGGGCTGATCAAAATCAGCACCAGTTGAACGGCCTCTAATGTCAGGCTGATGGACTGGAACCAGACGATAATGGCCAAGGTCGCAATCAGCGAACCTGCCCCGCCCAAAATCTTACCGGCGTAATAGGTGCCAAAGACGAAAAGCACCAAAAACGTCCCCATCACGGCCGTAAAGCCAAAGGGCGACAAGATCAGGGTGCGGTCTTCAAAGGCGACCGGCATGGGCGACACCCATTGCAACAGCATGACCAGGATCACATTCAGCACTGCAACCAGCGCCAGCCCCGTCCACAACGCATCGCGCGGGACGTTCATGTTGATGACTTTACGCGCGCTATCTGATGGCTCCATCACACTGGTCCAGACGGCGCGCATCCATGTTTGAAAATCAACGGTCATGATTTGCTTTCGGCCTCGCGCAAGGTTTGAACCCATATGATCAGAAAAACAACCGCCCCGATAACCCCGACTAGGGCGGCCTGACTGCCCGGCCCGATGAGCCCGCGCACCAAGCCGTAGAACAAAAACAAAGGCGAGGTTGCTAGCAAGGTCCAAAACAGCGCCAGTCGCGCGCCAAACCATGTGCCCGCACCGCCAAAGAGTTTGGCTACCAGATGCGACAGGGCGGCGATACCATACATAAACAGCGGTAGAATGATGACTGAACTAAAGAACGTATAGGTCATCATCCCTTCGAAATTCATCTCTGGCGGCCATGGCGATGGTTCATACCCATCAGCGACACGGCGCAGGCGCGGCCATTGTGCGACAAAGATCAACAGACAGCTGACCATCAGGAACATAATCGCACGGTCCTCGCGCCGTCCTTGTGCCAGCAGGTCGCGCATCACCGCGCGCGGCCTGCGCCATGTGCGCATAATGTCGTTGGTGACTGGCATCAGCTATGCCGCGACAGCCAGCCTTCCAGCCGGTCCCGCAGATCATCTGCCAATGCCTCATCCGCGATCTCGTCCAATGCCTCGGCCAGGAACGACAGGGTCAGCAGATTGCGGGCGTCATGCAATGGCACCCCACGTGACCGAAGGTAAAACAGCGCTGTTTCATCAATCGCGCCCGAGGTTGACCCATGTGAACAGGCCACATCATCGGCGTAGATTTCCAGCTCTGGCTTGGCGAGGAAGACACTATCGTCATCCAGCAACAGTGACTGACTGATCTGATAGCCATCGGTTTTCTGCGCGCCCTCCTTCACCAAAATCTTGCCTTGGAATACGCCCGTCGCACCATTGCGCAGCACCTTTTTGAAGACCTGCCGGCTTTCGCAATTCACCGCGTCATGGGTGATAAAGACCGTGTCGTCATGGTGAAAATCCTTGCCATCGCCGACACAGGCACCCGCCACATGGGCCACAGCATCATCGCCAGTGATTTCCAGCACGCATTCATTGCGGGTCAGAACACCGTTGAAGGTCAGTGTGAAGGACTTGAATGTTGACCCTGACGCAATCTTTGCAAAACAATGGGTTACAGCACGCCGTTTATGGTCGCGGCCCTGCGCACGCACATGGTGGAAAGTGCCGCCATCTGCGACATCGACCTCAAGCTGTTTGGAAAACCGCGCCGCAGCTGGACCTGTTTCCAGCAAGGTCACCTCGGCCCCCGCCTCGACCTTAACCACATTGTGCAGGATCGCGTCAGAGGATATGTCCTTGTGCAAATAAATCAGGTTGATCGGCTTGGATGCTTTGCCAGTGGCGCGGATCACAATGCCATCGGTTGCCAATGCGGTGTTCAATGCCGCAAGCGGGCGTTCGACGGGTATTTGCCCGCGCGCCTCTAACACACCGTAGATGTCTTTGGCCCAGTGAATATCGGTGGCCATCGCATCGGCAAGACGCTCAATCTCAACCCCTTCTCCGCTCAGATCATCAGAGGCATCCGCATCAAACACACCATCAACAAAGACGATTTTGACACGATCGACTGCATCAAACAGCGGCCCTTCATCGTTGTGAAACAATGCGGCCTCTGACGCATCCACCGCCGTCAAACTGGTGGGGTCGGTGTATTTCCAATACTCATCGCGCTTGGTGGGCAGACCCATCTGACGGACCCGCGCAAGCGCATCCGCCCGGGCCGCATTGCCCCAGGCCACACCCTGTGGGACGGCGACATCGGCCAAGCGCGCCTCTGTCATATCGGTTTTCAGCTTTGCCAATGCCATCAGGCCACCTCTGCCAGAATATCGGCGTAGCCGTTATTTTCCACCTCAAGCGCCAGTTCCGGGCCACCGGATTTCACGATGCGACCATCGGCCATGATATGCACGATGTCAGGCTTAATGTGATCCAGCAGGCGCTGATAGTGGGTGATGACGAGGAAAGACCGGCCTTCTGACCGCAACGCATTCACGCCTTCGGACACCAGTTTCATCGCATCAACATCCAACCCAGAATCCGTTTCATCCAAGATGCACATCTTGGGTTCCAGCATGGCCATCTGCAGGATTTCATTGCGCTTTTTCTCACCGCCAGAGAAGCCTACATTCACCGGGCGCTTGAGCATATCGGCGTCAATTTTCAGGCTCTTGGCCTTGGCCCGGACCTCCTTCAGAAAATCACCCGCGCTAAGCTCTTCTTCGCCCCGCTCTTTGCGCTGCGCGTTCACAGCGGTGCGCAAGAACGTCATGTTACCGACGCCTGGGATTTCCACAGGGTATTGAAAGGCCAGAAACAGACCCGCAGCGGCGCGCTCTTCCGGTTCCATATCCAGCAGATCGCCACCTTCAAGGGCCGCTGATCCGCCTGTCACTTCATAGCCATCCTTGCCGGACAAAACATAAGACAGGGTCGACTTACCAGACCCGTTAGGCCCCATGATCGCGTGGACGGTGCCGGGCGCAATCGAAAGGTCAACACCTTTCAAAATCTGCTTGTCTTCTTCTTCCAGCTTGACCTCTAGGCCTTTGATTTCCAGCATTTTATGCTCCTTAGTCTTATCTGTTGCGGCTTTTGCCGCGATGTCTCTTTTCGTTGCCTCACCCAGGCGCTGGCGAGGGCCGCCATTTAATCATTTGAGGCGACGCCAGTATTACGTACATGTCGCAAAGCGGCTAATAGATCTTGTTTCGACGCCTCTGCGATGTCTTCCAGATCGCTATCTTCCAGATGCGCAAAGGATCGCGTGCTGTGTTTGATAAACCCGTTGCCTTTGGCCATGCGTGTCGCGATCTTCCTTTTGAAAACCTCTTTTTGCAGTACGGGATGAAAGATGCTGTTGCCAAGCGCGGCGTTGCCTTTGACGATATCAACCAGGATTTTTGGATCCGTTTCCACAGACCCCTTCACGAACCATTCTGGTGCGAGCGTCGTAATATCCCCTATCGTCAGCTCAGGGTCGGCAGTCGCATGGGTAAAGGAGAACAGTTCATCATTGGCAACGTTGAATGCGCGCAGCTTGCGTTTTGAATCCGTCTTGCGCAGCGCAAACAGCCGGTCAATGGCCCGGGCCGAAAAACGGGTGATCGCGAAAATCGCGCGGTGGGCTACCAGCGGCTTCAAAGCTTGGGTAAAGCGATGCATGGGACTGTTGAACGGCGCGGGACGAACGCCCAAAAGATCGGATGGATCAGCCTCGGTCGCAGCGAATAACAGCGATGGGTCACCGGTAAAGACCACATCCGGTTCAACCAGCCAATAGTGATCACAGTCAGGAAAGGCCTGCCGTAACGCGTAGTAGAAATAATCGCCACACCGCCACCCCCAGTCCGGCGTTGCGCGAAGCTTATTTGCATTGACCCATTCGTCATCGATATCGACAACCGGTACGTCAAGCTTCAGGTCGGCAGGTCGGTTGTGAAAAACCACTGCAACAGCATCACCAAAAACGCTCTCTAGGCGCGCCAGAAGGTCAACTTCTGCCTGGGTCCAGGCATTTGTACGGATTGCGGCCATGACTGTCATGGCGCAACTCGAGCACAAGAAGCGAAAGTTTCAAGTCTTAGAGCGCGAAAACGCTTGCGCCCCAGACGATGCTCATCTCTTCGGTTTGCTGCAGGATCTGCTGCACGTAAGCGTCGGTGTAGATATAGGCCATCTGCTCTGGCCAGCGCCAGATCAGGTTGTGCCCGGCGACGGCCATTGCGCCGATCCCGACCACCTGCCCGACCAAATCGAATGGATGGCGCTTGCTTAACAGGGTCGAGATGATGAGCATTGCCCAGAAGCCCATGAAGAGTTCCAGAGCGAGGCTGACCTCGGTCTCCAGACCCAAACCAAAATACTGGATTCGCGCGACTTGGGCCAGCATCAGTGCAAACGCACCAAGCACCATCGCAACCACGAATTTGCCAAGATAGGAATCTTCGTCTGGTTGGGTTTTCTTCTTGATTTTGTCGCGTGGCACACGCTTGGGAATGTGCATGCCAAGGTCGCGATCGTAGTAGGAGTTGTTGCGTGGATTCTGTATCTTTTTCACGCGCGCGCGAAAATCGTTGATATCCTGTTTCGCCATTCCCATGTGCCACGATCCCATAAATTGCTTGTTCAATGCTTAATCGCATCGAACTGGGGCAAGAAATGGGCCGCGACGTGACAGTGCCGCGACAAATATCGTGGTTAAAATGTGGCATGACTAGCCAACAGACCCTTCCAGCGAAATCGCGACCAAAGCCTGTGCCTCCATCGCAAATTCCATTGGCAATGCTTGCAACACTTCTTTACAGAAACCGTTCACGACCAAGGCAACCGCCTCTTCTTCATCCATCCCGCGCGAGCGGCAATAGAACAGCTGATCGTCATCCACCTTGGATGTCGTCGCCTCATGTTCGACACGGGACGAGTTATTCTTGACCTCGATGTAAGGCACCGTATGCGCCCCACATTTGTCGCCAATCAGCAGGCTGTCGCACTGCGTGTAGTTGCGTGACGACTTTGCTTTTGGATGCATGGACACAAGACCACGGTAGGTGTTCTGCGCCTTACCCGCGCTGATCCCCTTCGAGACAATCCGCGACTTTGTGTTCTTGCCCAGATGCACCATCTTTGTGCCGGTGTCGGCCTGCTGCATATTGTTGGCAATCGCGATCGAATAAAACTCACCCTGGCTGTCGTCGCCGCGCAGGATGCAGCTTGGGTATTTCCACGTGACGGCAGAGCCCGTTTCCACCTGCGTCCACATCACCTTGGACCGGTCGCCGCGGCAATCCGCGCGCTTGGTCACAAAGTTATAGATGCCGCCGTTGCCATCTTCATCACCGGGGTACCAGTTCTGGACGGTAGAGTATTTCACCTCGGCATCTTCCTCCACAATGATCTCGACCACCGCCGCGTGCAGCTGAGCCGTATCACGCTTGGGCGCGGTGCAGCCTTCAAGATAGGATACGTAAGAGCCTTTGTCGGCGATGATCAGCGTGCGCTCAAACTGGCCCGTATTCTCCGCATTGATGCGGAAATAAGTCGACAGCTCCATCGGGCAGCGCACGCCGGGCGGGATGTACACAAACGACCCGTCAGAGAAGACGGCAGAGTTCAGCGTTGCATAGAAGTTGTCGGACGGCGGCACCACAGTGCCAAGGTACTTCTTCACCAGTTCAGGGTGGTTCTCAATCGCCTCGGAAATCGAACAAAAGATCACGCCCGCCTTCTCCAGCTCTTTCTGGAATGTCGTGCCAACAGATACACTATCGAACACCGCATCAACAGCCACCTTCCGGCCCTCAGCAGGCGCATCCTCGGCCCCCTCGACACCCGCCAGAATCATCTGCTCTTTCAGCGGGATACCCAGCTTCTCGTAGGTGGCCAGCAGCTTCGGATCAACCTCGTCCAGTGACTTCGGCTTCTCTTCCATGCTTTTCGGGCGGGCATAGTAATAGATATCCTGAAAATCGATATCCGGGTAATTGACCATCGCCCAGGTCGGCTCTTCGATCTTTTCCCAGCGTTCAAAGGCCGACAGACGCCATTCGGTCATCCACTCCGGCTCACTATTCTTTTGTGAGATCAGGCGCACGATATCGGGGTTCACGCCTTTTGGGGCGTACTCCATCTCGATCTCGGTTTCCCAGCCGTATTTGTAATTGCCCGAGAGTTCCTTGACCGCATCCACGGTTTCCTGATCAACGCCTTCTTTGACCTCAACGGTATCCAAAGCTGTCATGTCTCTTCCCTCTCAAGCGGCCTTGCGCCGCGCTCTCTTTTCGCTCCAGGCCTGCACAAAGCGCATGACCTCATCTTCGGTTGTGTCGATCCCCAGCGAGACGCGGATCGCGCTGGATGCCACTTCATTGTCTAGCCCAAGCGCCTGCAGCACCCGGCTGGTCTTGACCTTACCGCTGGAACAGGCAGAGCCCGCCGATACAGCAAAACCCGCCAGATCCATCGCCATCACCTGCGTTTCACCCTTCCACCCCGGCGAGGCAAAACAACTGGTGTTCGGCAAACGGTTTGCTCCTTTCCCGACAAAAATAGTACTCTTTTCGGCAGCCTCAATGGCTGTTTCTAGAATATTTCTAAGTTTGGCAACCCGGTCCCATTTTCCCGCCGCCAGATCGGCCTGCGCAGCCGCCGCTGCAGCCCCCATGCCTGCGATCGCAACCACGTTTTCGGTACCAGACCGGCGGCCCATCTCTTGCCCGCCGCCCTTGATTTGTGATGCAACATCAGTGCCTTGCGGAAAGATCAGCGCGCCCACGCCTTTGGGGCCACCAAACTTATGCGCCGACAAAAACACCATGCCGACCCCTGACCACGAAAAAGCAAATGGGACTTTGCCAAAGCCTTGGGTAATGTCACTGACGGCAAGGCCTTGCGGCAAGTCTTGCACAATCCCGGTTTCAGAGTTGGCCAATTGCACGGTTGATCCCGCCGGTTCAGTCACCTGTACCGCCCCTTCAACGACCGCTAGTGCCGGGTCAACCCAAGCATGCACCGCATCGTGCTCAATCGGGGCTGCTTTCAATCCACGCCCCGCCAAAGCCAGCGCCGCCGCCTCTGTCGCGCCAGAGGTAAAGACGACATCAGCGCCAGAGGCCCCCACCGCCTCTGCTATCTGCGCCCGCGCCGTCTCGACAATCCCTTTCGCCGCCCTGCCCTCTGCATGCACAGAAGAGGGATTGCCCACGACATTCATTGCCGCAATCATCGCCTCCCGCGCCTCAACCCGCAAAGGGGTCGTCGCATTATGATCCAGATAGGCTCTCATCTCTTCTCATGTTCCAAAATACCTCGGGGGAGCCGAAGGCGGTGGCAGCGCCACTAGGACGCTTCATCAACCACTTCGAATAAAGCGGGCACCGCCGGGCAAGGCGCCAATTCATTGCTCACCACATCCGACAACCGGGCCTGATGCAAAAACACATAGACATGTGCGCTTAGCCCCTCCCACAAACGGTTGGTCATTGATTGCGCGCGCGATCCAGAGGCAGCACCAGAGGCCCCCGCACCTTTGTGCATGGCTGAAACGGTTTCATCCACGGCCCCCAAAATCTCGGCCACGCGAATATCGGATGCCGGACGCGCCAGACGGTACCCGCCACCCGGGCCACGCACTGAATCGACCAAACCCGCGCGACGCAGCTTCACGAACAGCTGCTCCAGATACGGCAGCGATATATCCTGACGTTTTGAAATTTCCGTCAGATTCACCAGCGCATCGCCCTCCTGCAGCGCCAGATCAGCCAGGGCAACCATCGCATAGCGGCCTTTGGTGCTTAATTTCATTGGCTTTCCCCCGAAAGACAGGTGCAATTTGATTGACGGCGCGGTGCTGCATCATTACTTCACCGTGACCACAACGATTACGGCGACCGCCTTAGTTTAGAATCTTTCTAAAGTGTCCAAGTGTTTTCGTCAAGAATGCACCAAGGACCAATAGCAGTAACGGAAACACCCATGCCCGAAGTGATTTTTCCCGGACCCGAAGGACGCCTTGAAGGGCGTTATCATCCACAAAAGGACCGGGACGCGCCGATTGCAATTGTTTTGCACCCGCATCCGCAGTTCGGCGGGACGATGAACAATCGGGTGGTCTACAACCTGCACTATGCTTTCTATAACATGGGCTTCACAGTACTGCGGTTCAACTTCCGGGGCGTGGGCCGTAGCCAAGGCGAATATGACCAAGGCGTTGGCGAATTGTCTGACGCGGCCTCCGCACTCGATTACCTGCAATCCATGAACAACAACGCCAAACACTGCTGGGTCGCTGGTTTTTCCTTCGGCGCCTGGATCGGCATGCAGCTTCTGATGCGCCGCCCTGAAATCACCGGCTTCATTTCGGTCAGCCCGCCCGCCAATATGTATGACTTCAGCTTCCTGGCCCCCTGCCCCTCATCCGGCTTGATCATCAACGGCTCAAACGATCGGGTAGCACCACCTGCTGATACGGTGAGCCTGGTCAACAAACTGCATGAGCAAAAGGGCATCACCATCACCCATGATGAAATGCAGGGTGCCGGCCACTTCTTTGAAGACCCGCATATGGACCCGATGATCGACACGGTGCGCACCTATGTACGCCGCCGTCTAACAGAGAACACGCGCTAACCATGGCCGATAGCTACCTCGAACGCGTGGCGGGCGAACTCGCCGATCTGGCACTGGCCGATATGATGCGGTCGGGGGATGACCGCATCGTCGAAACGGTCAGCGAAATTTTGGGCGCCTCGTCGCAAACCCTGCAAGAGGCTTACCTGACAGCCGTCCGTGTGCGCCGGGCCGAAGCGCGCGCCCGTGAGTTGTTGGAAAAACGCGCTGGGAAAATTCAGATCAAAGGCAATGTCATTTCCGATGGGCACGCAACGGTGGATGCCGAAGCAGTCGCCGAAGATACAAGCCAAATGGCTGAGCCCGGGCCGGAAGAACCTGTTGTGGAAGAGCCGCAAAGCGAAGAAGATGCAGCATTCGCCGATGTATTGAATACGCTGGATGAATTCCTGCAATCCGAAGCGCCTGAGGGTGACGGAGCATCCAAAATCTCGCCAAAAAAACCGACGCGCGGCTAGGTTTGACCGATACTGCCCGCATCGACGCCCAACTGGCCTTTCTGACCGAGGCTGACAAGCTGAAATCCGTGCTGCGTGGCACCACGCTTTGCGATGCATCGCGGCGCGAAAATTCGGGCGAACACAGCTGGCACATTGCCCTTTACGCGATGGTCATGGCCGAACATGCCAAGAGCCCCGTCAATATCAATCGGGTCATCAAAATGCTGCTGATCCACGATCTGGTGGAAATTGACGCAGGCGATAACCCGATCCATGGCGACTATGACGCCGCCGCGATGGAAGCCATCGAACGGGCTGCTGCGACCCGCATCTTTGGCCTGCTGCCCGCCGATCAGGCCCAGGCGTTTCGCGCGCTTTGGGATGAATTCGAAGCGGCGGAAACCGATGACGCTATCTTTGCGAAATCCATCGATCGGGTGCAGCCTGTCATCTCAAACCTTGAAACAGATGGCGGCACATGGCCGGAATACAATGTGACCGCAGCACAGCTGCAAGCGCGCGTTGGGGCCAAAGTACAAAAGGGTGCACCCGCCATCTGGACAGCGCTGAAAACCCGCATTGATGATTGGTTTGTGCGGAACGCCCCGTAAGACGCAGAACTTGCAGGTATTCCCCCTATACAAATGCGCCGCACAGGCGTAGGGCGCAGGTCGGACGCCGCCAGAAAGCCAGAGATCATGATCACGACCCTTGCCGATGCCCTTGCCAAACAAGGCTATAACGACCTGACACCCGTGCAGCAGGCTGTCACGGATGAAGCGCTTGTGGGGCAAGATCTGCTGGTTTCCGCGCAAACCGGATCAGGGAAAACGGTGGGCTTTGGCTTGGCAATCGGGCCAACCATTCTGGCCGAGGATGGCACGTTCGGCCCCGCTGGCCGACCCCATGCCCTGATCATCGCGCCCACACGCGAATTGGCCTTGCAGGTGAAGCGTGAGTTGCAGTGGCTTTACGCGGGCGCGGGTGCCACGCTGGCCTCTTGCGTTGGCGGCATGGATTTCCGGGATGAGCGGCGCAGCCTGGAACGCGGCGCGCATATCGTTGTCGCCACGCCGGGCCGTCTGCGCGACCATATCATGCGCGGCACGATTGATCTGTCCGATATCAAGGCCGTGGTCCTGGATGAAGCGGATGAGATGCTTGATCTGGGGTTCCGCGAAGACCTTGAATTTATCCTAAGCGAAGCGCCCGAGACCCGGCGCACCCTGCTGTTTTCCGCGACCGTGCCGCCTATGATTGCGACGCTGGCAAAATCTTACCAAAAAGACGCGGTCCGCGTCGCCACCACGACCAAAGAAAAACAGCACAGCGACATCGAATACCGCGCCCTATCTGTCGCCAACCACGACATCGACGCCGCCATTATCAACGTGCTGCGTTACTACGATGCCCCCAACGCCATCGTCTTTGCCAATACCCGCGCGATGGTCACACGGCTGACAACACGGCTGTCGAACCGCGGCTTCTCGGTCGTCGCCCTCTCAGGCGAGCTCACGCAATCCGAACGGTCCAACGCGCTGCAAGCCATGCGCGACGGGCGTGCCAAGGTCTGTGTCGCCACCGATGTGGCGGCACGCGGCATTGATCTGCCGAACTTAGAGCTGGTGATCCACGCCGAACTGCCCACCAACGCCGAAACCCTGCTGCACCGCTCTGGCCGGACAGGCCGCGCAGGGCGCAAGGGTATTTCGGCGATGATTGTGCCCGCCAAGATGAAACGGCGTGGGGAAAACCTGCTGAAATGGGGGAAACTCACCGCGACTTGGGCGACCCCGCCCTCTGCCGAGGAAGTGACCGCGAAGGATGAAGAACGCCTGCTGACAGATGAGGTTTGGTCCGCCGATTTCACCGCAGACGAACAGGCTTTCGCCGCGCGCCTACTGGAACAGCATGACGCGACAAAAATCGCGGCAGCCTACCTGCGCCTATACGCAGGCAAGCAATCGGCCCCTGAATTCATCTCCGAATATAAAGATGGCCCCGCCGCCAAGGAACGCAAACCGCGCGAGACCAAAAGCTTTGGTCCCTCAAAATGGTTCAGCATCGACATCGGGCGCGAAGGCAAGGCAGAGGCGCGTTGGCTTTTGCCAATGATCTGCAAGGCGGGCGGGATCACCAAAAATGAAATCGGGGCGATCCGCATTCAGCCCAATGAAACCTTCGTCGAAATATCAGCCCCTGCTGTGCCGGGTTTCCTGAAATCCGTGGGCAGCGACATGAAGCTGGAAAACCAAGGCACGCTGAAAGCCTTGGACGGCCCACCGCAACTGGGCGAGCGCGGCCCGCGCAAAACCAAGCGCGACTATGACAACGGCCCCAAACAAAGCGGCAAGCCCAAGCGGGACTTTGGCGACAAGCCCAAAGGCAAACCAAAGCGGCACGCACCACACGATCAGGCTCCACCGCCGCCATCTCAGCAAGATGATGTGCCCGCGATCAAACCGATCCCCGGTGCCGCAGATGACCACAAAACCCGCAAGCCGCGCCACAAACCAGCGCGTCGCGATCATGGCGAAGCGCTGACCGAAAAGCGCGGCAAGCCACCGTTCAAGGGTAAATCCGATGGGAAAAAACCAGCCGGAAAGGGCAAATCAGGTTACAACTCTGACACAAAACCGCGTGGGGCCGGTGGTGGCAAACCTGCGGGTAAACACAGCGGTAACGCCAAAGATACCTCAAAACGCTTCGTGCCACCGGGCGGAAAAGCCAAGCCACGCAAGGGCTTAGGCAGGGGTGGCAATGCCGCACCGCGGCGTGGAAAACCCTAAAAACTGATCTATTGGTCACATTTTTGTCACGTCACAAGCATGTTGAGGGCCTCAGCCTCTCGTCAGATTGGCGCTACGTTCAGTAGTGTAAATTCACGAGCAAGCTAAAGGACCAGACAAATGGCCACAGCACAACCAAATACCCCACCAGCGCCGGCCGCGCCGCAACCTGCGCAGCCCGCAACACAGATGCAAGGCAAACCGCAGACACCCGTGTATACCGATTACGCGAGCATCTGACGGTAAAAGACACCATTCGGCCGGTGAGGCCGCTGCCGCAGGATCCCCTCCCTGATCCGCCTCTGACCTCACTGGCCTTTTTTCTGCATTCCCGTAAAATCGGCGTATGGCAGAGCTGACTTCGATCAAAAACATCGGCCCTGCGTTTGAGGCCTCTCTCAAATCTGTCGGGATCAACACCGCAGAAGAACTGCGCGCGCTTGGCGCTGACGCCGCCTATGCCAAGCTGCTAGAAGGCGGCAGCAAACCCCATTTCATTGGCTACTACGTACTGCATATGGCGCTGCAGGGCCGGCCATGGAACGACTGCAAGGGTGAAGAAAAGAAGGCACTGCGCAAAAGCTTTGATAAAATCAAAGCAGGCAGCTTTGATGAAAACCGGTCCGAGTTGGAGCGGTTTCTCAATCAGATCGGGGTGGTTGAGGTTGATCGTTAGGGTAGATCAAATGCCTATAAGGCGGGTTTTGCTGTCTTTGACTTGAAGCGCCAAAGTCTCCATACAACGAGCCCGGCGCGTATGCGCCATGCCCGACCTCCCCCCTGGGAGGGCATTCTAACATCGCTTGCGGTCCTTGTTTCACCGTCGCTTTTTGGCATGAAGGTCCGATTTCTGGCACGGCCCTCCCGAGGTCGGGCATGGCGCATACGGCCTACCCGTTGCTCTTGCGATGATGCATGAAACTTGATGCAAACCTGCCATTTGTCACCTTTCAATGAATGGCAGACTGAACTGCGGTCCCCGACACAGCAATCCTTCCCCTTGTAGCCTAAACTCACTCCCCTTTTGCACCTCGCAAATGCCGCTCCCCAAAACAAAAAAGTAAATACCCTTCACATTTACCCTCGAATCGTGTATGTTAATAGCATGAACATAGAACAGAACATTGATTTTGAACTCGCCCGCCTGCGCAAAGTCGCGTGGCGTATGGACGCCCTTTTCTATATCCCCCGCACCAATATTTCGGTGGGTCTGGATAACATTCTGGGCCTGATCCCCGTTGTGGGTGACGCGCTCACAGCCCTGCCGTCGCTGTGGCTGATCAACGAGGCACGCAAACTGGGCGCATCGCCTGGCACGTTGGCTTACATGACGCTGAATACGGTGCTCGACTTTTTCGTCGGCATGGTGCCAGTGATCGGTGACATCTTCGACGTGCTCTACAACGCAAACATCCGTAACTACCGTGCGTTAGAGCGCAATCTTAACAAAAAAGCCGCCCACGCCAGAACGGTGCGGACGGCCTCAAAATCAGTTAGCTGGGATCAACCCAACCTGTTGGCTTAACCTACCAGCTCGAGCCCGGAAAAGAAGAAAGCGATCTCTTCGGCGGCTGTTTCTGGCGCGTCAGAACCGTGAACCGAGTTTTCGCCGATGGACAGCGCGAATTCCTTGCGGATCGTGCCAGGGGCGGCATCCGCTGGGTTGGTCGCACCCATGACTTCGCGGTTCTTGGCAATCGCGTCTTCGCCTTCCAGAACCTGCACAACGATCGGCTCGGAAATCATGAATTCGCACAGCTCGCCAAAGAACGGACGCTCCGCGTGCACACCGTAGAACTGCTGCGCTTGCGCCAATGTCAGCTGGATACGCTTTGAGGCCACGATACGCAGACCTGCTTCTTCGAATTTGGCCACGATTTGACCGGTCAGGTTACGCTTGGTTGCGTCGGGTTTGATGATGGAAAAAGTACGCTGGATCGCCATGAGAGACACCTTTGATTGCAGGGCGGGATTGGTCCCGATGAATTGATGGCTGCGCCCTACCACGCACATCTGGCCATGAAAAGCAGTGAATTTGCTATGGCGGGCCGGTCCCTTGCTTGCGACGATCCGGCCAAAACTCTAAAACACCCGCGATAAGGACAAGCAAACCGCCCGCAAGCTCGGTTGCCGACACCAGCTCACCCGCGATGAGTGCTGCAGAAATCACGCTGACCAGCACCTCTGACATCAGCAGGATACCCACGCGCGCCGGTTCCAGCTTGGTCGTGGCCCACAGCAAGCCCACAATCGACAAACCCCACCACAGCGCGCCTGTAAGCCCGATCCATAGGGCTGCGGTAAGGGGCTGCTGCAATGCCGCCAAATCGGGCAAAGGGGCCAGAAAAGGCGATAAGATCATGCCACCTAGCAGCGCGCCAACAGCGAAAAGAAACGTGCTTTCACCAGGCCCCGCCGTCGCCTTCACCTTGATCCCAATCGACGCCACAGCCCAGCAAAACCCGCTGGCCAGCCCCAGCCATTCGCCCAAACCACGCGGCAAAGGCACCTCACCATCCGCACCCAGCATCAGCGCAAGCCCGGCAACCCCGGCCAGTAACGCCGCCACGCGCGGGCGGGTGATCGGCCAGCCCAATAGGTAGCGGCCGATCAATGTACTCCAGATCGGTGTCAGGTAGAACAGGATCACAATAATGGCGACCCGGCCATAAAGCAGACCCAGCGAATAAAACATCAGGGAACAGCCGCCCAGGATCAGCGCGGCAATCGCCATCGGATGCGACGCCAATAACTTGTGCCGCCCACGCCAGCCCCATGGGGCCATGCAGACCACAGCCACCACCATGATCGCCACCGTGCCCCAGGGGCCAGAAAACCCCAACGCATCAATCGCGCGCAAAGGTAGCCAGTAAAAACCCCAAAGCACGCCAAAGGCGATCACGATCAGGCTGGCCCGAAATATGGTCTGTGTCTCGTTCATTGCGCCTGCTTAAACACAGGCCAATCAAAGCGCCACTGGCATAAGCCCAATTGACCCGCCCGAAAGGATCAATCATAGCCCGCCTATGCTGAAAATTTCTGACATCACCTATTCCGTCGATGGCCGCACCTTGGTTGAACATGCGACTGTGACCATTCCCGCAGGGCATAAAGTGGGTCTTGTGGGCCGCAATGGCTCTGGCAAAACCACGCTCTTTCGGGTCATCCGGGGCGAGATGGTGCTGGATACCGGCAATGTAAACATCCCCAAAGGTTGGAAAATTGGCGGTGTCAGCCAAGAGGTGCCGGGCAATGAGGTGTCGCTGATCAACACCGTCCTGCGCGCCGATACGGAACGCGAGGCACTGCTGGCAGAGGCCGAAACCGCGACAGACCCTGCGCGCATCGCCGAGGTGCAAACGCGGCTGGCCGATATCGAGGCATGGTCAGCCGAAGCGCGGGCTGCCACCATCCTGCGCGGCCTTGGCTTTACCCATGAAGAACAGCAAATGCCCTGCTCTGCGTTTTCCGGCGGCTGGCGGATGCGCGCGGCGTTGGCTGCCGTGCTTTTCAGCGAACCTGATCTGCTGCTACTCGATGAACCGACAAACTACCTCGATCTCGAAGGCGCGCTCTGGCTTGAGGCCTATCTTGTCAAATACCCCCATACCGTGCTGATCGTGAGCCACGACCGCGAACTGCTGAACCGCTCTGTCGGCGGCATCCTGCACCTCGAAGACAAGAACCTGATTTATTACACAGGTCCCTACGATACGTTCGCCAAGCAACGCGCTGCAAACCGGGCCGTGCAGGCCGCAGCGGCCAAGAAACAAGACGCACAACGCGCGCATCTGCAGGCCTTCGTGGACCGGTTCAAAGCCAAAGCCTCTAAAGCCAAACAGGCCCAATCCCGCGTCAAAATGCTGGAAAAGATGGAAACCATCCGCGCGCCCGAAGATGCCGCACGCACCGTTTTCACCTTCCCAGAACCCGAAGAGCTGTCACCACCGATCATTGCGACCGAGGGTGCCGCGGTGGGCTATGGCAATAATATCGTCCTGCATGACCTGAACCTGCGCATTGATCAGGACGACCGCATCGCCCTGCTGGGCCGCAACGGTGAAGGCAAATCGACGCTGTCGAAAATGCTGTCCGACCGCCTGCCCGTGGCACGCGGCAAGATGGTGACATCGAACAAACTGCGCATCGGCTTTTTCGCACAACATCAGGTGGATGAGTTGCGGATCGAAGAAACCCCGCTCGACCACCTGTTCCGCGAACGCCCCAATGAAGGCCAAGCCAAACTGCGCGCCCGCCTTGCCGGTTTCGGGCTGGGTGCAGACCAAGCAGATACCGAAGTGGGCCGCCTGTCTGGAGGACAAAAAGCACGCCTTTCGCTGCTATTGGCCACCCTACCCGCCCCGCATCTGCTGATCCTCGACGAGCCGACGAACCACCTCGACATCGAAAGCCGCGAGGCGCTGGTCGAAGCGCTCACCGCCTATTCAGGTGCTGTGATCCTCGTCAGCCACGACATGCACCTGCTGTCCATGGTCGCCGACCGGCTGTGGCTGGTGAAAGACGGGCATGTGAACCCCTATGAGGAAGACTTGCAAGCCTATCGCAAGATGCTGCTGACACCGGATAAGCCCGCCGAAAAAGTCAAACCCAAGCCCGTGAAAGCCGCCAAACCGTCGCGCGAGGCGCTGATGGCGCTACGCTCTGACGTGCGCAAAAACGAAGAGAGAGTCAATAAAATCAACGACATGCGCGACAAACTTGCCAAAAAACTTGCCGACCCCGCACTCTATGAAGACGGCAAAGCAGGTGAGCTGGCCACATGGAACAAGAAATACGCCGAAGTGATGGAGGGGCTGGACCGCGCCGAGGCGCTCTGGTTGGCCGCACTCGAAAAACTCGAAAAAGCCGAAGGGAAATAACCAGCCTCCTCCTTCATCTTGGCCCAAAACTCCCGCCGGAGGCATCAAATTTCTAGAAATTTGATCCACCCCCTGTCAGACAGAACGCAATGACCGAACTCCCCGCCCTCATCACAGCCTTTACCACGCTCTTCATCATCATCGATCCCCCAGGGCTCGCTCCCGTATTCATCGCGTTGACCCAGGGCATGACCGCAACCCAACGCCGCACGATTGCGATCCGGGCGTTTCTTGTTTCCGCCGGTCTGATGATCGTGTTTTTGTTTCTGGGCGAGGCCGTTCTGGGCTTTATCGGCATCTCGATGGATGCCTTCCGCATCGCAGGTGGTATCCTGCTGTTTCTGACGGCCCTTGATATGCTGTTCCAACGCCGCCAGGCCCGGCGCGAGGATCAGGCCAGCGAAGGCCAGGCGGAACACGAGGACGATCCATCGGTCTTCCCCCTCGCCCTGCCGCTTATCGTCGGCCCCGGTGCAATCACGACTGTCATCCTGCTTGCGGGCCAAGCCGAAGGGGCCGCAGACATGGGCGCTATCGCCGCTGTGATCGGGGCGGTCCTGCTGATCGTCCTGCTGGCATTCCTCGCCGCCCCCGCCATTGAACGTGCCCTGGGCAAAACCGGGCTGAATATCGTCACCCGCGTGCTGGGCATGTTGCTGGCCGCTTTGGCCGTGCAGTTCGTTCTTGATGGGCTCAGGGGTTTTGGGATCGGCGGTTAATGCCTATATCAACTTCATGAGCACAGACCAAATCATGCAACTGACCTATTTGGTCCTTCTGGGCGGCGCGATTGCCGGGTCCGCTATCGTCGCGGGACGCAGCAATATGGGCAAAATGGCCCAACAAGCGGCCATCTGGGCGCTGATCTTCGTCGGCGTCATCGGTGCCTATGGGCTGTGGGAGGATATCAGCAATGATGTGAACCCGCGCCAGGCCGTCATTAACGAGAGCACAGTAGCAGTCCCGCTTGGCAATGACGGGCACTACCACCTGACGCTCCAGATCAATAATGAGCCAATCCGTTTTGTCGTCGATACCGGCGCCAGCCAAGTTGTGCTGTCACAGCAAGACGCCGCCCGGTTGGGGTTTGATCCAGACACTCTCAACTTCAGCGGGTCGGCCTTTACCGCCAATGGGGTCGTGCGCACAGCACCTGTCACCCTTGGCCTCGTGGCATTGGGCGAAATTGAGGACCGCAATGTGCCCGCGGTCGTCAACGCAGGCGCAATGGACAGCTCCCTGCTCGGCATGACCTACCTTGGGCTTTACGACCGGATTGAGATTTCCGGCGGGGAACTGGTGCTGAACCGATGATCCGCGTAGTTGCGCTCCTAATTCTACTTGCAGCCTGCACACCGCAGCCGACAGAATTGCCTGAAGACTTCGATTCCAGCTTTGCGTTCTAGGATCAGGGTGTTGGGCATGTAAGGTGGATCATGATCCACCTTACTTTTCCGCCTTCTTGGTCCAGCGCCCACCCTCTTGCGCCCAATACTGCGCGGTGCAGCCTGCGTCGGTCAGCGTCTTCCATTGGCCCCGCGCCTGTTCCAACGCCGCACCGTCATGCCCGTCAAACAGGATACAGGTCCGTTCCAGCGCCGTGACCTCCTCCGCGCTGACCTCCGCCCCACCCACGCTCATCACACAAGAGAATCCATCGCTGGGCCCGTTACCCAACAGGACCGGCTGATCAGCATCATGCGGCCCCCCGGCCAACCCATGCGGCAAAAACTGGTCGTCGGGCCCTTGCCAAAGCACCTCATCAAGCCGCTTCAGCAAGGCTGCATCGTTCCCCCGCATCAGAATACGCCAGCCGGCCCCGCGCGCCTTGCCGATCAGCATCGGCAAGGTTGCCTCTAGCGGGCTGTCTGTCAGGTGGTAGAAGAACGCAGCACCCACGGTTTAACTTTCGTAATTGTCGGCGATCAGGCGGTTCAGCGCCATCACGCCCCAGCCCGTCGCACCTGCCGGGGCCAGGCCGGTTTCTTTCTTCACGCTGGCCGTGCCCGCAATGTCCAGATGCGCCCATGGCACATCCTCTTTGACGAAGCGCTGAAGGAACTGGGCTGCGGTGATCGAGCCCGCCATACGCCCGCCGACGTTTTTCATATCGGCAATGCGCGACTTCAGCAGATCATCATAGGCCGGGCCCATCGGCATGCGCCATGCGCCCTCGCCTTCGGCTTTGGCGGCTTTGAGGAACGCATCGCTCAAATCATCAGAGTTCGAGAAGAGCCCCGCGTTTTCATGCCCCAGCGCTACCAGAATGGCCCCGGTCAGCGTGGCCAGATTGATCATCCCCACCGGCTTAAAGCGCTCTTGCGCGTACCACAGCACATCAGCCAGCACCAAGCGCCCCTCGGCATCGGTGTTGATGATCTCGACCGTGTCCCCCTTCATGGATTTGACGACATCACCGGGCCGCGTTGCGTTGCCTGACGGCATATTCTCAACCAGCCCAACAAGCCCCACGACATTGGCGTTGGCCTTGCGCAGCGCCAATGTGCGCATCACGCCTGCCACCACGCCTGCACCGCCCATGTCCATGGTCATGTCTTCCATGCCGCCTGCAGGTTTCAGGCTGATCCCGCCCGTGTCAAAGACCACCCCTTTGCCGACCAGCGCGAACGGCGCTTCCTTGCCGCCGCCGTTCCACGACATCACAACAACTTTGGAGGGGCTGTCAGAGCCTTGGCCGACGCTCAGCAATGTGCGCATCCCCAGTTTGGCCAGCGCGTCCTCTTCCAGGATCTCGACATCCAACCCCAATTCCTGCATCGCCGCCAGCCGCGCGGCAAAGTCATCTGTGGTCAGTACATTGGCGGGCTCATTTGTCAGATCACGGGTGAAGAATACGCCTTCAGCAATGGCCGCCATGGGTGCTGCCGATTTCGCCACCTCTTCAGGCTTGGATACCATAAAGGTGACGCCACCTGCCGGTTTGCTATCAGCCGTTTTATGGGCATCAAATTTATATCCGCGCAGCGCAAGCCCCAACGCGATCTCATCCGCGCGCGCAATCGTACCGGCCAAAACCAACAGGTCCTTACCACCCTGCGCTTTGGCCAGTTGCGCACCCGCTTTGCGCGCCTCTTGGCTGCTGGGACGACGGCCCAGTTTGACCACACAAACGGCAGCAGCAGCCATGCCACCCGGATAGCGCAATGATGCAACATCCCCTGCAGCCATCTTTTCAAAGGCCTCGCTGCCCAAAAACCGTGCCAGCGCCTTGCGGGTTAGCGTATTTACCTTGCGCGCGCCCGCATCCAATTTGCCATCCGCATCAACAAAGACCACAACCTTGCCCGCGGCGCCCCCCACCGCGTCTAAATCAACCTCTTTGAACTGGATTTTCGCAGG
>JBCAZI010000025.1:0-38954 GCA_038533095.1 Pseudomonadota bacterium
CTTTTCCCTAGTCTGTTGCTGTTCTTGCTACGAAAGGGTTGGATGTAATGCGGTGTCTTCTGGCGATTGGCCTGACCTTGATGGCGCATGGCGCGATGGCGCAGGATGTCTTAACCGATCTGGCTGGCAGCTGGGCTGGCAGCGGCACCTTTCTGGATCGCAATATCGAAGAGGGCATCCGCTGTCGTATCAGCGTCACGTCAGACGAAAGCACAACCAATATCGCGGGGGTTTGCGCCAGTGCGCGACGGAATGAAAACGTTAATTTGCGCATTATCCGCAATGATGATGGCACGCTGACGGCCCGGCAGGAGAACGACAATAGCCTGCGCAGGGCACTGGTGCTGGACGGTGTTCTTGGGCAAGATAGCATAGCGTTGTCAGGCCGCCGCGGCGCGGAAGAAACACGCCTGACCCTGCAGCTGATTGACCCCGATACGCTGGCCATGACAAGCGTCACCTCTTCTGCCAGCAGAACACAAAGCACAACACTGCAGTTTGTCCGGCGCTAGTAATACCTGATTGGATTTACGATCCCGCGCATCAGGGATTTCATCCCGCCTCAGACCCTTCCGAAATTCGAGCGTATCCAACGCTGTCGCACGCCCGCAACGGTTGCAAGGGGCCCCATGTGCGCTATGCTTATATCATTCAGTTAATCGGAGAATTGAAGTGTCAGATACGCTAAAAAGCTTAATCGCGAGCCACCCTGAAATGGCGCCAGCTATTGGCGCACCTGAGCGTGATTGGCTCAGCTATGGTGGCCTGCGTGCATTGGCGGATACGGTGGCCAAGTCGCTGCACAAGGCCGGTATCGGACGCGGGGACCGGGTGGCCATCGTGCTGCCCAATGGCCCTGAAATGGCCGCAGCATTTATCACAATTGCACAATCAGCAGTGACAGCGCCATTAAACCCCGCGTACCGCGAAGACGAGTTTGCTTTTTATATTGAAGACCTGAAGGCCAAGGCTGTTATTTTGATGGCCGATGACGAAGGACCCGCCTATGCAGCAGCCCAAAAACTGGGGGTCACGATCTTGCGTCTATCAGTTGATGATGGCGCGCCAGCAGGCGCATTCACCCTGACCACAGATGCCACCGGCACTTGCGATACCAGCGCGCCCGAGGCAGGCGATGTCGCGCTGATCCTGCATACCTCAGGCACCACCTCGCGCCCAAAGATCGTGCCTTTGCTGCAGTCCAACGTCGCGGCATCCGCCCATAACATCGCCACATCGCTGGCGCTGACGGCGGACGATCGCTGCATGAACGTCATGCCGCTGTTCCATATCCACGGTCTTCTCGCGGCGGTCTCTTCAACCCTGGCCACGGGCGGTCAGGTCTGGTGCGCCCCCGGCTTTGACGCCTTGCGCTTTTTCAGCTGGCTGCGCGACTGCGACCCGACATGGTACACCGCTGTGCCAACGATGCATCAGGCGATCTTATCGCGTGCCCCGCGCAATGCGGACATCATCGCCGAAGCGCGTCTGCGCTTCTTGCGTTCCTCCTCTGCGTCCCTTCCCGGCCCGGTTATGGAAAAGCTGTTCGAGACTTTTGGCGCCCCTGTCGTCGAAGGCTATGGTATGACAGAAGCCGCTCATCAGATGTGTTCAAACCCACTGAAACCCGGCACACAAAAGCCCGGCGCGGTGGGCCTGCCCGCCGGCCCTGAGGTGCGCATCGCGCATGAGATCGAACCACAGCTGACCGATGGCGCGATTGGTGAGATCGTGATCTCTGGCCCGAATGTGACACCGGGGTATGAGAATAACCCAGATGCCAACGCCAAGAACTTTTTCGATGCCGAAGGCAAGCGTTGGTTCCGCACAGGCGATCAAGGCACCTTTGATGCTGATGGCTACCTTTCCCTGACGGGGCGTTTGAAAGAAATCATCAACCGTGGCGGTGAAAAAGTCAGCCCGTTGGAGGTGGATGGTGTCCTCTCAGCGCATCCGGCTATTGCACAGGTTGTGACCTTTGCCCTGCCCCATCCGAAACTGGGCGAGGAAGTGGCCGCCGCTGTCGTATTGCGCGAAGGCGAAGATATCAGCGACCGGGATGTGCGCGATTTTGCCTCCGCACGGCTGGCTGATTTCAAAGTGCCGCGTAAGGTGATCATCCTTGATGAAATCCCGAAAGGGGCAACCGGGAAATTGCAACGTATCGGATTGGCCGAAAAACTTGGCCTTGTGGATACAGCATCATGAAGATTTGCATTTTCGGAGCAGGCGCCATCGGCGGCTATATGGGTGCCAAACTGGCAGAAGCCGGGGCGGATGTCAGCCTTGTCGCCCGCGGGCCGCATTTGGCAGCGATGCAAGCCAACGGGCTGACGCTGATTGAAGAGGGCGAAAGCAAAACGCACACCGTTACTGTGTCAGAAGACCCGGCTGACCTGGGCCCGCAAGACTATGTCATCGTCACGCTCAAGGCGCATTCAGTGCCGCCTGTTGTGCCAAAGATGCAGCCGCTGATTGGCGAAGGCACGACCATCGTATCCGGCGTCAACGGCGTGCCTTGGTGGTATTTTCATCAGATCGGGACGGATTTGGAAGGTACGCGCCTCGCCAGTGTCGACCCTGGCAATGCACAGTGGGATGGATTTGGGCCGGACAACGTGTTGGGCTGCGTGGTGTACCCAGCAGCAGAGGTGATCGAACCCGGTGTGATCAAACATATCGAAGGCAACAGGTTTTCCTTGGGCGAACCCTCGGGTGAAAAATCCGAACGTGCACTGCGCCTGTCAAAGGCGCTGAGTGCGGCAGGGCTGAAAGCCCCCGTGCGTCCCAAGATCCGCGATGAGATTTGGGTAAAGTTGTGGGGCAATCTGTCCTTCAACCCCATATCGGCCCTCACCCACGCCACGCTGGATGTGCTTTGCACCGAACCCGGCACGCGTGAGGTGGCGCGCAATATGATGCTTGAGGCACAAACCATCGCCGAAAAGCTGGGCGTAAAGTTCCCCATCGACGTCGATCGCCGAATTCAGGGTGGCGCTGACGTCGGTGCGCACCGCACGTCAATGTTGCAAGACCTCGATATAGGCCGCCCGATGGAGATTGATGCGCTCGTAGGGTCTGTGCAAGAGCTGGGCCGCGTGACCGAGACGCCCACGCCAACCATTGATACGGTGCTGGCTTTAATCCAGCTGCGCGGCAAAACCGCCGGTCTGTACAGCTAATTCAGACAGAATGCCCGCCTTACGACGCGGGCTTTCTTTCGTCGCGCAATCGGCGCACCAGCTTGATCAGCGGCAAAAAGATCAGGATCAAAGCGATGATTGTGATCGGCCCAGCGACTGGCCGCGTGAAAAAGATCGACGGGTCGCCGGATGACAGCAACAGCGACTGGCGCAACGTGGGTTCAGCAATTGGCCCCAGAACAATGGCCAGCACAGCTGGTGCCAGCGGATAGTCGAACTTGCGCATGAAGAAAGCCCCAAGGCCAAAGAGCACGATCAGCCAGATATCAAACATGTCGCGTGTCGCCGCATAGCCGCCGGCGATGGAAAGCACAAATATCATCGGCGCAAGGATCGTGAATGGCATCCGCAACATCCAGATGAAAACCGGGATGAAGGCCAGGTTGATCAAAAGGGCGGCCACATTCGAGATATAGAATGACCCGATGAGGCCCCAGACAAACTCTTGCTCGTCCACAAACAGCCGTGGGCCGGGCACGAGGCCCCAGATCACCATACCGCCCAACAAGATCGCCGTGGTGGGCGAGCCGGGGATACCCAGTGTCAACATCGGCAACATCGAACCGGTCGAGGCAGAGTTATTCGCAGCCTCCGGTGCCGCCACGCCATCGGGCGAGCCTTTGCCGAACTCCTCAGGCTTGCGCGACACCATCTTGGCCACGCCATAGGACATCAACGATCCCGGCGTTGCACCCGCTGCTGGCAGAACTCCCACAAAAAACCCAAGGAACGATCCGATCATCGTTCCTTTCCAGCCGCGCTTGGCCGCTTCTTTCGTATCAGACGCCATGCCCTTCACGGTCATCTTCGGTGTTGTCGCGGTCACATCGCCACGCGTCTGATCAATGGTCCAGAGCATCTCTCCGATGCCGTAAACACCAATGGCAAGCACCAGGAAACCGATGCCTTGCAGAAATCCGTTATAGTCAAATAGCACAAGACGCGGCGCGCCAGAAATCTGATCAAACCCGATGGCACCCAGCACAAGGCCAAAGCAGATCGAAAAGATGGTTTTGGGAATGTCATCACCGCCAAGACCCACGAATGTCGCAAAGGCCAGCAGCATCAAGGCAAAGACCTCTGGCGGTCCAAAGGACAAGGCGACCGAAGCCAGAACGGGCGCGAACATGGTGAAAAGAACGTTGGCAATCGTGCCACCAACAAATGAGGCCAGGGCAGCAGTCACCAGTGCCAGGCTCGCACGCCCCTGTCTTGCCAAGGGCCGGCCGTCAAAGGTTGTCGCCACTGCAGTCGACGCGCCGGGAATACCGAGCGTAATCGAGGAAACAGCCCCCCCATACATCGCGCCATAGTAAATCGCGGCAAGAAAGATGATTGCCGAACCGGGTGGCACCAGAAACGTCACCGGCAGCAAAATCGCCACGCCGTTAACTGACCCGAGCCCCGGCATTGCGCCAATAAACAGGCCCAAGGTCACCCCGATCAGGATCATCATCAGGTTCAGTGGCTGAAGCGACAACAGCATGCCGTCACCGAGCAGAGCGAGAACTTCCATAGGTTAGATACTTTCTTCTGCGCGGCGTGCCATGGCCTTAGTAAATGATGTCATAGAGGACGTTGAACACTGGGTCGGTGAAGGGCAAACCCGATGGCATCGTGATCTGCATCGCCCCTTCAAAGAAAAAGAAGAGTGCAATTGGCGTGATAAGCGATATGGCAAGGCTGAGAACAAAGCTATGTCGCCCAAGAAACCAGATATAATAAAACAAGAAGACCGCGATTGCGCCATACATCGAAATGATGGTGATCAGGGTGACAAAGCCAATAATACCGCCACCGACAAAAATCAGTGATCGCCAGCCATGGCTATCCAAAACAGGCTCATCTGACTGTGAGGCCGGGCTGGTTTCACGCCACCAGTTAAAGGCGATGCAAACACAGCAGATTAACATGATGGCGGACAACCAGAACGGCCAAGCACCCCCACCCGGACCGGTACCTGCGATATAGCCGATGGGCAGCTCTGTACTTTTCCACATAAGATACAATGAAAGAAGGGCCAGAAACCCCGCGGTTAATAGTTCACCGACGCGCATCCGGCCCTCCTTGATCTTCAAATCCCCAAAAACGGGGGTCATTCAGCAGTCGCGCAGGCTTATTCGCCCAAAGCGGCAAGCAACGTCTGGTGGTTTTCGACCTGAAGCGCCCAATAGTCGCGCTGCTCGTCAGCATCCATCCAAAGCGGCGACAGGCTTTCGGAGGTCAGGTAACCCTGCCACTGCTCGCTTTCATAGACTGTGGTGAATAGGTCCTGATAATAGGCCGCGGCCTCATCCGACATGCCAGGTGCACCAACAATGGCGCGCTGGTTATAGTAGGAAAAATCATGACCTTTTTCCTTGATGGTTGGCACGTCAGGATATGCTGGCATCCGTTCGTCAGAGAAGGCCAGAAGCGGTACGAAATCGCCAGCCTCATAAAAACCTTTGGCCTCGGCCGGGTTGTTCACAGTTGCCATAATCTGCTGACCGGCAAGGTCTTTGGCAACCGCACCACCGCCGTCATAGGGGATGTATTTAATGTCCAGGTCGTATGCGCCAGACATATAGGCGATGACGATGCTGTCTTCTTGGCCAGCACCTGTGCCGCCCATGACAAATTCACCATCCATTTCTTGGACCTTGGCGACATATTCTTCGAAAGTCGTGATCCCACTATCTTTGTGAACCCAAAGTACAAACGGATCCACGCCCATCATCGCCACGGGCGTAAACGTCTGGATGTCGATGCCCAGGTTCTGCTGCCGCAATGGCGTTGTGAAGAAAGAGTTCAGCGTCACAAGGATCGTATGATCGGGGTCACTCGCTGTATTGACGTGGATCAATGCCTCTGCGCCGGAACCACCGCCCTTGTTGTTGGGGACAAGTGGACGCGTTGTCAGGTCTTCTTGTTCGGCAACGGCCTGAATGAAGCGTGCGATTTGATCAGCACCACCACCAGCACCCGCCATGATCACAAAGTCGATCGGTTTGCGTGGTTGCCAATCCTGCGCAAAAGCTTGGATGGGCGCGTTGGCCAACAGTGTCGCACCAGCTAAGCTTAGCAGCATACGTTTCGTCAATTTCATCGAAGTAATCCCCTATTTGGACGTGAGTGGTTCAGTTTGAATGCAATTGCATACAACCGACGACTGTACTCAGAAAAATGATTCATCTTTAATAATTTAGAAACTATCTTGTAGAAGCGGCTTTTCAAGTAAAACTTTATTGCGCGGCCAAAGCATACCTTAGTGCACAAGGACGACAGGCATTTCCGCCTTATCTACAACGGTTTGCGTGTTGCCGCCAAAGAGTGTCTCACGCTCATGATTCTGTCCGTAAGCCCCCATGATCAGCAGGTTCGCGCCCAATTCGGCCGTCTTAGTCAGCAACTGTTCACCGGGGTTACGCCCATCAAACCGGTGCACCCCGGCCTTAATGCCGTGCAAATGGTAGTATCCTGCCAATTCTGTGGCTGTGGTGCCCTGCGTTTCACCTGACCCACCCGTAAGGATCGTTACGACATCTGCAGCGCCAGCCAAATCCATCGTCATAGCAACGGCGCGCGATGCCTCCAGCGACCCGTTCCAGGCCACCGTGATATGCCGGCCAAGATCGCCAGGCACATTGTTGTTCTTTGGGCACATTATGACAGGGCGACCGGTGCGGAACAGTGCTGATTTCAATGAATTAGTGCCCAGATTGCGGTCTCTGTCAGGTTTGCCAACAACGACAAGATCAGCCAACCGCCCATTGCGTTTGATAACATCGGCCATCAGCCCATTTTCCTCGGCAAAGGCGAATGATGCGGCCTCGCGCGCTAGTCCATTGCCTTCTTGGATGCCCAGGCCCGCGGTCAAAGCCTGTACCTGATCTCTGACACCTTGTTCTTCCTGATCTGCCAGTTCACGGGCCTGCTCTGCAAGTGTTTCGCGCGCGAAGGCCGGCAACTGGACGCCGTAAGGCATCAAATCCTCGGTCCGGGCCCGGCAATGGGCGACAGCGATATGGGCCTTGTGCCGCGCCGCAAGTGCGGCCGCATGGCCCAGCACTGTCTCGATCATACCGTCGCCGCGCACCGGCACGAGAATCTTGCTCAGCATCTTTGATATCCCCTCTCGTCACCGCCTATCAAAAGGCGCATCGCGTCAGGCAACGGCGTGATGCCCTCCCACGTTACGGTCAAATCCAGTGCATGGATCCGGCCCAACGCAACTTATTGTAGTGCAGGGAAGCACAATTTCACGAAGGAAAAATGAGTGGGACCTGGTGATGATCAAACCCTATGGTGTAATTTGATGGCCTGTGCCGCCTGAGGCGATGTGATCCCCCAGAGGTCCTGCAGCAACCCGGCATAGAGATCACGGTAATCTGTTGTATGCACCAGATCATCATCGACCAGCTGGTCCAATGCCACCCGACGCCCACCAAAACCACCTGCAACCTGGCCCCCGGCCACAAAAACCGGCGCGGCCGTCCCGTGATCGGTACCATATGATCCGTTTTCGCGGGCTGTCCGGCCAAACTCGGAATAGGTCACGATGGTGACATCGTCCCACAGCCCGATCTGGCGCATGGCATCGGCAAATGCGCCCATCGACGCGCTGAGGTCAGCCAGCAGGAAAGCGTGTTCGTCGGGCTGGTTGTCATGCGTGTCATACCCCCCCTGAACCACCTTTAACACGGGGACTTCGACACCCGCTTCCAGCAGACGTGCTGCAGTGCGCAGCTGAACACCCAGTTCACTATCGGGAAATTCAAAATGGCGTGCAGACGACTGTTCCAGTTTGCGCGTGATGACATCGCCGGTGACCTGCGCGCTGTCGTAGGTGCGCAGCACATGTTCTAATGGGGATTGCGCGCGCTCTGGCCTGACCGCGTGCCGCATATGGGGCAAGTTTTCAATCGTTTCCAGAAACGTCTCTTCATCACGCATGGCCGAGAAACGACCATCGCCCGACAAAGGCCCCATCTCACCGCCCAGCACCAGCCCTGACACATCGGCAGGCTGCGGCGCGCGCCCATCAGCAAAGGCGCTGGCGATCCAACCGTCGCGCGCAAGACTATCGGCGCCCTGCCCTGCGTTCCAAATCTCGATCGAACGGAAGTGAGAGCGGTTGGGATTCGGATATCCAACGCCTTCAACGATCTGCAGCGCGCCCTGTTCCCAGATATCAGCGCAAGCGCGCATCGCCCCATGCAAAGCCGTGTCATCATCCAGACGCAGCGCATCTGCCGCTGCGATCCCGATTTCGGGGCGCAGACCGCGATAGGCCGGATCGGTCACCGGAATGACGGTATTCAACCCGTCATTGCCGCCCGCCAATTCGATCAGGACCAGCGTTTTACCCTTTGGCAGGTCCTGCCCTACCGCGGCAACAAATCCGGGCATCGTGATCAACGGCAGGCTGGCCGCGCCAGCGCCAAGAGCTGAAAGAAAACGACGACGAGAGGGTGTGTGCATAGTCAATCTCCGCAATAAAGGCTTAGTGAACCTGATATTCAGGCGACAGGATCAACGCGCGGACCAGCGCATCGACATCTTCGGCAATCAGTTCTTCGCGCTGGCCACGGGTCTGGCGTGGGACCGCCAGCAATGCTGCCGCCGCGCGTTTGCTATCCAAACCACCCGCTGGCAGGTCATTTAGCCATTCACGGGCCGTGGCATAGGTGACCTGCGGGATGGCAGGCCTTATGCGGGCCTGTTCGGCCTGTTCCAGATATCCGTCAATATCATCGACATCACGTACCTCGGCATAGCCTTGCAACCCTAACAGACCCGGTGCGCGCAAGCCTTGCACCAACGTGGTTTTTGTCGATCCGATCGCATCCGCGCTTTCATCAGCCAGATCTTGGACCATCGCGACTATTTCACCGATGCCGGGCATCGTTTCGCCCGGTCCCGGTTTCCAAGCCATCTGATCGCCGGTGATCTCTATCAACCCTGGCAGATGTCCTGCAATGGCTTGCAATAGCCTGATGTCTTGCTTGGAGGCTGCGGAAAGATCATCCTCCAACGCACCTTCCCAGGGACCATACCAAATCCAATCCTCTTCCTCTTCTCCACGCATGCTGCGAAAGCAAGTGGGACGGCAATCGGCTTTCAGGATGCTGTAACCGGCATAATCTTCTTGGGTGTTCGCCTCGACCCAGATCGGGAGCGACCGCCAAGTCTGTCCTTCAAAGGACACATCATAAAGAACAAACAATCCACCCAACCCAGCATCGGTCTGCTCTAAGTCAACGGTAAAGACTTGCCCAACACGAAAATCTTCTGGACCACCCTCCGCTGGGGCTGACCCGCCGCTTGTCGCCGCCATCATTGGCGTTCTAGTCCCAACGTCATCATCCATTTCGCCAAAGGCGAAATAGCTCAACGTCGTTGCACGGGCCGTGGCACTCGCATCGTTGATCCAGCCAACACCTTCGGGCCAGCCGCCAACATTGGGCGGAAAGAATAGCGCTTGCCCCATGTCATGCGCCAGCCATGCCAGGCCTGTTGAATTCTCAACCGGTGTCCCCAAGCTGCGCAAGGTCCCGGCAATCAGCACAACCGGGGATTTGACCAAACGGCCTCTGTTTTCCGGTGCCCAGAATGCATCTGACAATAACATCGCGCGCAAGAGCGGCTCAAGCTCCAGATCATGCTCACGCCACAGCGTGCTAAGTCGTGCAACCTCGGCTGGGTCCGGCTGGTCAGAAATGAAAGCGCGCCATAATTTCTCAACGATGTATGGCCCAAACTCTGGATGCGCCAAGGCAATATCCGCCAGGTCAGCCGCGTCGAAGCTGCCGGTCTGACCGAGAAGCGATTTTCGGCCATCGTCATGGTCTTCGGGATAGAAAGTATAAACCGGAGCGCTTAGCTCCGCGATGGAATGACCCGTCAGTGCGCGCGCTGCGGCTTCCACATCAGCCTGCGTATATCCGCGGCCCTCACCCAGGGTAAAGAGTTCCAGAAACTCACGGCCCAGGTTTTCATTGGGGCTTTCCGCGATATTCTCGATATTGGACAGATAGATCAGCATGGCGGGGTCTTGAAGAATCCCATGCGCCAGATCGGCAAAATTTCCCGCCGCATGCGCGCGGAAGAACTGGTTCTGCCGTCCCATCCATTGCGCATTCTCAACACTTTCGTAAGAGGTCGCGAAATGGTCGTGCCAGAACAAAGTCAGCCGCTCTGTCAGTGGGCTGGGTGTTGCGACCATTTCAGACATCCACCAACCGCTCAGCTCTTCAATCTCCATCCAACGATTGGTGAAGAACAGCTCTTGCGCGGTTTGGCCCAATGTCCAGATATAGACCTCCGGGTAATCCGGCCCATTCACCCAATCAGGCATCGGGGTCGAAGGCGTTGTGTTGACGGTGTCAAGGATCGCCGCAACGCCCTCTTTATAAGACAGGCCTGTTAATGCCTTGATTTCTTGTGGGGAGGCGCCGAACCCCGTGCGGCTTATCAGATGCCTTGCTTCCTCTGGCGTCATCGCGGCCGGGCCTGCGACGGCAGCGCCAGCAAACGACGCAATCACGGATGCGGTAAGGACAAAGGTTGAGCGTTTCATCGCAAGAACTCCAATCATGGCGCTTTTGGTAAGCATAGCACCAAGAAAGGGACGGCCGTGTTACATATCACGGTCGGCTTTCATACGATCCTGTAATGTTCAGTCACCCTGCTGAAAGATCACAGAAAAATGTGCGCCTTCGGCCTCAGGATCAAGTGTTGCCTGTGCGCCGTGCAGATCTGCAATTGCTCTGACCAGGCTGAGCCCCAGCCCATTGCCCGGCGACGTCCTGCTGCTGTCAGCACGAAAGAACCGGTCAAAAATCCGGTCCCGGTCTGGCGGGGCGATCCCCGGCCCGTCATCTGCGACATGCAGGCTGATGGTATCACTGCGCACCAAACGCAGGTGCACCTTTGCGGCATCTCGGCTGTGTTCCAGCGCGTTTTCCAAAAGGTTCGCCAACAGCTGCTGTAACAGCTCTGGATCACCGCGCAGATGCACGCCAGAGGCAATATCAACGGACATGGTCTTGTCGGCATCTTCAAAAACTGGGGCATAGGCCTCGCCCAGATCACGGACGAGTTGGGACAGGTCCACATCCACAAAAGCAGCGCGCCGTCCACCGGCCTCGACTTCCCCCAATCGCAAGATTGCATCAAAAATCCGTAGCACCTGCGACAGGTGGTTTTCAGCCGCTTCCACATGCGCGCTGACAGCAGTGCTGTCTTGCAGATCGCGGCGGATCAACTCTAACCTGCCACCCAGATTGGCGAGGGGTGTTTTGAGGTCATGCGCCACACCCACTGACACCGCCTCGATATTGCTATTGAGCGTATCGACCCGGTCCAGCATCTGGTTGATCCCCAGCGATAGGCGATCAAATTCATCCAACCGCCCCGTCACAGGCGCGCGACTGGTCATTTCACCGCGCGCGACCGCGGCTGCCGTTTCGGAAACCCCTTCGATCCGGTTGAACACACCGCGGCTGAGAAAAAACCCGGTGATCAACGCTAACGGCAATACAATCACGATCATGGCCAAAGTGCCAAATGCGGCAAGGTTCACGGCTTCATAATAGCGCTGCGGTATGAATTCCCCCACTGTGATGGTGCCACCACCGCGCAGTTGAACGCTACGCGCGCGCACCTCCTCTTCGATATCAGGATGGGGCAAGATAAACCGTTCAACTTCTGTCGCCGCCCATAGATCGGGATAGCCAGCCACGGCGTCACCATCGGCGTTGCGAAAGGTAAAAATCTGATGCTCTTCTTCAAGGATCCAGTAAATCTCATCCGAGGACCAGATGGGGCCATCGTCAAAGGCAATCTGGTCAATCAGGGCCTGTTCGCTATCGCCGTAAAACAGCTCTTCCCCATAGGCCAGCATTTCGGCAATCCGGTCGTCCTGATTGGATATGATGTTGTGGGTGATGATCCAGGTCAGCACCCAAAGTGCCGCAAGCGAGATCAGGACAAACAGCCCGGACGCTGCAAGAACCCTTTGGAAGACAGAAGAGCCCAGAATGCTATGGCGCGTCGATAACATAACCGGCCCCCCTGACAGTACGGATCATCTCTTGGCCGTAGGGTTTATCGACCTTGGCGCGCAAGCGGCTCATATGGGTTTGCACAAGGCTGGTTTTGGGATCAAACCGATAGCCCCAAACCTTTTCCAGCAGCATGCTGCGTGTCACCACCTGACCGGGATGCTGGATCAAATATTCAAGTAAACGATATTCCAATGGCGAAAGGTCAAGCCGGTCAGCCCCACGTGTGGCCTGTCGCGCGATGCGGTCAAGATGCAGATCACCCAAGCGCAGGTTCGTCGCCTCAACCGCAATCGGTGGACGGCGGGCCAGGCTTTTGAGGCGCGCAATCAGTTCCGACAAGGCAAAGGGTTTCACCAGATAATCATCGGCTCCCGCCTCTAACCCCTCGACCCTATCTTCAATTCCCGATCGTGCCGTCAGCATCAAAACCGGCGTGGTGATCTGGGCCCCGCGCATCAAACGCAAGGCATCTACCCCATCCATCCCCGGCAACATGCGATCAAGAATGATGGCGTCAAAGCTGCGGGCTGCAAGCGTCAGCATCGCCTCTTGCGGGGCGCTGTGCCAGGTTACCTCCCACCCCGCCTCACGCAAGCCGCGGGTCAGGTAGTCTGCTGTTTCGGTGTCATCCTCAACAATGAGAATTTTCATCATGCTGCCCGGTTTACCGTCATACCTTTTCATGAGTTTGAGCATTTTTCAGGTTATCCACAAGCCAGAGGCAAATCCTCCTGTCATCGCTGTCTCGACAAAGCAGCGCGATAATGAAACGCTGATGATCTGAAAACGGGACAGCGCGTGCGAATAGCGATTAAAACACAACTTAGATACGCGATACCCGCGCCTTGCAGTCTGTTGTTGCAGATCGAGGCAGCCAACGGCCCGGATCAAACTGTTGAGACCAACGATCTGAACGTGAATAGCGCCGTCAGATGGAACATTATCACGGGTGACGGTGGCATTGGACAAAGGCGTTGGGGCACCTTCACCGAGATTTTTGAATGCACTTACACAGCGACCGTGCGGGTAGATCGACCTGCGGTCACGCTTGACGCATTGGCAGCGACACCGATCACAGCGCTGCCCGCCGATGTCACGCCCTATCTGATGCCATCGCGCTATTGCCACCCCGAGGCATTTTTGACTTTTGCGCCCATGCAATTTGGAGAGGTAACGGGCGGTGCCCTTGTCGCGCAGATGGCCGATTGGATCGGCATCCATTTCACCTATGACAATGGGGCCAGCACCGCGGCCACAACAGCGACGGACAGCTTTCACGCCATGGCTGGCGTATGCCGTGACTACGCCCATGTTCTGATCGCGATGGCGCGGTCGATGGGCATACCGGCGCGCATGGCAAGCGTTTATGCACCCGATGTGACACCGCAGGATTTTCACGCTGTGGCCCAGGTTTACCTCGATGGCGCATGGCATCTGATTGACCCGACAGGCATGGCACAGCCTAATCAGATGGTCATGATTGGTGTTGGCCGTGATGCCGCTGACGTTTCATTTATGACCTCATACGGGCAGATGGACCTGCTTATGCAGCAAGTCGAGGTCAGCACGCTGCCCTGAACCGGACCAGTGCCGCTATCAACTTGTAACTGTGTTAAGAAACGTTAACCTGACGTGATGACCTTGGACCGACAGTATTTTGATGAGATGCAATCAGGCGCCGACAAGGTGCGCGGCCCCTATGCAGAATATGAAAAATGGTTTGCGCATGAAGACCCCGCGCGCCTGTCCAAAAAATCGAAAGAGGCGGAAGCGTTCTTTCGCAGAACGGGCATCACCTTCAACGTCTATGGTCAGGCCGCCGCACAGGAAAGGCTGATCCCATTTGATCTGATCCCGCGCATCATCGCGAACCGTGAATGGACCAAGCTATCCAAGGGCATCGAACAGCGGGTGCGCGGCATCAACGCTTTCCTGCATGACATTTACCACCGTCAGGAAATCCTGCGCGCAGGCGTTGTGCCCGTTGAGCTGATTGCCCAGAACGACGCCTTCTTGCCGAAGATGATTGGCGTCTCGCCCCCCGGTGGTATCTACACCCATATCGTCGGCACAGACATCGTGCGCACCGGCGAGGATGATTTCTTTGTGCTTGAGGATAATGCGCGCACGCCATCTGGCGTGTCCTACATGCTGGAAAATCGCGAAACGATGTTGCAGATGTTCCCCGAACTCTTCAGCCAGATCAAAGTACAGCCGGTCAGCGACTACCCAAAGAACCTGCGCCGCTCACTCGCCGCCTGCGCGCCGCCCAATTGCGTTGGCAAGCCGACGGTCGCGGTGCTGACGCCCGGCATTCACAACTCGGCCTATTTTGAACATTCCTTCCTAGCTGACCAAATGGGTGTTGAACTGGTCGAGGGCCATGACCTGCAGGTCATCGATGGGCGTATCGCTATGCGCACGACCCAAGGGTATCAGGTGATCGATGTGCTGTACCGGCGCGTCGATGATGATTTCCTTGATCCGCTAAACTTTAACCCATCCTCAATGTTGGGCGTGCCGGGCATCATGGATGTTTACCGCGCGGGCAATATCACTATCGCCAATGCGCCGGGCACCGGGATCGCTGACGACAAGGCGATCTACTCCTATATGCCGGATATTATTGAGTTCTATACCGGTGAAAAAGCAATCCTGCGGAACGTAGAAACCTACCGCTGCTCTGACCCCGACAGCCTGAAATATGTGCTGGATAACTTGGCCGATCTGGTTGTGAAAGAGGTGCATGGATCAGGCGGTTACGGCATGCTGGTCGGCCCCGCGGCCAGCACGAAAGAACTGGCGACATTTGCCGCGAAACTGCGTCGGTCGCCAGCCAACTATATCGCCCAACCTACGCTGTCGCTGTCCACAGTACCGATCTTCACCAAAAAGGGGCTGGCCCCCCGGCATGTTGATCTACGCCCCTTTGCACTGGTGTCCCCCAATGAGATGAACATCACGCCGGGCGGCCTGACACGCGTGGCACTGAAGGCGGGATCGCTAGTGGTGAACTCCAGTCAGGGCGGCGGCACCAAAGACACCTGGGTTTTGGAGGACTAGCGGCATGCTTGGAAAAACCGCAGGTGGGATCTATTGGATGTTCCGATTTCTGGAACGCAGCGAAAATACTGCGCGCCTGATCGAGGCTGGTTTTCGCATCGCGCTGACCAAATCAAAAGACCCGGTCTCAGAATGGAAATCCGTGCTGACCACCGCAGGCGTGCGCAGCAATTACGACCTGAAATATGATCATTACACAGCCCCAAATGCGCTGGATTTCCTGTTGCGCGACAAAGACAACCCATCCAGCGTGATTTCTTCCATTGAAAACGCGCGGATGAACGCAAGGATGGTACGCACGGCCCTCACCACAGAAGTGTGGGAGGCCGTGAACGAAACCTGGATGGCCTTGAAGGCCGTTCTGAAATCACCTGTTGCCGAAACCAAATTGCCTGCCGTGCTGGCCGAAATTCGGCGCCACACCGCATTGGTGCGGGGTGCGGTGCATGGCACGATGCTGCGCAACGACATCTATGATTTCACCCAAATTGGGATCGCCTTGGAACGGGCGGATAACACTGCCCGTATCATTGATGTCAAATATTACACGCTGCTGCCCTCGGCCAGCTATGTCGGCTCGACCCTGGATAATGTGCAATGGGAAACGATCCTGCGCTCTGTCTCGGCCCACCGATCGTTCCGGTGGCTGAATGATGATGATATCTCTCCTTCGAGTATTGCGGATTTCCTGATCTTCGACAGCCGCTTCCCGCGGTCACTGTCTTTTTGCAGCCGGTTGTTGGAGGACAACCTGGGATATCTGGCCAAGGATTATAAATGCCGGTTCCCCTGCCATGACATGATCGACGCACAGCGCAATAAGCTGCGGGGGCATGATATCGCATCCGTCTTTGAAGAAGGGCTGCATGACTTCATCACCGCCTTCATCGCCGAAAACAACGCATTGGGGCGGCAGATCGAACAAGACTACAGGTTCGTGGGGTAATCCTTGCCATGAAATTGCGCATTCAACACACGACGACATATTCCTATGACATGCCCGTATCCTACGGGTTGCAACAGGTGCGGTTGACCCCGGTTAGCTCTCAGCATCAAACCGTGCACAACTGGGATATTGCGGTTTCGGGTGGGCAGGTCGAACTGGCATTCGATGACCAATATCAAAACCGCACGCTGCTGGTGAAGGCCGATGCCGGCACGACCGAAGTATCGGTTGATGTCTCGGGCGAGGTCGAAACGCTTACCTCGGACGGTGTCTTTGGCAAAACCTATGGCACAGCACCCCTGTGGCATTTTCTTCAGGCGACACCGCGTACCCAAGCAGGGCGTGGTATCAAAAAACTGGCCAAGACCGTCACGAAATCAGCCAATACGCTGGATGGTTTGCACGCGCTGTCCAGCGCAATCATCGACGCTGTGCCCTACAGCACAACGGGCACCGAGGCAGGGACCACGGCCGAAGAAGCACTGTCAGGGGGTGTTGGCGTGTGTCAGGACCACGCGCAGATCTTTGTCTCTGCCGCACGGGTTGCGGGCGTGCCTGCGCGTTATGTCAGCGGGTATCTGATGATGAACGATCGGGTGGACCAAGACGCAAGCCATGCCTGGGCCGAGGCGCATATTGATGGGCTGGGTTGGGTTGGTTTTGACGTCTCGAACCGCATTTGCCCTGATGAACGCTATGTCAGGATTGCAACGGGTCGCGACTCGCGCGATGCATCACCGATTTCTGGCGTGCGTTTAGGCTCTGCAACCGAAGCGATGATTGTATCGCTGCAAGTTCAGCAATAGACAGATACCTGAACCCGCGACCTTAATCCGCATTGGACCCTGAATGACTTACTGCGTTGGACTGCGCCTGAACAAAGGCCTCGTCTTTATGTCTGACACCCGTACGAATGCCGGTGTCGACAATTTTTCTGTCACACGCAAAATGTTCACATGGGACGTGCCGGGCGAGCGGGTGATCACTGTCATGACCGCAGGCAATCTGGCAACCACGCAAGCGCTGATCGGTCTGCTTGATGAACGCACCAAGATCATCTCGGAACGCAATCCGACAATCCTAGAGCTGCCAACCATGTTTCAGGTCGCCCGTACTGTGGGTGAAACACTGCGGGAGGTGATTGCGCAAAGCGGCTCTGAAGGCCAGGAAATGACGTCAAAGTTCAAGGCCACTGTGATCCTTGGTGGCCAGATCAAGGGCGGCAAGCCGACGGTCTTTCTGATCTACCCCGAGGGGAATTTCATCGAAGTCACGGATGACAACCCCTTCTTCCAGATTGGTGAAACGAAGTACGGCAAGCCCATCTTGGTACGCGCCTATGACCCTGAAATGAGCTTTGAAGACGCGATCAAACTGCTGCTGGTGTCGTTTGACTCGACCATCAAAGCGAACCTGTCTGTTGGCTTGCCGCTAGATTTGCAGACTTACACCGCAGACAGTTTTCAGGCCTCGGACAAACCGCGGATCGAAGCGGATGATGAATATTATCAGACGGTATCCAGCAACTGGGGCGATGCACTCAGAAATGCGCTGACACAGCTGCCAAGCTATAGGTCCGACTAGTCATTTCGCCTCCTAGTCGTTGGTCTTAATGTGATGGGATGTAATTCGCGTGTTTTTTAGGAGCAACGGATCAGCAGATTTCGGCCACCATCTACCGGATGAATCTTGTCGCCCAGGTTGTGGGTAAGATGATGCGTGAACAGGGCCAATTGCGTCGCAAACCGGGCTTCATGCAGGCGCAAATGCGGCGAGAGCGCAGATTTTGGTGAAATTTTACGGTATAGGCTGTCTTTTTAGACTAGTTATGTATTTTCTGACCTGCTTTTCACGCCCTAGTGGCGGATAGTCATTCCCGTAACAAGTGTATGGGTAAACAAATGATGACTATTCTCGATAGACTATGTGCTGCAGCCGCAGTAATCAGCCTCGCAATTCTCGCGCCTTCCACGGCGAGTGCAAACAGGATTGAACTGACTGCAGGGCAAGCCACCTTCATCAGCTATAAAGATGAAATCGCGCTGCATGCCAATGACGGCTCCATGACGATTGTGGGGGAGTTTCTGTCTCACCAAAACGCGACCTACCGTGTCAAAACCGCATTGGGTGAGGTTTGGATTGATGCGGCAACGGTCCAATGCGAGGGCGTGAACTGCCCGTCAACAGCCGACGTATTGGCTGGGATCAACGCTGCCGAAAACGTGCTACTCAGCGCGGATTAAGGCAACAACACCAAGCCTATGGGCCAGAGATGGCACAACGTCCAAAAAACCATGACGTCAAAAGAAAAAGGGCCCCCGCTATGCGAGGGCCCTTTTGATTTACGCTGTCATCTGCTTACGCGTCGTCGCCTTCGGGCGTCGGGGCGGCATCCGCAAAGACCTGATCATCCGCTACCGTATCTGACGCCATCTCCATCGGCGCAGCAAGGCGTGCAGCCTCTTCGGCCTCTTCACGGCGGGCTTCGATCACGACATTGTCGCGATCCTGCGCCACACGGCGGACCTGCTGGGTTGCACCACCGGTCCCGGCGGGGATCAGACGGCCTACAATGACGTTTTCTTTCAGACCAATCAGCTTGTCCTTCTTACCCTGCACTGACGCTTCGGTCAGAACGCGGGTTGTTTCCTGGAAGGACGCGGCAGAGATGAACGAACGGGTCTGCAACGACGCTTTGGTGATACCAAGCAAGATCGGCTCACCCTGCGCAGGGCGGTCACCTCGTGCAAGCGCCTTGGCGTTGGCTTCATCAAATTCAGCCTTATCGACGTTTTCGCCTTTCAGCAGAACGGTGTCACCACTGTCCTGAATCTCCCACTTCTGGAGCATCTGGCGCACGATAACTTCGATGTGCTTGTCGTTGATCTTCACACCCTGCAGGCGATACACGTCCTGCACTTCGTCGATCATATAGTCCGCAAGGGCCTCGACCCCCATAACCGCAAGAATATCATGCGGGGCTGGGTTGCCATCCATGATGTAGTCACCCTTCTGGACAAAGTCACCTTCCGCAACCGGAATGTGCTTGCCCTTGGGCACCATGTATTCGACCTTCACGTCTGCATCATCCGCAGACTCAATGGCGATGCGGCGCTTGTTCTTATAGTCCTTGCCGAAACGCACATAACCATCAATCTCGGCGATGATTGCGTGATCTTTCGGACGGCGGGCTTCGAACAATTCGGCCACACGTGGCAGACCACCGGTGATGTCCTTTGTCTTCGCACCCTCACGTGGGATACGCGCGACAACATCACCGGCTTTGATCTCTTGCCCGTCTTCAACAGACAGAACCGCATCCACGGACATCGGATAGGCAACCGGGTTGCCATCTTCCTTGACCGCAGCTTCGCCATCGGCACCCAGCACGATGATCTTTGGTGCAAGCTCATTGCCTTTCGGTGCTGCACGCCAATCTGCCACGATGCGCTGGGTCATACCCGTTGCATCATCGGTGTCTTCGCGCACGGCGATGCCGTTGACCAGATCAACGTATTTGGCTGTACCGGACTGTTCTGCAATGATCGGCAGGGTATATGGATCCCATTCGAACATTTTGTCACCGCGCAGGATGTCAGCGCCGTCTTTGACAAAGACTTTGGAACCGTAACCCACCTTATGGCTGGCCAACTCATTCTCGTCTGCGTCCATGATCGACAGGGTCATGTTGCGACCCATGACAACCATTTCGCCAGCGGCATTTTCCAGCAGGTTTTCGTTGTCAAAACGGACCTTACCGGGCTGTGATGCCTCTTGGAACGATTGCTGGCCACCCTGGGCCACACCACCAATGTGGAAGGTCCGCATGGTCAGCTGAGTACCCGGTTCGCCGATGGACTGTGCGGCGATAATACCGACAGCTTCACCGATGTTGACGCGCGTACCACGGGCCAAGTCACGGCCATAGCACATCGCACAAACACCATCCTCAGATTCACAGGTCAGCGGTGAACGGATACGCATCTTCGTGATATTGGCCACGTCGATCATATCGGCCTTGCGTTCGTCGATCAGCTCGCCTGCTTCGACGATGACCTCATCCGTACCCGGCTTGATCACGTCATCAGCAGCAACACGACCCAACACACGTTCGGCCAGTGAGGCAACAACCTCACCATCGTTGACCGCAGCCTCAGCCGTGATCGCACGCTCTGTCCCGCAATCAACCTCGCGGACGATGCAGTCTTGGGCCACGTCCACCAGACGACGTGTCAGGTAGCCAGAGTTCGCAGTCTTCAACGCCGTATCCGACAGACCCTTACGGGCACCGTGGGTCGAGTTGAAGTATTCAAGAACGGTCAGACCTTCCTTAAAGTTCGAGATGATCGGCGTTTCGATGATCTCACCGTTCGGCTTGGCCATCAGGCCGCGCATCCCGCCCAGCTGCTTCATCTGTGTGACCGAACCACGCGCACCAGAGTGGGCCATCATGTAAACCGAGTTCGGCTCACCTTGTGATCCATCGTCCATCGTGGGCGTTGTACCGATCGTGGCCATCATCGCGTCGGTGACCTTGTCGTTCGACTTGGACCAGGCATCGACAACTTTGTTGTATTTTTCGCCCTGTGTGATCAGGCCGTCCATATACTGCTGTTCAAAGTCCTTCACCTGCTCGCGGGTCTCATTCACGAGGTCCCACTTGGTGTCAGGGACAACCATGTCGTCCTTACCGAACGAAATGCCCGCCTTGAACGCCTCGCGGAAGCCCATGGTCATGATCTGGTCGCAGAAGATGACAGACTCTTTCTGGCCACAGTAGCGGTAGACGGTGTCGATGACCTGCTGCACTTCTTTCTTGCGCAGCAGACGGTTGACCAAGGCAAAGGGTGCTTTCGCGTTCAGCGGCAGCAGCGCGCCAAGGCGCAGACGGCCCGGTGTGGTCTCAAACCGTTCGTAGACTTCGTTACCCTCATCATCGATCTGCGTCATACGCGCTGTGATTTTGGCGTGCAGATGCACCTCACCAGCGGTCAGCGCATGTTCGACCTCTTCAATATCCGAGAACGACATGCCCTCACCCTTCATGCCGTCGCGCATGATGGTGGTGTAGTAGAGACCCAAAATCATATCCTGCGATGGCACGATGATTGGCGCACCGTTCGAGGGCGACAATACGTTGTTCGTGGACATCATCAGAACGCGTGCTTCCAGCTGTGCTTCCAGTGAGAGCGGCACGTGCACCGCCATCTGGTCGCCGTCGAAGTCGGCGTTAAACGCCGAACAGACCAGCGGGTGCAGCTGGATCGCCTTACCTTCGATCAGCACAGGTTCGAACGCCTGAATGCCCAAGCGGTGCAGCGTCGGCGCACGGTTCAGCATGACAGGGTGTTCGCGGATCACCTCATCAAGGATATCCCAGACCTCGGGACGTTCTTTTTCGACCAGTTTCTTGGCTTGCTTCACGGTAGAAGACAGACCCTTGGCTTCAAGACGCGAATAGATGAACGGCTTGAAGAGTTCGAGCGCCATCTTTTTCGGCAAACCACATTGATGCAGCTTCAATTCCGGCCCGGTCACGATGACCGAACGGCCAGAGAAGTCGACGCGCTTACCCAGAAGGTTCTGACGGAAACGACCCTGCTTACCTTTCAGCATGTCAGACAGCGATTTCAACGGACGCTTGTTCGCACCCGTGATCACGCGGCCACGACGGCCGTTGTCAAACAGCGCATCGACAGATTCCTGCAACATCCGCTTTTCGTTGCGAACGATGATGTCAGGCGCGCGCAGTTCGATCAGACGCTTCAAACGGTTGTTCCGGTTGATCACGCGACGATACAGATCGTTCAGGTCAGAGGTCGCAAAACGGCCGCCATCCAATGGGACCAGCGGGCGCAGTTCTGGCGGGATCACAGGGATCACGGTCAGAACCATCCACTCGGGGCGGTTGCCGCTTTCTAGGAAGCTTTCAACGATCTTCAAACGCTTGATGATCTTCTTCGGCTTCAGCTCGCCTGTGGCCTCTTTCAGATCAGCACGCAGCTGCTCTGCTTCGGACTCCAGATCAATCTGGGACAGCATCTCACGGATCGCTTCGGCACCGATGTTGGCCTGGAATGCATCCATGCCGTAAAGGTCCTGCGCGTCGTTATACTCTTCCTCGGTCATCAACTGACCATAGGTCAGATCCGTCAAGCCGGGTTCGATCACGACGTAGTTTTCGAAGTAAAGAATCCGTTCCAGATCACGCAGCGTCATATCCAGCATCAGGCCGATGCGGGACGGCAGCGACTTAAGGAACCAGATGTGCGCGACAGGGGCTGCCAGTTCGATATGGCCCATACGCTCACGACGGACCTTTTGCAGAGTGACTTCCACACCGCATTTTTCGCAGACAACGCCGCGATATTTCATGCGCTTATACTTACCGCACAGGCATTCGTAATCTTTGATCGGGCCAAAGATACGCGCACAGAACAGGCCATCACGCTCTGGCTTGAAGGTACGGTAGTTGATGGTTTCCGGCTTCTTGATCTCACCAAAAGACCACGACAGGATCCGCTCTGGCGACGCCAGAGAGACCTTGATTTCGTCAAACGTCTTCGCCGGTGTGAGCGGGTTAAACGGGTTGTTTGTCAGTTCCTGGTTCATCTTCAATTCCTTGAATTGGGGTGCGTTGGGTGGGGTTGGGCGACCATTTCCTTCGAAGAGTTTTGCTGCCCTATTCCTCATCCTCCGCATCCAGGAGTTCCATGTTGAGGCCGAGGCCCCGGACTTCTTTTACAAGCACGTTGAACGACTCTGGCACGCCGGCCTCAAAGTTGTCCTCGCCTTTGACGATGCTTTCGTAGACTTTCGTCCGACCTGCCACGTCATCCGACTTCACAGTTAGCATTTCCTGCAGGGTGTAAGCGGCGCCATAAGCTTCCAATGCCCAGACTTCCATTTCCCCGAAACGCTGGCCACCGAACTGGGCTTTACCACCCAGCGGCTGCTGCGTGACAAGGCTGTAAGGCCCGGTGGAACGCGCGTGGATTTTGTCATCGACCAAGTGGTGCAGCTTCAGCAGATACTTCACACCAACCGTCACAGGGCGGCTGAACTGCTCACCCGTGCGGCCATCGTAAAGGACCGACTGACCAGAGGTACTGAACCCGGCACGCACCAGCGCGTCGTTCACATCAGCCTCTTTCGCACCGTCAAAGACCGGCGTCGCAATCGGCACACCGCGTGTGACGTTGCCCGCTGCTTCGATCAGCTCTTCCTCGTCCATGCCAGCGATGCCTTCGTCATAGACGTTGTCACCATAGACGATCTTCATCGCGTCACGTACAGGTGTCAGATCACCAGAGCGGCGGTATTCACCCAGCGCTTCGTCAATCTGCAGACCCAAGCCACGTGCGGCCCAGCCCATGTGTGTCTCAAGGATCTGACCGACGTTCATACGTGACGGCACGCCCAGTGGGTTCAAACAGAAGTCAACCGGGGTCCCATCGGCAAGGAACGGCATGTCTTCCATAGGCACAACCTTGGAAATAACACCTTTGTTCCCGTGACGACCGGCCATCTTGTCGCCGGGCTGCAGCTTGCGCTTCACAGCCACGAAGACTTTGACCATCTTCATCACACCCGGGGGCAGATCGTCGCCGCGGCGCACTTTCTCGACCTTATCCTCGAAACGGGCATCCATGGCACGCTTCTGGATTTCGTACTGTTCGTTCAGTGCTTCGACGATCTTGGCGTCATCTTCATCGGCCATGGCCAGCTGCCACCACTGACCGCGGGTCAGATCGGCAACGCTTCCCTCGGACACGACAGAACCGGATTTAAAGCCTTTCGGCCCTTTCGCCGCTGTCTTGCCGTTGATGATGTCCCACAGACGCGCGTAGATGTTGCGATCAAGGATCGCCAGCTCGTCGTCGCGGTCACGGGCCAGACGCTCAACCTCTTCACGTTCGATCTGTAGGGCACGTTCGTCTTTTTCCACACCGTGGCGGTTAAAGACGCGGACCTCTACGACCGTACCAAAGTCACCCGGTGGCAGACGCAAGGATGTGTCACGCACGTCAGATGCTTTTTCACCAAAGATGGCACGCAGCAGCTTTTCTTCCGGCGTCATCGGGCTTTCGCCCTTTGGTGTGATCTTACCCACTAGGATATCTGCCGGACCAACTTCGGCACCGATATAGACAATCCCCGCTTCGTCGAGGTTGCGCAGCGCTTCCTCACCTACGTTTGGAATATCGCGGGTGATTTCCTCTGGCCCAAGCTTGGTGTCGCGGGCAGCAACTTCGAATTCCTCGATGTGGATCGAGGTAAAGACGTCGTCGCGCACGATACGCTCAGAAATCAGGATCGAATCTTCGTAGTTGTAGCCATTCCAAGGCATAAACGCGACGACCACGTTCTTACCCAGGGCCAATTCACCGATATCGGTGGATGGGCCATCAGCCACAACCTGACCCTTTTGCACCTTGTCACCCACCTTCACCAGCGGACGCTGGTTGATGCAGGTGTTCTGGTTCGACCGCTGGAATTTACGCATGCGGTAGATGTCTACGCCCGCGTCACCCAGCTCAAGATCTTCCGTGGCACGAATAACGATACGTTGCGCATCGACCTGGTCGATGATCCCGGCACGTTTCGCCATGATCGCAGCACCTGAATCGCGCGCAACCACTTCCTCAATACCTGTACCCACGAGTGGGGCCTCGGCCTGCAACAGCGGCACCGCCTGACGTTGCATGTTCGAACCCATCAAGGCGCGGTTCGCATCGTCGTTTTCAAGGAACGGGATCAAGGACGCCGCAACAGAGACCAGCTGCTTTGGCGACACGTCGATCAGGTCCACGCTTTCGCGTGGGGACAGTGTGTAGTCACCGTTCTTACGGGTCGAGACCAGCTCGTTGTTGAAGGTCCCGTCGTCACCCATATTCGCATTGGCCTGCGCCACGGTGTGACGCATTTCTTCGGTCGCGGACATATAGGACACTTCGTCCGTGACCTTGCCGTCTGTGACCTTGCGGTATGGTGTTTCGATGAAGCCGTATTTGTTCACACGGGCAAAAGTAGCCAGTGAGTTGATCAGACCAATATTTGGCCCTTCCGGCGTTTCAATCGGGCACATGCGGCCGTAGTGGGTTGGGTGCACGTCGCGCACCTCAAAACCCGCACGTTCACGTGTCAGACCACCGGGCCCAAGCGCGGACAAGCGGCGCTTGTGCGTCACTTCGGACAGCGGGTTGGTCTGGTCCATGAACTGCGACAGCTGCGAAGAGCCGAAGAATTCACGCACCGCCGCCGCAGCAGGCTTGGCGTTGATCAGGTCCTGCGGCATCACAGTGTCAATTTCAACTGAGGACATACGCTCTTTGATCGCACGCTCCATGCGCAGCAGACCAACGCGGTACTGGTTTTCCATCAGCTCACCAACGGAACGGACACGACGGTTGCCAAGGTGGTCGATGTCATCAACATCACCCTTGCCGTCACGCAGCTCGACCAGAGCCTTGATGCACGCAACGATGTCTTCCTTACGCAGGGTGCGCATGGTGTCTTCGGCATCCAGATCGAGGCGCATGTTCATCTTCACACGGCCCACGGCAGACAGATCATAGCGCTCGCTGTCAAAAAACAGCGTATCGAACAGGGCCGAGGCACTATCAACGGTCGGTGGCTCACCCGGGCGCATGACACGGTAGATATCCATGAGCGCGGTTTCGCGGTTCATGTTCTTATCAGACGCCATCGTGTTGCGCATATAGGCGCCAACAGTCACGTTATCGATGTCCAGCACAGGGATCGTCTTGATGCCCGCATCGACAAGGTCTTTCAGCGTACCGCCGATGACTTCGCCATCCTTGTCCATCTCAAGCGTCAACTCATCACCGGCTTCGACGTAGATCGCACCGTTTTCTTCGTTGATGATGTCTTGCGCGACAAACTTGCCCACGATGTTCTCATATGGGACCAGCAGATCGGTGACTTCGCCTGCGTCGATTAGCTTTTTGACCGAACGTGGGGTAACTTTCTCGCCTGCTTTGGCAATCACTTCACCGGTTTTGGCGTCAACCAGATCAAAAGCAGGGCGTGTGCCACGGACACGCTCTGGGAAGAATTTGGTAGTCCAACCAGCACCCTTCTTGGCCAGCTTATATTCAACCGTGTCATAATAGGCATTCATGATGCCTTCCTGATCCAGGCCCAGCGCATAAAGCAGGGTTGTCACTGGCAGTTTGCGACGGCGGTCGATCCGGCAGAACACAAGGTCCTTGGCGTCGAATTCAAAGTCGAGCCAGCTGCCGCGATAAGGGATAATGCGGCAGGCAAACAGCAGTTTGCCGGAAGAATGGGTTTTGCCTTTGTCATGATCAAAGAACACGCCCGGCGAACGGTGCATCTGGGATACGATCACACGCTCGGTGCCGTTCACGACGAAAGTGCCATTTGGCGTCATCAAAGGCATGTCGCCCATGAACACATCTTGTTCCTTGATGTCCTTAACGGACTTCGCACCTGTATCTTCATCAACTTCAAACACGATCAGGCGCAGGGTGACCTTCAGCGGTGCGCTGTAGGTCATGTCACGTTGCTGACATTCCTCAACATCGTATTTCGGCTTTTCCAGCTCGTACTTGACGAACTCAAGCACGGCGGTTTCGTTAAAATCCTTGATCGGGAACACCGACTGGAAGACACCTTTGATGCCTTCACCGTCAAGCGGTGTATCACTGTCGCCAGAGCGCAGGAACAGATCATAGGATGATTTTTGAACCTCAATAAGGTTCGGCATTTCAAGTACTTCGCGGATTTTGCCATAGTACTTGCGTAGACGTTTCTGACCAAGGAAGGTTGAAGCCATGTGAGCCGGGTCTCCATAATGTCGTAAACGCGCTTTGGCTGGGATACCAAAACGCGTCCGATTTACGGTGAGGATCGCTTCAATACCTGAGGTGTATCCCAAACACCTCTCCCGAAACGACCAACTTACCTGTCAAAACGCGCGAGCGAGGGCGCTTTGAAAGATAAGTTCCAAATGAGTAAGTTTTGCTATTTCCGAATGCTGCGCCGACCAGAACCGACCAACTAAGAGAGATTCGGGTAAAGTTCAAGGGTTTTAAGGAAAATCAATGGGGTTTTTGAGGGGTGGAAGGGTTGCTGGTGAGTGCGCGATGAAACAACGCTGTTGGCGAGGTCCGCTTTGCGGACTAAAGCGACCCTTCGCTGCGCCTCCGCGAAGGTCCGCTTATCCGATACTCACTCTTTTCAAAGCGCCCCGCCGTTGGAAGTCTGGGCTCACATGAACCGATCAAACCAGGCTAAAATCTCGGCAGGGTGCTTGGTTAGGTAGTCATAGCCAGCAGCCCGTGGTTTACCGATCCCTGAGAGCCACATCATTTCTTTCTCGACCGTGAGGTCGTTGTAGAACTGATCGATAGACTCTTTCACCAAATATTGGTCGTCTTCATTTTGGACCAAAAGAGTTGGGACAGGGATTTTAGCGACATCACCCACAAACGACTTTTCCATCAACTCAAAACCAACGCGTTCGCTGTTTCTTGCGTTGACCCATCGTTGAATAAACCCCGGAAGACCGAGAACCTTGAGGAAGTCTGCGTAGCGCATCGGCTGGATCGCGACCATCGCTTTGATGTTGTAGCTATCAAGCGCACCTTGACCGAAGGCGTAGGTTGTCGCAGCCGACCCCATGCAGATGCTCAGCAGTCCGATTTGCGCGTTCTTGTAAGTCTCGTGATTTACCACGAAGTCCACTGCGGCCACCACGTCCGGCACCACATCAGGCCCCCAACCGCAATAGCCATTGCTGAAATCGTCGCTCTCACCGTGGTTGCGGAAGTCATACATCAGGACTGAGTAGCCCTGATCCACCAGATATTTGACATGCTTGAGATAGTGGATTTTCTCCGGCCACATCTTCATTGACTTGCCATCGGGCGAATAGCCGGAGCGCGAGGATTGAATGCCAAAGTGGGACTGGACGATAACTTTGTCAGTCCCGCCCTTGACGAGCCAACCCTTCAGGTTGACGCCATCCTTTGCAGAAAAGCTCACATCCTCATAGTCCAGCCCGTAGTCAGATGGGCTGTCAAACACCGGGGCCACGCCGCCTTTAACGATGCTGTTCGATAGGTAATTCGTAATCATCTCTAAACCTGTTCAACTAAGCTGCTTGGAGGCTCGATGCCCCGGAGCGTTGTTTCTATTGGTGATCATTGTACCACTGCACCATCTCCGCAGGGTTGTCGGAGAAGTGCTGGTAGCCCTGAAAACGCCACGGCGTTCCTTCGATGAAGTGGATTTTCTTGTCCGCGACCTGGCAAAGCTCAAACATCTCCTGCACATCTTGCCAGCGCGAGTTCATGTCATCGCGGACCTGCACAAAGAAGGTAGGTACCGAGAGGGCAGCCGCCTTGGGAATGATATTGTGATCGTCAACGGTCAAATGGGCGATGCTGTTGTAGATCGGCTCAAAAGCAGTAACGGCTTCCTCCGGGTCGATGCCCATCTGTTCAGCCTGTCGCTCAATCGTAGTGCGGCCTTTCAAAGGGGCGATGGCGATCATTGACTTCACGCCTTCAAAGGCTTCAGGGTGCTTGTCCATCGCATTGAACGTTGCGTTTGCCCCCATGCACATTGAGTAGAGGGAAATGTCTTTTGTGTCGGGTAGACTGCGCGCGTATTCGAGTGCGGCAAGCACCTCTTGCCACTCATGGTAGCCAACGCCGCTGATGCCTCCCTCACCGTCCCCGCTGGCGCCATGGCCACGCAGGTCATAGGCCAAGACGCTGTACCCTGCATCGACGAGAGCCTTGTAGCGCGGCAAGAAGTTCACTTCGAAACCACCAGCAAAGCCGAGCCCTTCCATGTGCCCAGCGAAGCCGTACTTGTTGCCGGGAGAGAAATGGTTCGACAGGATCACATGACCAGACGCTCCCGGCATGTACCATGCGGACACCTCCAAACCGTCGGCGGTTTTGAAGCTGACTTCTTCAAATTTCAACCCGACTTCATCCGGGGTTCTCAGGATCGGCAAGCGAGGCGGCTTTGAAAGCCCACCCGCGAGTTGCTCCAGCATCGATTGTTGTTCTGCGGTCACCATGGCGGCTTGCCCTTTCGGATTTACGGATTTATGAAATTCGTTAAGTCGCTATTTAACGAAAGTACGAAAATCGTCAATATGGAAATGAATGGGCCAGAGAAGAAATTTGCAGTGGCGGCACTTGCTGTCTTCAAGCGCTTTGGCGTTCGGAAAGCCACAATGGAAGAAATCGCAGCTGAGGCAGGCGTTTCCAAGCCAACGCTCTACGCCACATTCCGGAACAAGGATGCCGCCCTTGGTGGCGCAATCCGCTATGCCAAGGGCGAAGCTCTTAGAGCTTTGACCGTAGACTGGGCCGGGATGTCTCTCCCCGACAAACTGGACATGTTCAAGGATCGCCTGGTGTTAGCGGGTTTTGACATGCTGCATGCTGCGCCCGATCCGGCGGCGTTCGAAAATGCTGTCGGCGAACACAGTCAGGCTGCCATTGATGACACACGCGCTGCCGAAGTCGCGGCAGTTGCAGAACTCTTTGCATCAGCAAGGGACCTAAAAGGCCTTGGCACAGATGCCCATGGCTTAGCCGAATTCATCGTAAGTTCAGCGATGAACGCGAAACGGCAAGCTCAAAATCGCGATGAACTGGAAAGCTATTTAAAGGTACTAAAAGCAATGTCGCTCAAAGCAATTGAGCACTAAACCGAAAGCCGACATTCGTACGCGGTGCAGCATTGCGTAGTTTTTGGGCTCACAACAGACATCTAGGCAAAAAAGAAGTTCCGTCTTCAAACACCAACACTTCCATAACCAGTTCCCTGCACGCATCATTAACCCACATAATCCCGTAAATCTGTACATACAGCTTCTGTACGCAATACATACGCCATCTGTACGCCATCAAACCCCGTAAAACCTGGGCCTTAAGGTGTTTCGCGCGGACTTCTCCCAAATCACCCCGGTACCCCCACCGACCGTTGCGCGCCCACCCTTCAGACACAAAAAAAACCGGGCCGTTTGCACGACCCGGTTCTTTTTGATCAAACCGCTCTGGCTTAGGCCAGTTCGACCTCGGCGCCAGCTGCTTCCAGCTTGCCTTTGATCTCTTCGGCTTCGTCCTTGGACGCGCCTTCTTTGATCTTGCCACCAGCTTCGACAAGGTCCTTGGCTTCTTTCAGGCCAAGACCTGTGATGCCGCGGACTTCTTTGATGACGTTGATTTTGGATGCGCCAGCATTCTTGAGAACGACGTCGAATTCTGTCTTCTCTGCGCCCGCGTCGCCACCAGCGTCGCCACCTGGGCCTGCCATCATGACAGCGCCGCCAGCAGCAGGTTCAATGCCATACTCGTCCTTGAGGATGGTTTTCAGTTCTTGTGCTTCGAGAAGGGTCAGACCAACGATCTCTTCAGCAAGTTTTTTCAGATCAGCCATTTTATGCTTTCCGTTTCAGTTATGTGTGTTCCAACGTGGGGTTCCCCCCAAGTCAATTCAGATGCTTTATGCAGCTTTCTCTTCGATGGTTGAGAGAACGCTTGCAATGTTCGAAGCAGGCGCGCCAATGGCCCCGGCAATGTTGGAAGCAGGTGCACCGATGCAGCCCACGATGGAGGCAATAAGCTCCTCACGGGATGGCATACCGGCAACAGCTTTCACACCAGCTGGATCCAGCGCTGTATCGCCCATAGCACCGCCAAGAACGACAAGCTTGTCATTCTCTTTGGCATACTTGTCGACAACCTTCGCCGCAGCGACAGGGTCTTCCGAGTAAGCGAGTACAGTCATGCCTTCGAGGTATTCGGCGATGCTTGCGCATGGCTTGCCCTCGAGGGCGATTTTGGCGAGCTTGTTCTTGGCAACACGTACAGCACCGCCCGCTTCACGCATGTTCGCGCGCAGGTCCTGCATTTCAGCAACTGTCATGCCTTCGTAGTGGGCAACCACTACGACGCCAGAGCTTTCAAAGATCTGGCCGAGATCTTCGACCAGCTGTTCTTTTTGTGCTCTATCCACAGTTTTACTCCAAGTTTGGCACCGGATCAGGCCCGGCACCGGCTCTACTTTTGTCAAACGGCTGATGCCGCCCAACAGTCTACAGTCCGTGTATTTACGGGGGTGAGCCAGAGCAAACAGAGGAGAGCCCGCTGTGCGTATCTGGTCTATCCCGTCTCAGGCAGGAATTAATGGCATGTGGCCAACCCACCGTCTCGGACGAATGAAGGCCCAAGCGAATCAATCGTTCGGGCCTGACGGTGGTGTTAGTACTCCTGTGATAAAATGCCAAGTGTATTTGAGGTTCTACCGACCAAGACAGTCGCTTTAGTTGTTGCAATAACGACTTGTTTAACCTCCTGCGGCTATTTCAAAAATATGGTCAAGCACGCGGCTAATACACATCGCAACTTAGAGGACTTTGCAGCGATCGCATCCGACTGGTTTTGGGAAACCGATGCGGATCATCGCTTTGTCTTCCTTTCGGGACGCGTTGAATCCGTCTTAAGGGTCAGCCAAGAAGAGGTTCTCGGCCGCAGCAGGACTGCATTGGCAGACACCAACTTGCAAGAACCAAAATGGCAGGCGCACTTGGCTGATCTTGAAGCACACCGCGTTTTCAAGAACTTCGAATATAGCTATGTCCGGCCGACGGATGGCAAGGTTCTTTGGCTTCGGGTTTCCGGACAGCCGCGGTTTGACAGTTCCGGTGCCTTCATCGGGTATCGCGGCATCGGAAATGACATCACAGCCGAAATCGAAGCGCTGGAACGCCTCAAAAAATCCAACGCGACGCTGGCCGAACGCAACAAGGAACTTAACGAGACACGCCGAGCGCTGGAACGCAGTGCAAATCAGGACAGTTTGACCGGGTTATTGAACCGCAACGCTTTTGAACACGACTTGGCCGAAGCCCTCAATGTAGAAGGCATGGATGTCATCCTGCTGTATGTTGATCTGGACCGGTTCAAGTGGATCAATGACACCTTCGGTCATACGGTCGGTGATCAGGTCCTTATTGTGGTTGCTGACCGGATCAAGCGCTTTGCCAGCGGTATTGGCCCGGTCTACAGGTTGGGCGGAGATGAGTTTTTGATCGTTCTGGCGGATAACGCAGAAATCGAAAATGCGCGGTGGATCAGCGATTCGATTTTGGATGTCATGGGTGAAACCGTACAGACGCCAGACCATAATATTGCGATAACGGCAAGCGTGGGGTTGGCCCATGGGAAAGGCGGGCAGGTCACGCCCCGACAACTGGTTGCAAATGCCGATATCGCGCTGTTTGAAGCCAAAAACGGCGGGCGTGCCTGCGCGCGGGAACTGACACCAGGTATGCTGCAGGAAATGGCTGACCGCCGTCAGCTGGCCAGCGAGTTGCCAAACGCCATCCAGAACCGCCAGATCATCGCCTATTATCAACCTCAGATCGATGCGAGGACAGGTCGTGTCATCGGCGCGGAGGCGCTTGCAAGGTGGGACCACCCACGTCTGGGGGTGATGGCCCCCGCAGCTTTCCTCGATATCGCGACAGAGTTGGGTCTGGTCGCCAGCGTGGACCGATGCGTGATGCGTCAGGCGATGCTGTTTGCAGTCTCGGCAGCCGAAACAGGCACACCGCTGCAATCTATTTCGGTCAACCTTAGTGCTGACCGTTTGATGGACCCCAATCTGACCGACGACATTCAGGTCCTCTGGGCCGGACAGGGCAGCAGACTTGCCATTGAGCTGCTTGAAACGATTGACCTTGATGATGTGGCGGATGGATCATTGGTGTCTGACAACCTACGACGTTTGCGCGACATGGGTGTGCAGATCGAGATGGATGACTTCGGCAGCGGACGCGCCTCGATCACCAGCCTGCTCAGTGTGCAGCCTGACCGCGTCAAGATCGACCGGCACCTGATACAGGCCGCAACGCGTGATCCAATCAAACGTCAGGTGGTATCCGCCATTTTGGACATGGCACAGGCGCTTGGCATCGAAAGCCTGGCCGAAGGGGCTGAAACCACGGAAGACGTGGCCATCATCCAAGGCCTTGGATGTCAGCTGTTCCAGGGCTACGCCTTTTCGCGCCCACTGCCCGAAACAGAATTTGCGGCTTACTTGCGGGAACAGAACGGTTATGCCTTTGGGGATCAAGCCGATGCGCGGGCTGCGATTTAGAAAGATATCTTGAAATGAAAAAAGGAAGCCCTGTTTCCAGAGCTTCCTTCCATTCCTCAGGCAGAGGAAAGCTTACTCGTTGCCAGTCGCCGAGGCCACATCGATAGACACGCCTGGACCCATGGTAGAGCTGACAGCGATTTTCTTCATATATGTGCCCTTGGCGCCAGTTGGCTTGGCTTTGCTGACCGCGTCAACGAAAGCCTTCATGTTCTCTGCAATCTGCTCGGCCGAGAATGACGCCTTGCCGATGCCTGCATGTACGACGCCCGCTTTTTCCGCCTTGAACTGTACCTGACCGCCTTTGGCGTCTTCAACGGCTTGCTTGACATCCATGGTCACCGTGCCGACGCGTGGGTTTGGCATCAGGTTACGTGGACCCAGCACCTTACCCAGACGGCCAACAACAGCCATCATGTCAGGGGTGGCGATGCAGCGATCAAAGTCGATTGTGCCGCCCTGAACGGTTTCCATCAGGTCCTCTGCACCGACGATATCTGCACCTGCTGCTTTCGCTTCTTCAGCTTTGTCGCCACGGGCAAACACAGCAACGCGGACAGTCTTACCCGTGCCGTGCGGCAGGGAGACCGTGCCGCGCACCATCTGATCTGCGTGACGTGGGTCAACGCCCAGTGTCATCGCGATTTCGATGCTTTCGTCGAACTTTGCCTTCGCGTTGTCTTTGACCAAAGATGCGGCTTCGGCAACGGATACGTTGTGCTTGCCTTCGAATGCGGCGCGGGCCGCAGTTGTACGCTTACCAAACTTTGCCATTACTTCACCTCGATGCCCATAGAGCGGGCGGAACCCATGATGATCTGCATTGCACCTTCGATGGACGTCGCGTTGAGGTCCTTCATCTTGGCTTCTGCAATTTCGCGCACCTGCTTACCGGTGATCGAACCCGCAACAGATTTCCCAGGCTCTTTGGAACCGGACTGCAGCTTGGCCGCTTTCTTGATGTAGTAAGACGCAGGTGGCGTCTTGATTTCCATCGAGAACGACTTGTCCTGATAGTAGGTGATCACGGTTGGGCATGGGGCATTCTTTTCCATGTCTTCTGTTTTGGCGTTAAACGCTTTGCAGAATTCCATGATGTTGATACCGCGCTGACCCAGCGCAGGACCCACGGGGGGTGAAGGGTTAGCAGCGCCTGCAGGAACCTGCAGTTTGAGCGTACCCATAATCTTCTTGGCCATTGGCCTTCTCCTTTTCCAACGCCCTTTGGTCGCGACCGCAGGGCTTTTCGTTGTGTGGTCCGGTCTGGCGCACGCGTGCACCTCGCCTCCCACATGGATGCCGGCGATTGCGCCAACATCGGGGCCAATTAGGGGTGAATCGGTCCTATTGCAAGGGGTTTCCGCAGGATCGCGGCTGAAGTGTAACAAACGAAAATACTAAGCTTGGCTCTGTTTCCACCACGCGGACATTTTTACCGTCGACTTGAAGTGCTAGGGTTCCCACGCAGCAAACCCCGCGCGTATGCGCCATGCCCGACCTCCCCCCAGGGAGGGCATTCTTCCCATCACCGACGGCGCTTGTTTCGCTGGTACTTTGAGGAATGAGGGTCTGATCTGCGGCACGGCCCTCCCGAGGTCGTGCATGGCGCATCCGGCCGCATCGTTTCTGTTTGAATGATGCATCGCATTGGGCTCATACCAGTAATTCGCCGCATAAAAAAAGGAGCGCAACGCGCTCCCTTCCTTGTTTTTCATCCACAGCAATTACTGCTTAGTCACCTGCGTGTATTCCAATTCGACCGGGGTCGCCCGGCCAAAGATCGACACCGTCACCTTCAGGCGCTGGTTCTCTTCATCGACTTCTTCAACCATCCCGTCGAAGTCTTCGAACGGACCGTCGTTGACCTTGACCTTCTCGCCAATATCAAAGTGGATCAGCGTGCGCGGCGCATCTTCGCCTTCCTGTACGCGGCCAAGGATGGCCTGCACTTCAGCATCACGCATGGGCATTGGGCGCCCTTGGGGACCAAGGAAACCGGTAACGCGGTTGATTGAGTTGATCAGGTGATAGCCTTCGTCAGACATTTCCATGTGGACCAGAACGTAGCCAGGCATAAAGCGGCGCTCGGCGGTCACCTTCTTGTTGCGACGGATTTCGATGACTTCCTCGGTCGGCACCAGCACTTCGTCGATCTGCTCATCCAGACCCTGCTCTTCCGCCTTCTGACGGATCGCCTCTGCGATCTTCTTCTCAAAGTTTGAGAGAACGCTTACCGAATACCACCGTTTGGCCATCTGTCAGAGCACCTTGTCGTCATCTGGCCCTGCTGGGCCGCAATTGCATTTGTGTGGCAGCGCAAACCGCCAGTCCCGAAAATAAAAGCGGCGTGCAACTCGATTCGTAGCACGCCATTTTCAGAAAGTTGGAGGCTCTTACCGCCGCCACCGGGAGTTTTCAAGAGGCGCGCGAAAAATCCGGTGGATTAGCTACCAAAATAGGACAAGACACCGTTTAGCCCGGTCCGGATCAGCAGATCAACCAGCGCAAAGAACACGGCGGTCAGGGCAGCCATGATAAAAACCATCACAGTGGTCATCAGAACCTCGCGGCGGGTGGGCCAAACGACCTTGGAAACCTCGGCGCGGACTTCCTGAATGAACTTCATTGGGTTGGCAATGGCCATGACGCTGTTGTCCTTTTTCGAAACAAGATGGACTTACGGGCTCTGCCACCTGAATTCAAGCCTGTTTGAGGCCCACCGCATCAAGATGACGTCAGGCCAGCGCCCGGCCGCAAGAGTGTTACCCCCGGCATTGCAGCGATTTGGGCCAACTGACGGGCATAAGCGGCATCACCGATGGCGTGTTCCTCTGGCGCAAAGCCATCAAAGGGGGGGTGCCCGTCATCGACCGGCAGATCCTGTCGGGCCATTTGCGCGGCCGTCGGTGCGGTCGCGTCACCCTCAGATGCCAGGACACGGGCAACCGCCGCGTCAGACAGACCCCGGTTGATGTGGCGCGATCTGGGGGGGACACAATGCGCCGCATCCGTACCGACAAGCCCTGCGATAATCTGCGGAAACAGCGCAGCGTAGTCTTCGTACTGCCAGACTGTCAGCGCGCCCACCCCCGGTGCCGCGCGCAGGCGTGAGACCAAATCAACCCAATCCACACTGCTTAGCGGATTACGCCTTTGAAAGACCGCAACAGGCTGCACCCGCCCGCCCAGCAACATCTGACAATAGGCCGAATTGATAAAACCCGTCGGACGACGCACAGCCAGAAACACATCAACCTTTCTGCCAACTGCCTGTGCCATATCGGTCAGCCGTGCATCTGCCGATTTATAGCGATGCCGCATGCCCCGCCCATGCGGCTGGTTCAGCGGTCCGATGAAATTCTCTTCACTCAGAACAATGCGGTGGCCGTCTTGTTGCAGCAACGCTAGTTGTTCGGCTGCGGGGCGCATCGCGCCGCCGCCTTTCGTCCCCGGACGAAACCCGAAAAGCGCCTGAATGCTATGGCCAGGCAAGCGAAAATAATCAGGCCCATAGTACCGCACACCGGCCGCAGCCAGCGCATCGCCCGCACGTAGCAACGACCGCTGCAAATGCGACGTAGCCGTCTTATGCGCCCCGATATGAAAGGCGATGGAAAGCGGGTGATCTGTCATGGGAGTGGTTTGATCCTCCGGCAACATCAGCCTGCGATCTGGTCTGGCAGGGGCACCAGGACTTGAACCCGGGACCTACGGTTTTGGAGACCGCCGCTCTACCAACTGAGCTATACCCCTACGACCGGGTGACGGGGTAGTCCGAAACATCGGCAGGATCAAGAGGGATAAGTGCGGCACACTTGTGTTCAGACCCAGAAATGCGACAACAGGGCGATGATTGGCAACCAAAGGCCCCTGCCCGCCCATGTCACTGCGCAAACGGATTGAAAAGTCTCAACGGTTGGCAACTCTGGTCGCATCCGTCGCGGGCAGCTATCTGAGGGTCTGTCACCGCACCACCAAGTGGACAGTCGCGGGGCTGCAAGATTTGCAAAATGCGCTGCAAGACGGGCCAGTCCTGCTTGTCATGTGGCACAGCCGGTCGGTGATGGGTGCCCTGCATTGGCCCGTGGCCGATGGACCGCTTTCCAGCCTCTATGACAGGTCGCCGATCGGGCGCGTCTCGGGTGCCTTACAACGCAGCGCAGGGCTGCAACCGATGGAGATGTCGCGCAAACTGTCGAACAGGGCGGCATCAAAGGTCGTCCTCCAACGGGTCAAAGAGGGTGTGAGCATCGGGATGACTGGCGACGGACCCTTGGGGCCTGCGCTGCATGTCAAAGACGCACCACTGGACTGGGCACGCGCCACAGGCATGCCGGTGTTCTGCTATGCGTTTTCAACGACGAAGGGACGGCGGCTGAGATCATGGGACCAGATGCTGGTGCCACACCCCTTTGGCAAAGGGGCCCATGTGTTCCGGCGTTTTCCCGGAACGGTGCCACGCAGGTTGGATGCGGCGGAACGAGAGGCATTGCGCGATGAGATGTGCCGCTGGATGAATGAGGTGATGGCCGAGGCGGATGCGTTGGCGGGCGTTGAGGTGGGCCCTTAGGTTTGTTGTTCTGCAGCCAAAAGTCGCTCCACATCATGTCCAACGATCGCATCTTCATAGTTCATGATCTTTTCAATTTCCCAGTGCCACCACGCAATACGGTTCAATAAATCGACCGTCTTAGTATCAAACCGCATACGCTGAACTGTTGCCCTATTCCCTGCGACAATCGCGTAGTCAGGGACCTTCCCGCTGACAACAGCACCGGCACCAATGATCACGCCATTGCCGATCTGTGCACCTGCTAAGACCCGCGCGCCCGTCCCGATCCATACATCATGACCGATGCGAATATCGCGACCGGGTCGTAACGTACTGGGATATTCCGCGAAACGCTTAGGATCGTGAATTGCAAAAGGGAAGGTCGAAAAACCTTCTCGCGCATGATTTGCCCCATCAGTGATGAAGCGCACATCATTCGCAATCTGACCAAACTTGCCGATGATGATACGATCGTTGGCGTTTGGGAAAAGATAAGGGGCAAGGCGGCTGGCCCACTCATCTGGATCGTCAGGTGGGCTAAAGTCATTCGCGTAAGTGTAGTCGCCAATAACCCAATTCGGGTGTTTAATCGCGACGTTGAGAAAGACGTTGCCTTTGTGAACGCTGCCATCAGGAAAGGTAACTGGATGCAATATATCTGGCTTCGGAAACCGCATGAATTCGCTCTTAGAAAAATTTGTTTGAATTTCCAATTTACGTAAGCGTCATAGCTGTGCAACGCGAAAGGCCGCCTCGTTTCCGAAGCGGCCTTTGTCGTAAGGTGGATCATGATCCACCTTACGTGTTTGGTCAGTTGCGCTGAACCAGAGACCAGCGGGTTCTCGGTGATTGCTGCGCAATCGCCTGCCACCCGCGCGGTGCGTTTGCGGTCAAAGACCGCAAGCCGCCCCGTGCTTACTCAGTGATCTTCGACACAACACCGGCGCCGACGGTGCGCCCGCCTT
>JBCAZI010000026.1:0-37602 GCA_038533095.1 Pseudomonadota bacterium
GAAAGGTATCTTCTGTGATATCGCGCAACATCGTGTCGCGCGGGTGGCTGAGAACACGGCCAAGGGTGACATAGCCTGTCGCCTTCAACCGCGGGTCCACCAATATGATGTGGTAGAATTGATCCGGCAGCACGACGTCGGAACGCAAGTAATCAATCGCCTCGCCCACCGTCCAATGCTCTGGTGCGCGCACCAATTCGGACTGCATGTGGCGACCGGCAGATTCTTCGGGATAGGTCAGCGCCTGCTCCACGACAACGCGGTCGCTGGCGTCCAGCGCATCTAGCACCGCCTCTTGCTGCACGTCGTCGAGGTATTCGACAAGGTCGACAACATCGTCGCTTTCCAGATCGCGCACAGCTTCGACCAGTTCAGACGGGGCAAGCTGTTCGATGACCTCTTCGCGCAGTTCCTCATCCAGTTCGGACAGGATTTCACCTTCCAGCCCGCCGGGCCAGGCCACCAGCAGGGCGCGTCTGTCGCGTGCGTCAATCTGTTCAAGCAGATGCGCGACGTCAGCGGGGTGCATCGGATCAAGTTCGGCGCTCAGATAGGCTCCATCGCCGCGCCCGACAGCGTCAAGCACATCACTGACCAGCCGGTCAGTGATGCCGAATGCCTCTTCTTCACTGGTTTCAGATTCAGCCATGGCGCATCCCTTTGCTGGCGGCAGCATAATCGTTCATCACCGGGGTACAACGCGGATTTCTGCGATTTACCCTGTTGTCTCAGGCACATATGCTCAAACGATGACAAAGCACTTACTTTTGGGGCAAACCCTTGGATTTTCGGGAAATCCTTTGGTCGCGGACTGGGCTGATGCTGTGCGTTTTGACAGCGCAGGTGGGGTCCTTGTCGAAGGCGGCCGGATCATTGCCACCGGGCCGGGCGACAGATTGCGCGCCGACCACTCGGATGCTTTGATCACCGACTATGGCGATGCACTGATCAGCGCAGGCTTCGTTGATGCCCATATGCATTATCCGCAGACAGGTATTATCGCCAGCTGGGGCAAACAGCTGATTGATTGGCTGAACACCTACACATTCCCCGAAGAGGCGCGTTTTGGCGACCGGGCCTATGCCGATGAGGTTGCTGGTCGCACGCTGGATTTGGCGCTGGCGCATGGCACCACGACATTGACCAGCTTTTGTACCATCCACCCGGCTAGCGTTGATGCGTTTTTCGCGGCTGCCGCTGCGCGCAATATGGCTGTTATCGCAGGCAAAACCTGCATGGATCGCAACGCCCCGGATGATCTGCGCGATACCGCAGAATCAGCCTATGATGACAGTAAGGCACTGTTAGAGAAATGGCACGGCGTGGGCCGTGCGCAATATGCCATCACCCCGCGGTTTTCACCGACCTCCACGCCAGAGCAACTCACGGCGCTTGGCGCGCTTTGGGCAGAACATTCCGATTGTTTGATGCAGACGCACCTGAGCGAGCAACTGCCCGAGATTGCATGGGTCAAAGACCTGTTCCCGCAGGCCCGCGATTATCTTGAGACCTATGAGATGTTTGGCCTTTTGGGCGAACGCGGCCTTTATGGCCATGCCATTCACCTGCAAGACCGCGAAATCGCGCGGCTGGCCGAGGTGGGTGCAGCTGTCGTGCATTGTCCGACCTCCAATACCTTTATCGGGTCGGGGCTGTTTGACCTGATGGGCTTGGCCCGCGCAGGGGTATCTATTGGTCTGGCCACAGACACCGGGGGCGGTTCATCTTTTTCCATGCTGCGCACGATGGCTGCGGCCTACGAAATCGGACAGCTGCGCGGGGTCGCCCTGCATCCCGCGCAATTGATGTGGCTGGCGACGGAAGGATCGGCGCAGGCGCTGAAGATGTCGGGTCAGATCGGGCATCTTGGCGTGGGAGCTGCGGCTGATATCACCGTGATCGATCTGCACTCAACCCCCGCGATTGCCCAGCGCGCAGCACGCGCGAATGATATTTGGGATGCATTCTTTCCCACCATCATGATGGGGGATGACCGCGCGATTAGGGACGTGTGGGTGGCAGGAAAGCCCCTAGCACTGCGCGGCGAGTTTCAGCACCCAGATATTGCCTGACCGGCCCAGACCATATTGCGTGTAGCTGCGGACCAGCATGTTACGGCGGTGCCCAGCTGAATTTTCCCATGCGGTAAACACGGCCGCTTCGGACCGTTGGCCCGTTGCAATATTTTCTGCGCCAGCGCGCATGGCACAACCGCCAGCGCGGGCGCGCGCGCGGAAGTTATCACCGTTTGGGCCACCCACCGAGGCATGCGAAAAATAACCGCGGCGCGCCATATCTTGGGCATGTGCGGTGGCTGCGCGTGTCAGCGCGGCATTCGGTTGCAGGGGGCCAAGGCCCTGACTGGTACGGAAGCTGTTAATCTCGGCCGTAAAGGCGGTCGCCACACCTGTGGCGGCAGATGATACCTGCGCGGGTGCGGTTTGGGTTGAAGGCGAGACGGTGCAAGAGACCAGAAAGGTCAGGATGCAGGCGGTGAGTAGTCGCGTCATAGGTAACCCGTTTTGGTTCGTGGGATAAGAAACCGAGCGCTATTGATCCCGTTTGAATATGGCCAAACTGTGTCGGGTGTTAGGTATCAGCAAGGTTCCGCGCAAGCGCATTCTGTCGTTCGATAACGCGGGGCAGATCCAGGGATGTCACCTGCCCCTCCGCCACGATCTGGCGTCCTTCGACAAACAGGGCGTCAACCCGCGTCGGGCCCGCCAGAACCAGTGCAGCCGGGTCCCAAGACCCTGCGTTTTCAATTGCGCTGGCATCCCAGATCGCCAGATCGGCCCGCTTGCCAACAGCCAGCTGCCCACAATCATCGCGCCCCAGCACCGTCGCCCCACCCCGCGTTGCGATTTCAAGCGCCTCGCGGGGGGACATGGCATCTGCGCCACTCTGCACCCTTTGCAGCAACATGGTTTGGCGCGCCTCGCCCATTAGGTTACCGACATCATTGCTGGCAGAGCCATCAACGCCCAAGCCAACCGGCACACCTGCATCACGCATCTGCCGCACCGGTGCGATCCCCGACCCCAGCCTGCAATTTGAACAGGGGCAATGGGCCACACCTGTGCGGCTGCGCGCAAAAAGATCAATCTCTTGCCCGTCCAGCTTGACGCAATGGGCGTGCCAGACATCATCGCCGGTCCACCCCAGATCTTCGGCATATTGGCCGGGGCGACAGCCGAATTTTTCCAGCGAATAGGCGATATCTTCGTCATTTTCGGCCAGATGCGTATGCATCATCACGCCTTTGTCGCGCGCCAGAATGGCCGCATCGCGCATCAGATCACGGCTGACCGAGAACGGGCTGCAGGGGGCGACACCCACGCGGACCATCGCACCGGGTTTGGAATTGTGAAACGCATCAATCACACGAATACTGTCTTCCAGAATGCTGAGTTCATCCTCGACCAAAGCATCTGGCGGCAGGCCGCCGTCGCTTTCGCCAATGCTCATCGCGCCGCGTGTGGCGTGAAAGCGCAGACCGATGTCTTGTGCCGCGGCGATTGTGTCATCCAGTCGGGCACCGTCGGGGTAGAGATAGAGATGGTCAGATGTCAGCGTGCAACCTGATAGTGCCAATTCGGCCAGCCCGACCTGTGCGGAGACATAAATCTCTTCCGGGCCAAAGCGCGCCCAGATCGGATAAAGCCGCTGGAGCCAGCCAAAAAGCAATGCATCCTGCGCGCCGGGCACAGCGCGGGTCAGCGTCTGATACAGGTGGTGGTGGGTATTCACCAAACCGGGTGTGATGATCTTGCCTTTGGCGTGAAAAACCTGCGCATCATCCGCGACCAGGTTTTCACCAATCTGAGCGATAGCCCCGTCGCGCAGCAACAGATCAGCCCCCGCCAGTTCGCGCCGCGCGTCATCCATGGTGATGATGCAATCCGCCTCTTTGATCAGGATGTCAGTCAAGCGGCATGTCCCGCAGGATCGCCAAAGCCTGCGCATGAATGTCGGCATTCGCCGCGGCAAGTGCCCGCCCGCCTGCATGTGCGGGCCCACCGGCCCAATCGGTAACGATGCCACCGGCCGCCTGGATCACGGCGATTGGGGCCTGAATGTCATAGGCGTTCAATCCGGCCTCGATCACCAGATCGACCTGACCGGCAGCTAACAGGGCATAACCATAGCAGTCCATCCCATAGCGGGTCAGCTGGGCGCGAACAGCGACGGCGTGAAAGGCGGCACCTTCTTGCGGCGTGCCAACTTCTGGGAAGGTTGTGAGCACTGTCGCCTGCGCCAAGGGGCGCGGCGCCCGGCATTGCAGTGGAGCGCGTCCGGTTGGACCGTCGACCTCGGCCACACCGAAACCACCGACAAAGCGTTCGCCAATATAGGGTTGGTCGATCATACCAAAAAGCGGGCCGGTTTCATCAGCCACTGAAATCAGAACACCCCAGGTGGGCGTGCCGCTGATATAGCCGCGGGTGCCATCAATGGGGTCAAGCACCCATGTCAGGCCAGTTGTGCCAGCCTGATGGCCAAACTCTTCGCCTAGGATCGCGTCATCGGGACGGAGGTCTTGTAAGACTGAGCGCATTGCCTTTTCAGCGCCACGATCTGCAACGGTCACCGGGTCAAACCCGACGTCATCTTTGTTCTCCGCCGCCAAAGCAGTGGTGCGAAAATGCGCTAAAGTGACAGGACGGGCGGCATCGGCAAGCGCATGCGCCGCCCGGATCAGTTCCGTTTGGGTTGTTTTTGATACTGTCACGGAAGGACTTCCCTCAACTGCGCGGCCTTAGCAAATGCGGTAACGCGGCGCGACGTGACAGGTCAAGTAGTGGGCTAAGCTGCCTCGCTCAGTACACGGGCCAGATCGAACAACCGACGACGCTGATTTTCCGGCATCGCATAGTAGGACCGCAGCAGATCAAGTGCCTCTTTGTCGGTCAGGATATCACCCGGCATGTCAGAGCCTTGCGCCGCAAGATCGGGTTCTACGTCCAAACCTTCAAAAAAGAAAGAAACGTTTACGCCCAATACCTTAGCAATGTCCCAAAGACGGGATGCACTGACCCGGTTCATGCCAGTTTCATATTTTTGGATCTGCTGGAATTTGATGCCAACCGCCTCAGCAAGCTGCTGCTGTGTTGTGCCATTCATCCAGCGTCTATGGCGGATACGCTTTCCGACGTGTACGTCAACAGGATGTTTCATCTTCTTACCTCACTCTCGAAGAAAGCAGCGGACTTTCTGTCGCCGCCCTTCTGCATCTGTTTAGGACGGTGCGTTATGGCACGTCGCCCAGTTACTGACACGTGCAAAACAGCATTAGCACAAAACACGCAACGGTTGCAGCCCAATACCTGACCTTAAGGATAGGTTTAAAACGTTAATTTTTGAAAACCTGGTCAAATTTTAGCCATTTTCAAATCAAATCCAGTCTTCGATAAGTGTAGAAACGAGCCAAAATTTGAAGGATTCGATGCTAATGCGCGCATTTCAAGTCACCTCTTTTGAGGCAGGTCCTGCCGTGACCAACGTGGTAGATCCAGCACCAGGACCAGGCCAGGTGCTGCTTGAGATCGCAGCCTGTGGCCTGAACTTTGCTGATTTGCTCATGTCCAAGGGGACATATCAAGACACACCCACCCCGCCATTCACCCTTGGGATGGAGGTTTGCGGGACGGTCATCGGTCACGGCCCCGGCGTTGATGCCCCCGCTATTGGCACGCGCGTTGCGGTTTTTGGCGGCCAAGGTGGGTTGGCCGAGAAAGGTGTCTTTCCAGCCGCCTTGTGCAGAGAAGTTCCTGATACCATGGGCAGTGATATCGCGGCTGGTTTTATGGTTGCCTATGGGACATCGCATTTGGCGCTGGCAAGACGTGCGCAGTTGCAACATGGTGAAACCCTACTGGCTCTTGGTGCGGCCGGTGGCGTTGGTCTGACGGCGGTTGAGATTGGCAAGGCGATGGGCGCCAAAGTCATCGCAGTGGCCCGCGGTCAGGATAAGCTGGCGGTCGCCAAAGCGGCAGGTGCGGATCATTTGATAAATAGCGAATCCGATGACGTCAAAGCTGCGGTCAAAGCGCTGGGTGGCGCGGATGTGGTTTATGATCCTGTGGGCGGTGACGCCTTCAAGGCGGCCTTGGGTGCCTGCAATCGCGAAGCACGCGTCATCGTCATCGGCTTTGCCAGCGGTGACGTGCCGCAAATTCCGGCCAATATCCTTCTGGTCAAAAACATCACTGTCATTGGGTTCTACTGGGGCGGCTATCTGTCCTTTAACGCCCAAGCGCTGACCGACAGCCTGGCCGAACTGATGGCGTGGCACGCTGAAGGGCGGCTGAAACCACATATCAGCCACAGCCTGCCCCTTGATCAGGCCGGCGATGCGCTGGACCTGATGCGCAGTCGCAAATCGACAGGCAAGGTTGTCGTTACGCCGTAAGCAGTTTGGGTATCGGGCGCGGTGCGGTGTAACATTGCTGAATAATCTCAGCCATCGCCTGAGTGACCTGATCTTCAGGCTTCAGCATATAGAGGTTGATGTTCTGCGGCTGCAGCGTGGGCAAAGCACCCCCGTGGTCGATCGCGACTGTATGGGGCGGCAAGCTGCCTTCGAGTGCCACATGTACCGCCAAATCAGCGCTGACCGCAGCCTCAACCGCATTGTCCAGTTCTGAGTCCACCGCCATCGTCCATGCGATCCCTTCTGTGTTCAACGCCTGCAACACACCGCTACGGAAGATACAGTTTTTGCAAAAGGCAACGGGCAAAGGTGTCCTGCGCCAAGACTGCCCATCACGGGCACCCACCCATAATAGAGGCAGTTCAACCAGGACCCGGCCACCTGGGCCACAGGTTTCCTCGGTCGTCAGGATCACGTCCACTTCGCCCCGGCCAAGCATATCCAACAGTTTGCGCGTCGGCATCGAAATCAACCGCACCTGCATGCGCGGATAATCAACGGCAAAGCGTTTCAGAACCGCAGGCACAACCGGATAGATCACATCATGCGGCACGCCCAATCTGATCTCGCCTTCAAATTCGGTTGCCGTCAAACGCCGCAACGCCTCATCATTGGTTTTCAACATGGAACGGGCGTAACCCAACAGCTGTTCGCCTGCAGGTGTCAGGGCAATCGTGCGCGCGGAGCGATCCAGCAGTGGCACGTCGAGTGATTCCTCTAATCGTTTGAGCTGCATGGAAACGGCAGATTGCGTCAGGTTCAGCATGCCTGCCGCACGGGTGACCCCGCCCGCATCAGACACGGCAACAAAAGACCGAAGGGCCGTCAGATCGAGATTTCGCAACATATCACAAATCCTGATGTTAGATTTCAAAAACATTCATTTTCATTATGGACCGACATCCTCCATATATCAAGCATCGAAATACAAACGAGGCAAAACATCACGAAAGGAAATGACATGAGCGTTTCAATCAGCCAGACAAACATCCGTGCAAACCATGCGAAAAAGCCGCTTTCCTTCTGGGGCAAGCTGGGTGCCATGATCGCCATCCGTCGTCAGCGCCGCCATCTGGCAGAGCTTGACGACCACATGCTGAACGACATCGGCGTGACCCGCGCGCAAGCCTTGCAAGAAAGCATGAAAACAGCATGGAATGCCCCTGATCACTGGCACAAATAATGGCCGCGGGAAAGCGAGCTGCGACATTCCCGCCCAAAATGATCAGAAAACCGCGAAACGGCCCTTTGTAGCCTTGAAAAAACACCGGCACCTGCCAATATCTTGCGCAAGGATGCCGTTTCGCGGCGCCGCTGTTTAATTTGGAGGTCAAATATGGCTCAAGAACAACTTATCAGAACGGTCGGCGGGGTCCGCGCGGCTGAAATCGACGAGGGCCTGCGCGCCCATATGAATAAAGTCTACGGCACGATGTCCGTAGGTATGTTGCTGACATTTGCTGTTGCATGGGCTGTGGGTACATCGCCTGCCCTACTGGCTGTGTTTCGCGACCCGATCACATTGGCACCAAATATCTTGGGCTGGATTGTGATGTTTGCACCGCTGGCCATGGTTTTCATGTTTGGCGCGATGATCAACCGCTTCTCTGCCGCTGCGGCACAGACGTTCTTTTACGTTTTCGCATCGGTCATGGGTTTGTCGATGGCGTGGATCTTTGTGGCTTTCACCGGCCTGTCGATCGCGAACGTCTTCTTGATCACATCGATCGCCTTCGCGGGGCTTAGCCTTTGGGGCTACACCACGAAGAAAGACATCTCTGGTTGGGGTGCTTTCCTGATCATGGGTGTGATTGGTCTGATCGTAGCAATGATCGTCAACATCTTCCTGCAGTCGCCTGCGATCATGTTCGCGATCTCGATCCTGGGTGTGCTGATCTTTGCAGGTCTGACCGCCTATGATACGCAGAAGATCAAAAATGACTACATCGCGCATGCAGCGCACGGCGATCAGGAATGGTTGGCAAAGTCTGCGGTCATGGGTGCGTTGAACCTGTATCTGGACTTCATCAACATGTTCATGTTCCTGCTGCAGCTTTTCGGTAGCCGCGAATAAAACTCGCGCTACCGCGTCTTTTATGCGACCCCGCCTAACGAACTGCTAGGCGGGGTTATTTTTTTCCGAAGAGTTTCGTAGGATATCAACTCGAGCTCACAGACTCACAATACATTCATGTAAAATGGACTTTCGGAAGAAAACACAGGCCTGTCAGCTTCTTGGCACAAGGTCTAGCTTTACAACTAAGGTTCCCTGATATCGGAGCGCTCCCCACCAAAAATTGGTTTGCCGGCTAGACTTCGAGCCACGATAAGGGCAGAGCAACCCTATATAGCAGCGGTTCTATATCGTTGAGCTAGATCCCGGTACTGCAATCAGATCGTCGGATGGGCTCCCATTTTACACGCATTTTAAACCTCCTGACCAAACATACTGGTTCTAAGGGGGACAATCCACAGAAGGCGAGAAGCGCGTAGACCTCAATTATCGCAGCGGTTCTCGCCTTCGAGCAACAAGCGATTTAATTGGATTTCGGCGGATAGCAGACCTTCCCTGCACTAGTGGGTCGGTAATCATTGATCCGCAAAGCGGTCATATGAACCGATAGATCGTTAATCTCCAGACAAAGCTAGCCCCCCATAGCTCGAAAGCATCGGCACCATTTGAACGGCACGTGCAGGTGGCGGCCATACAGAGGCTTAACGCGATGTTTGCTTCTCGGCGGTAGGCTCTGTCCGCGTTTGGTTAGAATGGTGTGTTGAGCGTGCAGATACTCAAACAAGCCGCACAGTTGATTGAGTGTGCACTTAAAGATGCGCAGACTGGATGTGCCCTGCTGGACTTGGACGGCAGCGTCTTGGCATACAACGCCGCCTTTTCGGGTTTTGCGTGCCATTCAGCGTCGGACATGCTGGAGCGCAAACTAAGCGACGTGCTCGAACCAGCCGTATGGTCCGCGTTGGAGGAATGGCTTTTGAAGGTCCACGACAGCGAAGCTGTGCACTCCGGGCAGTTGGCGGTAACCACTGACGGCGGAATTGGGCTGTCGATCAACCTGACCACCGTTCTCGATGATGCAAATCAGTCTGTCGCGCGGATGATGACCGTCGAAAAGTGCCCAGAATGCTCTCCCGAAAAGGACGGAATTAAGTCTGAACAGGCAGTTGCGCGGGAGACCTTCGCCTCCACGAAATCGGAGCGCATGACCGAGACAGTGACGGGGAGCATCTGCGATTTTGATATCGACGTCCAGACGGCGGCAGCAAGCGCGCAAACCGCCACGGCCAGGCTTGAGCGCATGGCAGAGAACGTACCAGGCGGCATGTTCGAATTCAGGATGGATGAGGACGGGACCATTTCCTTTCCCTATGTCAATCCAGGCATGGGTCCTTTGTTGGGAACGACCGCGGACGCCATCCGGGCAGATGCGCATGCCGCATTTGACAACGATCACCCGGAAGATGCCGAACGGGTTCATAACGCGATCGAGACATCTCGAAAGACGTTCGAGCCGGTCAAGCTCACCCATAGGCTCATTCACCCTAAGAAGGGACTGCGCTGGCACCGCATCAATGCGAGCCCATCCGCGGGGCCTGACGGCGGCGTCACATGGCACGGAAACATTTTTGACATCACCGAGGAGATGGAGCGGGAAGGGGCCCTGAACGCCGCCGTTAACACGGCGGAATATGCGACGGCGCGGCTTGAATATTTGGCCGAGAACGTGCCTGGCGGGATCTTCGAACTCGTCATGGATGCCGACGGTGCTATGAGTTTTCCCTATGTGACCTCCGGGATGGGGGCGCTTCTCGGCACGACCTCTGATGCGTTGCGACAGGATTCGGGCTCGGGGTTCGAATATATTCATCCCGATGATTTGGAAGAACTCATAGCGGCCATAGAGACGTCTCGCCAAACGCTGGGTCTCTTTAAACATCGCTATCGGGTCAATCATCCACAGAATGGTCTGCGGTGGATCGCCGTGAACTCGACCCCTGTGGCGCGGCCTGAGGGTGGGGTCATCTGGTATGGCAGCCTGTTCGACGTGACCGACGACGTGGAGCGCGAACAAGCGCTTGCAACGACGGCACAAATTGCGCGTGATACGTCATCGCGATTGGAGTTGCTGACCGACAACGTGCCTGGTGGTATCTTTGAATTCGCGCTCCAACCTGATGGTGAGATGAGCTTTCCCTATCTTTCCCGTGGGTTCGCGGGATTGGTCGGCCGGCCGACCGCAGAAATTCAGGCGGACTCGGACGCATTCTTCGAGTTGGTCCATTCCGACGACTTAGAGCGCGTGCATGAGATTATAAGCAACTCGGCAAAGACCCTTGAAAGCGTCAAGATGGTCTATCGGCTCCGCAACCCAGAGCGAGGCGTGCGCTGGCTGAGTGTCACTGCCAGCCCCTTTGCCCAATCCGACGGCGGGATGCTTTGGTACGGCAGCGCCTTTGACGCAACCGAGGAGATCGAGCGTGAAAAGGAGCTCGAAATCGCGGTCAAGGCTGCGCGTTCAGCAACGTCAAGGCTCGAGAAACTAACACAGAACGTCCCCGGTGCACTGTATGAATTCCGATTGGAGGCTGATGGCAGCGGAACAATACCCTATGCGACCCAGAACATGGGCCCGCTTTTAGGCACGACGACCGAGGAGCTCCTGGAAGATGCGATGGCCGCATTCAAATTCACTCACCCCGACGACGCCCCAAACGTTATGGGCGCGATCATGGAGTCTCGTGAAACCTTGAATCTGTTCGATATCCGATACCGGATACACCATCCTGAGCGGGGATTGCGTTGGCTGCAGTGCAAGTCCGCGCCTGTCGCACAGCCCGATGGCGCGGTTGTCTTCTACGGCAGCTTCCTCGACGTGACCAGTGAAATGCAACGCGAACAGGAGCTTGAGGCGGCGCGCAACCGCATGGAAGTTCTGTCACTCATCGATTCGTTGACCGGCTTGCCAAATCGGCGCGCCTATGACGAGGAAATGGCGGCTCGGTGCCGAGACGATGCAAGACGCGCGCTCAACCATGCGATCATTCGCATTGACCTCGATCACTTTAAGACCGTCAACGATACGCTCGGGCATGCCGCCGGAGACGCCGTTCTCTGCCGCGTTGGGACCATTCTACGTCAGATGGCGGGTGAGGGTGATTTCGCGGCGCGTCTTGGTGGCGACGAATTTGTCATCCTCCTCGCCCCGGGGCGCAGCGCCGAAGACGCCAACGCAATGGTGCAAGAGGTGCACGCGCGCATCAAGGAGCCACTCGAATTTGAAGGCAGGCATTGTCGTTACGACGCAAGTTTCGGCCTCGCCTTTGATGACCGGTTGCCCGACGACCCGGCCGAACTTCTCAGCTTTGCCGATGCGGCCCTATTCAAGGCGAAAGGGTTGGGACGCGGCCAGGTCGCTGTGTTCACAAAAGATCTGCACGAGGATCTCATCCAGAAACGGCGCCGCACGGGCGAGATCGAGCAAGCGTTGGAGCGGGAAGAATTCGTGCCATTCTTTCATCCCCAAATTGAAGCGGAAACCGGTTTGATTTCGGGTTTTGAGGTGCTTGCCAGGTGGGACCGTCCGGGAGAAGGGCTGATCCCGCCCGACGAATTCATCCCCGTGGCTGAGCAAATGCGCGTGGTAAAGGACATCGACAGGATGATGTTCGCAAAGGCCATCAGCGTCCTGGGAACACTCCAGGATGAGGGTTTCACCATCCCGAAATTGGCCTTTAACGTCTCAGCGGGTCGCATCCACGACCCAGAAATCGTCAAATCGGTCATGAAGATGCAGACCCGCGGCGCGCGCATAGCATTCGAGTTGCTCGAATCTATCCTCCTAGAGGAGGAGGGCGCGATTTTCGATCACCACATCGATATTTTGAAGGAGCGTGGGATTGAGATTGAGGTGGACGATTTCGGTTCCGGACGGGCGTCGATCATCGGCGTCTTGCGCGTCGCGCCGCGGGCCCTGAAAATCGACCGCCGCCTAATCGCGCCGCTTTTCGAAAGTGAAAGTTCGCGCGGGCTTGTGCGCGCGATCATCGATATGGGGCGCTCTTTGGGCATCGACATCACAGCAGAAGGCGTCGAGACCATGGATCATGCCGAGGCCTTGCGAGAGATGGGCTGCCGAACGCTCCAAGGCTTCGCATTCGCGCGCCCCATGCCCACTACCAACCTGAAGCATTACTTGGCAAATTTCGTACCCGTTTTCGAGCAAAGCAAAATGAGACTGGTCGACTAAGGCAACGTGCCAAGTGGACATCGTTGGTTTACAAAAAGGGCAGTAGGAATGGACGTGTCGCGGTTTGATGCCGCTCCTTTGATAGCATCTATTGCAGTTCGAGTATCGCCAGCAGAACCCGTCATCGTAAAAACCGAACCCGACTTCAGTGATCGCAGGCTCAACAAGGAAGTCCATGATCTTAGTAAGCACTGCGAAACGCTTGTTTGTCGCATAGCAAAAAGACGTGTCAGCCACTTGGCCTAAATGATTGCAAAATGTACGTAGACCTTCCCTCTGGCGCTTCGACTTCTAGATGCGCGTAAAGTGGAACTCATTCGCTTGGTTGTGTGGAAATGAAGCTCGCAGGGTCGCTTCGGCGCGTTCATTTGCAATGTCGGCGCCGGTAACCGTTAAAACAGGTTGGATGGGGTCCAACAGGTTGTAGCCGGTAAAGCCAGATTCATCGAAGTATGTGGTCCTAAGTGACATTCCGTGATTGCCTTGTCGCGATGTTTAGGCCTTTGTATTCCCTCCGCCGGATTCAAGCGCTTTGGCGGCATGGCGATCAGATCGGCGGTCACACACCAATTTCGATCTCTTGTGAAAGAAATTCGAAGCGAGGCGCAACCACACTGACCGTCCCTGCTTCTCCTGAACATGAACACTTAATCAATCGTGAAATCTGGGGCCGAGCAGTTCACAGAACCGTTTACCATACCTTCGAAATGTTGGTCTTTACCGCATTCTACGATGTCTGCTTTGGGAAGCGCCGCGTCGTAGCACTTTTGATATGACGGGTGTCCGCTATGGGCCGGGATCCACAAGCTAAGTACCAAACGCTTTCCTCAGAAGAACCTTAAGGTTGTCTCGCTCCTGTGTGCTCAACGGCTCGAGAAGGCCATCTATGGACTCGGCAACTGCGTACCTTAACCGTGTGACTGTCTCCCAGCCTTTTGCTGTCAATCGCAATACGCATACTCGGCCATCGACGGGCGATTGAGACTTTTCGATCAGTCCCTTGGTGCCGAGCGACTGTAAAAGCCGAGTTACTTGCGCTTTATCTCGCGCAATAATCCGTACCAACTCATGGATTGCTACCGGTTCATGATCAGCAAGCGCCATAAGCACCATACCACCAGCGGGGCCGACTTTTTCTGGGTCAAAGGTTGGCGCTTTACGACCGAGGTCGGCGTGAATGTGCCTCATAAAGCGATCGACCAGCTGCCCAACTTCGATATCTGGCGTCGCTCTTGTTTTAGTTGACATAGTCTACGTTCTGTCATTTGTTGATAATATCAACATAATGAAGCGTCTCTCTCCGGGCAATCAAAACCTACAGTGATCTTCCGGGAGGGCGCCTCGCAACTTGGAGGAAGGCGCAATGCCAAAGTCGAAACTCATCGCATATCTCGCCAGCGTGACGGCGCTTGCCGGGGCGCAGACTGCATTTGCCGAAGCGCCGTTATCGGCAACCGTTCTGGAGTTTGCCGATCCGACAACGCTCTTCGTGGCCGATAGCGCAGGTGCGAAGATCCATGCCTATACATTGCCAGCCGCGGCACCGGCGTCGGCGTCAACGGCCTACACGTTCGAAGGCTTCAGCCGCGCGCTTGCTGAGACGCTTGGAGTGGCCGAGGCCGAGATCACTTTCAACGACCTTGCCGTGAACCCTGCAACGCAGGCCGCCTTCGTTTCGCTCAGCGCTCCATTGCAGCCCGCGGTGGTGATGGTCACGCCCGATGGCACGATCACACCGCTTGATCTGGCATCACTGCCATCTACCAGCACCGAGCTGGCCACGGCGCCGGATGATGGCGTCACATTCTGGCGTGACATTCCATCGGCTACGTTAACCGTTACCGATTTGGACTATGCCGACGGCATGCTGTTCGTATCGGGCCTGTCAACCGGCGAATTCGCATCGACCCTTAGCCAGATCCCGTTTCCATTTGAAGGGGAAGTGCAGACAACCAGCGTTGAGATCTACCATGCCGTCCATGATCAAATGGAAACGCGCGCCCCGATCCGCGCGATGGAGATTGTGGAACTCGATGGCGCGCAGACTGTTGTCGCGGCCTATACGTGTACCCCGCTGGTCACCCTGCCAACGGCGAGCCTGACAGACGGGGCTCACGTTACGGGCAACACCATTGCTGAGCTTGGCTACGGCAACACGCCGCTCGAGGTGCTGTCGTTCGATGTTTATGATCAACAAGGGAATGCCTCGCCCTTTGTCATGGTCGTCAATCGCGAACTTCAAGCCAATCTGATCCCGCTCGGGGCGGTGGCGGAGGCCGCAAGCATGCCCGGACTTGCAGAACCTGTCAGCATGGGGATGGAAGCCGGCGTCTCAACGATCCAAACCCCGATGAGCGGGGTCTATCAAGCTGCCGATCAAGACCCACAATTCCTACTGGCGCTCAAACGCAACCTGGACACCGGCGCGATGGACTTGGTGTCGATCCGCAAGGGTGTTTACCTTCGCCTGAGCGACTTCATCTCTGAGTACGACTTCCCCGACTATGTCTATGCCGATAATCAAATGGGTCAGGGCATCAAAGGCTTTCACAACCTTCTGAAAGCCGAAGAAGGGTTTCCAGAGCTGATCGAGCAATAATGCGGCTCTCATTCATAGCCGGGCTCGCCGCCGCTTTGGCGGCGGGTCCTATCAGCGCTTGCGAAGACGCTCAGACCACAGTGTCGGACGTCTATCCCAGCGGCACCGCGCTCCCCGAAAACCTTCTGCGATTCTACATCTACTTTTCGGCTCCGATGGGTCAGGACGACATCCTGCCAGCGATTGACCTGCTAGACGCTGAAGGCCGCCCTGTTGAAGGCGTGTTTCTACCGAACCGGTACGATCTTTGGTCCGCAGATCGGACTCGGCTTACGCTCTTACTTGATCCGGGCCGCGTGAAGTCGGGTTTGCAAGCGAACCTGGCTTTGGGGCGGGCACTTGTTCCGGGCAAGACCTACAACCTACAGATCTCAGAAACGGCTCAAGATGCACGCGGCTGCGCGCTGGCCTCAGCCCACCGCGTCACGTTTGAAGCCACGGAAGCTGATCTTTCTTCGCCATCGCCAGCGGAATGGGAGCTGACCGCACCCAAAGTCGAGACGCGCGCGCCGCTGAGGGTTGCTCTTGATGGACCCGTCGATCATCTTTCGCTGGCCTACAGGCTTCGCGTGATTGGCCCCGACGGTGCGCCGGTGCCCGGTCGCATCGACTTGGGCGAGAGCGAGACCGATTGGCTGTTTACACCACGCGCGCCATGGCAGGAAACGGCCTATAGGCTGGCTATCGACCCCATGCTGGAAGACCTTGCCGGCAATCGTCCGGGCGTTCTGTTTGATCAACCTATCGGCACGCCGGAGATGCCATGGCCAAGGGTGCTCGATTGGTCGCCCGCGCCGCCATAGCGCCCGAATTCTCTTATCTGACACAACACCGACGGATTTACTCTCATGCAAAAATACCATCCGCTCCTTGTCGCACTTCACTGGCTTATGGCGCTCATGATATTACTGGCACTGGCCGCAGGCGGTCTTGTGCTGGCCAATATGCCGCCGGATAGCCTAGACAAAGTTCAGGGTCTCGCCGGTCATATGGCAGTCGGTATGGCGATTGGTGTGCTGCTGATCTTGCGGCTGGTCACGCGTCTGCGCAACACCCATCCGCCCCACGCCGAGACTGGCAACGATCTGCTCGACCGGTTGGGACGCTGGACGCATTGGGCGTTCTACCTATTGATCGCCGGCATGGTGCTCTCCGGGCTCGCGACGGCCTTGGGATTGGGCCTCTTTCCGATTGTCTACGGGGGCGCAGCCGATACCTTGCCGGCTGAACTCGCGACCTTCGCGCCGCGCGTGGCGCATGGGATTGTCTCAAAACTCCTGGCGGCATTGATCGCGCTGCACATCGCTGCAGCCCTCTATCACCAATTTATTCTAAAGGACGGACTGCTGCGTCGCATGTGGTTTGGTAAGCGCAGGACATGACGCAGTTGATAATGCCCAAGCCCCGCGACTTTGGCTGGGCACTGAAACCAAATGAGAGTGCGTATTTCGATATCCAGAAACGCTTCAACGGTCAGTTCAGTGTCGTCCTGAACCACGCCTTGCTGCGCGGGGTTCGAGCCGAGATGATCCATTGGTGGTTCCTGAATTTCACGCGTCTTTCTGTCCTTCTTGCCGACACGCCCGGCTACGAAGGCCGCCACGTACCCGGCTATCTTTTGTGGCATCCGCAGGATCATCTCAGCGCGACGTTACAGGGCAAAACAGCGCCTGACGACACGCCTCAACGCGGCACCAAAATCCACATTCGTGAAGCGATGCAATACGACAAACATGGCTGGAAATACCCCGTCGATGCCGCGCTTCAGGTGCACTATGTCGGCGCCGACGGCTGGGCCATGGGCAAGACACTTCCCGTCTTTGGGCCCGTCATGATGCTGCGCATCCACTTTCATGACGCCTATGATGGCGATGTGCATCTCGGCGCGCACTACCACTATGAGATCGTGATCGGCACAAGTGCAGACAACCCAATCGCTCGGTTCCTGAACAAGCGCCTGTCCTTTGAGTTCGGACCGGAGTTCTTCGCGGCCTGGCAGCGACACAACGTGATCGAAGTTGGGACGTTCGAGAACTTTCTACCGGTGCTCTTTGCGCAAAAGGACGATCTCTCAAACCTCACCTACAGCCGGGATCAAGACCCCGCCCCGCAAGGTCTGCAGAAAGGCCATGACCGGGCACTCTTTGAGACCCGTGTCAAAGGGTTCGCTTCTGCAGAAGACCCATACGCGTTCCAAGCGTTTGATAAACCTTCATTCCTTTAGCTTACCGATCAGAGTGGAAGAAAACGTACTATGAAAATTCTGGCCTTTACTGCTTCGAACAGCCGAAACTCTATCAATCGAGCGCTGATAGACTTTGCCATCTCTCACCTGCAGGAAGGGACTCGGGAAAATGCCGAATTCGAGGTGTTGGACCTCAACGATTTTGAGATGCCAATCTACTCTATCGATCGCGAACGTGACGGTGGCATCCCGGAGCCGGCACAGACATTCTTCAAGAAAATTGGCGAGGCGGACGCAATCCTCGTCTCCTTTGCTGAACACAATGGGTTTGTTACTTCGGCGTGGAAAAACATCTTTGACTGGATGAGCCGGATTGAGATGAAGCTTTGGCAAGGTAAGCCGGTGGTTATGCTCGCGGCAACTCCGGGACGTCGCGCAGGTGCGAATGTCCTGGAAAGCCAGAAGATGCTTGCGCCGCACTTTGGGGCAGACCTGCGCGGCACGCTCGGAATCGGAAAGTGGTCTGAGGCCTGGCATCCGGAAACCGAAGGCCTCGTTCAAGCGGATGACCTAGCCGCATTGGATGAAGTTCTTTCGACCCTCTTTCGAAAAGGCATCAAGCATCAGAATTGACGCGCGAAAACCAGGAAAGAGCCAACTCAAGCAGGAGCTAGCTATGACACAGATTCCCAAAATCTCACCGGCCGAAGATGGCCCACTGATCGTTGAGACACCGCCCAACCTGTCCGGGTCTGTCGAAGCAGACCTGTCAGACAAACCCAAAGTTGCGCTTTGCAGGTGCGGCGCCTCTTCCAACAAACCGTTTTGCGATGGCGCGCACGCAAAGGTCGGCTTTTCCAGTGCACCCGACCACAGTCGCCTGCGCAATTCCCCAGTAGACTACTCCGGCGCAGTTGATGGCGTACCTGTTACAGTCAGTTACACCCCGGTCCTCTGCACCCATGCCGCCCAGTGCCAGGCGCGTGCAGTCTCAGTGTTCAACCCCAATAAAAAGCCTTGGATTCAGCCGGAGAATGGCACGCTTGAGGGTATTCTTGACGTGATCGCCGCATGCCCATCCGGTGCTTTGCGGGTATCGGTTGGTGATCAACCCGCACAGCATATGACGACTGGAGGCGTCGCTATCGAAGTGGAAAAGGATGGACCTTATCACATAAGCAATGTGTCGATTGACGCTGACTTTAATGGAGCAGGGGCCAGTCGCGCAAAGTATTCTCTCTGCCGCTGCGGGCTGTCTAAGAACAAACCGTTCTGCGACGGCTCCCACTACGACGCCAAATGGTCAGATGACAGTTCGATCCCGGCAGATTGACGAGGCGGCGTTCGGCGTCGTCTACGGCTCAATCACCGTCATGGCGGTGCTCGCCGCAATGCGCCCTCCAATCGAAGACCCTGGCCGCAATGCGGCTTTGCTATTTGGTACAGTTTTTGTGGTTGCTTTGGCTAAAGCCTATGCTGAAATCTGTGAGCGTATGCTCACATCAGGCAACGCAGCCACATGGTCAGACATCAATGAGGTTTGGAGCCACAACCGAACGGTATTGCTGGCAAGCAACGGTCCGACGTTGGCCTTTCTCTTCGCGGCATTTGGTCTCTATGGCGGCGACACCGCGCTGGTTGTCGCGCAGCTTCTTGCCTTTGGGCTGCTTGGCTGGTTCGGCGGACGGATCGGCTGGCGTGTAAGCGGAAGATTGTCAGGAGTAGTTGCAAGTGCGGCAGCCACGGTCGGATTGGGCATCTTCATCACGACACTCAAGGTACTGATCCATTGAGGAAAGCTTCGCGGACAGCTCAGATGGTAGGTCGATGTTTCTGCTCGCGATCAGTGTCGTGCCACACGAGTACCATCGGTTTGAATGTCCGGTTTGCGGGCGGCTACTACAGCATCTGGGCCTTTCAGTGAACGGCTGGTCAGGGCCGACCTCGAAAGCGGTGCAACCGCATGCCACGGCGGATGATGCATTGCCTCCGATGGCCGCAGAGAGCCCATACTTACAATTGCTGCACCTTGCATAGATACCTGCAAAGCGCGGTTTGCTGACCTTCGCATGTGCAGGGGGACCCATCGCTTCCTCTAATCATGCACTTCCTGCGCCGAGGCGCGGACTTTCCCAGGAGTCACCTGCGGCGCTTACCTGATGTCGGTCGTGTGAGATGCCGTGAACCGCGACACAAAACAACAGCTGAAACAGATGTGCGGTCACTCAACTCGAGAACCTTGGCCGATTGAGACAAGCTCTGTCACGGTGCTGTTGCAGAATTGTTGCATAAGCAATCTGCGGTAAGGCGTAGACCTGCCAGCGATGTGCTACAAATCAAGAAGATTGCTTAGGAATCCATGGATACGCTGATTGAGAGACATATCCAGTCCACCACTGGAGTGACACTAAAAGGCGGCCGGGTTCTGGGTCCTGATGGTACGTTTAAGGACGCGGATCTGCACATGGACGCAGGCATCATCACCGAAATGGCCCCGGGCGCACCACAGGTAATGGATGTCTCCGACTGCTTGATCCTGTCCGGTATTGTCGACGCGCACGGGGATGGGCATGAGCACCATTTGCTGCCGCGCGTCGAAGCGGACTTTCCCGAATGGGTCGCCCTGCGGAACGTGGACCGTGAGCTGATCGCTAACGGGATCACAACCGCTTACCTCGCGCAGTCCTATTCTTGGGAGGGTGAGATGCGCGGTTCGGCTGCCGCTCGCAAAGTGATCGACGGCTTGCGTGACCTACACCCGGGACCGGCGGCTGATATCCGGATTCAGCTGCGCTATGAAACCTTCTATCTCGATGGCGCAGACCAATTGCTCGCCTGGCTAGAAGATGGCACGGTGCAGTACGTTGTCTTCAACAATCACATCCCGCAATTCGAACAACTGCGGGACAAGCCCGAGCATGTCGCCCGTTGGGCCGCCACCATCGGCCTGACACCGGATGACTTCTGGTCTTTGATGGCGAAAACGGTTGAGGACGGTATGGGGGTTCTGGACGCAGTCAAGCGCCTGTCAGATGCGATGCGCCGCCTTGGCGTCCCCTTCGGCTCCCACGATGACCCGGACTCAGAGACGCGGGAACGCTACCATGCGGTCGGCGCGACAATCGCGGAGTTCCCGCTGACACGCGCGGCGGCCCAAACGGCGCGCGATCTGGGGAACCCCATCATGATGGGCGCACCCAATGCGTTGCGCGGGCTGAGCACATCGGGGAATGTCTCTGCCCGGGAGCTCATTGAAGCGAACCTCTGCGATGCGCTGGTCTCGGATTACTATTATCCGGCGCTTTTGCACGCGCCGTTCAAACTTGCCCGGGAAGGGGTCTGCGACCTTGCATCGGCCTGGGGCCTTGTTTCTTCAGGTCCTGCGAAGGCGGTTGGTCTGCAGGATCGGGGTGCCCTGGCCCCCGGATTGCGCGCAGATGTGGTTGTCGTGCGCCAGGACGATCTTGGCCGGCCACATGTGGTCGCAAGTTTCGTTTCCGGTCAGCTTGCGTTTTTGGATAGGTCCTGTGGCGCAGCTGCCCCCTAAGCGCACCGCCGACAGGCTTGATAGTGAGGCGCGATCGAAATGACCCAGCAAGTGCCATACAAACCCGACCGCTTTGATCAGGCTGTTGATCACTATGTTGCCGCGCGGTCGCGGTATGCGCCCGGTTTGATCAACTGGCTGGCTGAGGAGACCCGCATCGCAGGCAAAGCGGTGCTCGACCTCGGGTGCGGACCGGGCTTTCTTGCAAACGCTCTCGCACCTCACACGGCCACGGTTTTGGGGCTTGATCCAAGCCCAAATATGATCGCGGCTGCCCGCGCTGAGGCCGCGCCAAATGCACGCTTTGAGATCGGCAGCTCCGAAGACCTGAGCTGCGTCGAAGCGCCAGTGCAATTGGTCACAATGGGCCGCGCCTTCCACTGGATGGACCGCGCGCAGACGCTGAAAGACCTTGAACCGCTCTTGGCCCAAGACGGCGCAATTGCCCTGATCAATGACAGCGTGGCCAAGATCCCCATGAACGCCTGGTGGCATGCGTTTGAAGCTGTCGGCAGGCGTTATGCGGTAATGGACGACTACAACCAGCACCGGGCGTCCGAAGCATGGATCCGCCATGAGCAGGCGCTGGATTCATCCGGTTTTTCGGACCTGCGGCGGATCTCGGTCTTTCAGCGGCACAGCTGGACTTTTGAACGCTTGATCCGGCACACGTATTCGCGGTCAGCCACGACCGAAGCACTGTTGGGGGCGCAGATGACAGCTTTCGAAGAGGAAGCCCGCGACGTGCTCGCGCCTTTTGGTCCCGCGCCATGGGTGAGTTTGAATGAGCATATTGCGTTGATTGCACGGCGTCCTCTCGTGGCTGACTAGGTTGCTTATCAGGTGACACCGCAGAGGAGTGCCATCGTAGGATTTGCAGTAAGTTTAACGCGATGGTCCGTTGTCGGCGGTCGCGTTCAACGTTTCGCTCAATTCGAGGCGCCGTATCTGACCGTAGATGGCATATCCCCGCCATTTCTCATCAGCCGCGATTACGGTACCGAGGCTGAGATCGTGTAGAACCGATAGCAGCCCTGCGCGCGGCGCGACATGAAACCGCTTGAGCCATTTCATCAGACCACGTCGGAACCATACGGGCAGTCTCCCGCTCTGACCAAAATCAACGATATGAAGCGTCCCACCGTCTGCAAGTTTGCTCCAAGCCGCGTGCATCGCGGCTTCCCAGTCCGGGATCATGGAAAGGCTGTAAGACAGAATGATATGGTCGAACTTTTCCACACCAAAAAGGTCCACCGGGTCAAATGCGCAGGCATCTCCCTTGGCAAGCGTAACGTCATGACCCAGCTTACTGCGCGCCGTTGTCAGCATTTCCTGTGAAATATCAAACCCATAGAGGTTTGCCTCTGGGTATCGCCGCCGGATCATTTGCAAGTTGCGGCCAGTGCCGCAGGCTACTTCAAGGATCCGATCACCGGGGGCTGCGCCGATGTTGTTTATCAGATGCTCCCGCCCCAGTAGGTAATAGCGGCGCGTGACGTCGTAGATCAGCCGTTGGTAGCGATATGTTTGATCCATCAATTGGCCGTGGTCGGTGACATGGGTCATTCAACCGGCCTTTCGGTACAAATGTACGCCGCCGTAGATTGCCGAACGGTCCGTTGCGAGCGCAGTGTTTGAGGCATCGGCATCATAATCCCATTCGTCCAGGATGTTGCGCGCAACCCTGCCCGGTAGAATGTCCTCGCGCCCGCCGGTACGGAACAGAACGCGCGCGCCAGGGCGCGCGGTGCGGGTTATTTCCGACCAGAGCGCGTTGAGTTGGGCGTCAGACATCCAGTCTTGTGCATCCAGCAAGATAAAGACGGACTTTGATCCGTTTGGGGATTGGGCCAGGACGTCTGTGATTGACCGGTTGAACACCGTTGCGCGGCCCTCTGCAGAGCGCAGCGCATCGAAGTTTTTAGCCAACAGGTATGGCGGGACTGGTCCGGTGCCGTCTGACTTGTACCCCCGGTTCGCCGCTTGCCAGGCGAAATAGTTGTCCTGGATTGGAAACCCGCAAAACAGTTTGCGCGCCCGCGCCATTAGGACGGGAACAATGTCACCGTCGGCGTCACTGGCGAGCTTATCATACTGCGCCGGGGGAATACCCAGGCCAAAGAGAGATGCACGGCGGCGGGCCAGAAACTTCACAAGCCGTGATTCAAAAAGAGGCGCTATCTCTCGATCAAAAAAGACCTCTTGCTCTTCAAGGGTTTTCGCCTCCAGCAAAGCCCGAAAGTCGACGCGCGCAAGCCGCCCAATCACATGTACAGCTCCGATAAACGTGCCCAGCACACCGTAACGGTAGAACCCGCGCGAAAAGAGTGTCGCCCGCCTGTGCACACCTTGGCGACCATTCCAGAACTGCTGTTCTGAGGTGGGCATCTGCGGCAGGACATAGGTGTCGAGAAGCGCTGTATTGCCAACATCATTGGCATCACCAAATACAGAGTAGTATGCCGCATGATCCGGCAAACGCGCCGCCGCAGCCAGCTTCAAGCGATTCAGATGAACGTGCCACGGGGACAGATCGACCGTGGTGAGCGATGCTGGCGATTTGGTGAGGTAAGACATCGCGTTGCACCCGCCCGATGCGATGCAAATGATGTCATCCTCCTCGGTGAGCTCCAACGCGGCCATGTCGCACACCGGGTCTTCCCAAATCTGCGGATAGACCAATCCCCGAAACAGGCGGGCAAAGATGCGATCAGACAGAGTGTCGAATGACCAAGGCCGGTTTTCGTAAACGGCATTGCCGATGGTATCGGTGCTCGCAACACTCATGCTTGTTCCTTTTCTGTTCTGGCTAAGGGTCTGGAAAGCACGCGTGCTTTCCATTTGCGGGCTTTAGGTTCAATCGTGTGTTGCCACATCGCGGTGTTCCGCGCTTCCCAATCAATCAGGCGGAGGATGCCGTTTGGGTCTTCGACGATCGCGGTGCAACTTTCGACCCAGTCACCTGTGTTGACGTATACGATCCCGTCTAGGTCTCGGATTGCGGCATGGTGGATATGGCCACAAATCACACCGTCAAAACCGCGACCACGAGCGTCATCCGCCAAGAGCTGTTCAAACTTGCCAATATAGCTGACGGCCTGTTTGACTTGCTGCTTGCTCCATTTTGACAGCGACCAGTACTCCTGTTTCCAAAGCCGCAGGAGCCTGTTGATTTTAGGATTCAGCCAGATCAATGCCCCGTAGGCGCGGTCGCCAAGGTATGCGAGCCACTTTGCATGGGCGATGACCGTGTCGAACTGGTCCCCATGCGTGACCAGATATTTCTTGCCGTTGCGCGATGTGAAGGTGTCTTGGTCTTTCACTTCGATCCCGCCGAAATGAATGCCCGGGAAACTCCGCATCACCTCATCATGGTTGCCAGGTACAAAGACAACGCGTGTCCCTTTGCGTGCCTTCTTAAGGATCTGATGCACCACTTCGTTATGGCTGCTTGGCCAGTGCCAGCTCCGCTTAATTTGCCACCCGTCGAAGATATCACCTACTAGATAAAGTGTGTCGCAGCTGTTTTCCCGCAAGAACTGGGTCAGCAGCTCTGCACTGCAGCCGCGGGTGCCGAGGTGAACGTCTGAAATGAAAATCGTTGGGTAATGTGCCATCTGCTCCCCCAAACTGTTTTGGAAAGCGCTACACGGCCAATGTGTCAGGTCTGTAACGGCAACCCAAACATCCGCACTTTTAGCAAGTAGAGCGCAATATTTTGGCTCACTCGTCCACTGACACCGGACTAAATTCTTACAACCGTTACCTCGCCTCGCCGCTGTCACGATTGGTCTACAAGGCACTTGACTATTGCTCTCGCGCATAGGCCGCTGCGAGGGAACATTTGTTGCTATGGCAGGTCTATGTGCCAGAGCACCAACCGAACGTTGACAGGTGCGTATCGGGGCCGCTATCCCGAAACTATCGGAGACGTATCATGACCACTCGCAACACATTTTTTGAATATGCGGGCGCCCATCTTTGGGCGGCTCGGCGTGCGGTTGCGCAGCTTCGACAGGTGATATGATCTAAATCTTCACTTCACCTCACTGCAGCCCGCCGCCTCTCACCCCGAGGCGGCTTTTTTGTTTTGGAGACCTGACAATGACATATCCAGCCTTTTGGACACCCTCTTTCGCCGAAACCCTTCATCTTGACGCCCCTCGCTGGGTGAACAACCGCTCCGCCAAGCTGGCTGAGCCGCCAAATCGACGGGAGCCGGTCTCGTGACACGCAGATACCGTACCAAGATCACTCTCGCCGCCCTTCTTCTGGCGGCATCGGCCTCTCCCGCGCAGGCAAACCCCGGACCGATTGCAGAGGTGTTTTGCGGCCTGTCTGATGACATGCGCCAATCGCTCGAACACCAATTTGGCACGACGTTGGCCTGGCAAGGATTGCGCAATCCGGATCAGATCATGGAGATCTGGGAAGACCGCCAGGGAGATTGGACCCTGGTTATTTCCTATTCCAACGGGAGCCGATGTGTTGTCGCGATGGGCAGCCGCCTCAGTGGTTTTGCTGACCAACCGCACGGATAATTTAGTTGGGGCGTGCGTAACAGCACGCCCCAGCCCCTCGGCTAGCGCCAAACAGGATTGGTCCAGGCCCGCTTCCCTCCCCCGTCAATCACCGTCAACCGCATCCAATCACTGCCCGCGACACGCCCATAAGGGACCTCCACCGATCCCATCGCGCTTCCATGCACTGCCGCGGTCGCGGATCCTTGGCCTTGCACGATGACCGATGCGGCAGGCGAACACCGGACCGACACATGCTTTGCCCCCCAGTCCACATCATGGATCATCGGTCCGGTGGAGGCATACATCTGACCCGCTTTCAGTGCCGCGAGCAGGGCCTCTGGCGTATTCTCCTCCGCCTTGACCATCGTCCAACCGCCAAAATGATCCGGCTCCGAAAAATGAGCATCATCAGTGGCACAAATCGTCAGTTTGCGGCCGTCTTCCAGCAAGCGATCAAGATGCCAGAACCCTTCGGCCCGGTCGGCGCCGACCTGGCAGCCGTGGTTATAGATTTCAACCGCATGGGCCGCCTCGATGCTGCGTGCGTCCTCTAATGTCAGCCCGCCCCATCCGGGATGAGCGACTGCAACGAATGCCCCAGCGTCCCGGCAGCGCTGCGCCAGTTCGGGACCTGTTTCCATACCCTCAACTGGCGCGAAGTGAGGCGAGTTTGAGGGCGCGAAGTCGGCGGGCAGACCGACGGCCAGAATGTGCCACAGCTCCCCATTTTCCATCGCACCCGAGTGGACTTCTGCACCAAGTATCGTGGTGAAGTCGTCGGTCCGGAATGGGACCGTATCAACGATCGGGTAGTCATAGAGGCCGATAAAGTGGTCGGTCAGCGCGATAAAATCGTAGCCTTCTTCGCGGTAGCGCCGGCAGACTTCCTCCGGCGTCAGAACGCCGTCAGACCGGTTGGAATGGGTGTGCAGGTTGCCGCGCCAAAAGCGGCCGGGGGCGGTGAAGGCAGGATCTTGCATAGGGGCCTCAAGTTAAAAGTTTGGTCATGTGGATGCGGGGGATGTCGTCTTTGCCAGACGCTGGCGGGCGTAGGTCGGTGACCTGGTAGCCGAGCGATGAATAGAAGGCGACAAGGTGGGTATGCATCTGCGCCGTGTAGAGCGTGATTTGCGCAAAACCTGCCCGGATCGCCAGCTCCTCAAGCGCCTCCATCGCGCGGCGTCCCGTGCCGCGCCCCTGATGCGTGGGGTATATGGCGATCTGGTCGATCTTGAGCGCATCGCCATCTCGGTCGATCACCGCGCAACCCTTGGTCCCGTCGATCCAGAGCACACGGCCCTGTGCAATCGCCTCCGCCAGCCACGGGTAGGGCCCAGGCCAATCCCGGCCAAGCGCCTGAACATACGCGACGAATGCCGCCTCAATAAGCCGCGCGAGCGCCGCTTCATCCTCGGCCTTGGCTTGTGTCAGCATTTGCGGAAGATCATCACCAGGCCACGGTCTTGTGCGTGGGGGTGATCCGGATTGTCGTAGATCGCGATGTCGGCGAAGCGCAGCGGTGTGATCTGACCGGCGGCTTGCAGTCGGGCGAGCGCGGACCCGAACCCCATGCCATCCAGCACCGCAGGGATGGTGCCACACACGAACAGACCACCGGGCCGCGTCGCGCGGATCAGTTCCGGCAGGCAAGCCGGGCCGACATGGCCATGCGTAAAGGTCCCGCAGGAGATCACGCCGCCATAGCTGTCGTCGGCGAGGTCCAAGGGCTGCAAAAGATCGCCCTCGATCAGGTTGCGGTAAAGACCCTTGCTCCGCGCGATTTCCAACATTTCAGGCGTGATATCGAATGCATCTGTCAAAGCTCCATCTAAATGCTCTGCCACTTGCCCGGTCCCTGCGCCGATGTCGAGGATCGGGGTGTCATCGCCGCCTTCGGCCAAGTAAAGCTCCGCGATCAGCCGGGGCGCGATAAACCCCCAGCCATCGGCAAAGCTGCTGTCGTAAGTCTCTGCCCACTTGCCGTAAAGCGTCTTGGCGCTATCCGGCCCGTCGATTTCATAGGCGTTATCGAGGTCATAGTCGGGCATTTAGTCCACCGTTACCGTTCCGCGTTCAAAGGGCACCACCCGCGACCGTTGGTCCGGGTCGAGCGAGGGGATCGCGGCCAGCAGCGACTTTGTGTAGTCGTGCTTGGGGGCCGCGAAGATTGCGCGAGTTGGGCCTTCTTCGACAATCTCGCCCAGGTACATGACGGCCACGTAATCGCAGACATGGGCGACGACCGAGAGGTCGTGAGAAATGAAGAGATAAGTCAGGTCCAGGTCGCGCTGCAGCTGTTTCAGCAAGTTCAGGATGTCGGCCTGAATGGACACGTCCAACGCCGCGACGCATTCGTCCGCCACCACAAACTTCGGGCCTGACGCCAGCGTGCGGGCGATTGAGATCCGCTGGCGTTGACCACCAGAAAAGGCATGTGGATAGCGGCGCAGGTGTTCGAGGTTGATCCGGCATTTCGCCGCGATGTCGCGCACGCGGGTGTCGGTTTCCTCGCGCGTCTTTGTCAGGCCCAAGACCTCAAGCGGTTCTGCGATGATGTCCCGCACTGTCATGCGCGGTGACAGGGCCGCGTAGGGGTCTTGGAAGATCAGTTGGGCTTGAGAGCGGAAATCACGCTCTTCCGTCTTTGACATGGTCGCGATGTCAAAGCGCCGGCTGCCGTTGTCGTAGGTCACTGTGCCATCGCTGATTGGGGCTGCCTTCAAAATCGCACGCCCCAGCGTTGTCTTCCCCGACCCGCTTTCGCCGACCAGCCCGACAAAGCTGCCCTTTGGGATGTTCAGCGAGACGTTCTTGACCGCCTTCAGCATCGGTGGCGCGCCAAAGAGGCGGCGCCCGAGTGGATAAGCGACGGTGAGGTTGTCGATCTTGACCAAAGGCGTCATGCCACATCCTCCGGGAAGAGAGCTGCGAAGTGGCCGGGGCGGACCTCTGTCATCGGTGGAACCTCACGCTCATATCGCGAACCGGGTTGCAGTTCCGGGTTGCGTGTGTGGAAGACGCAGCCGCTGGGGCGTTCAAGTGGTGACGGGATGTCACCGGGGATCGGCGTCAGTGGTGCGTCTAGGTCGTCGAGGTTCGGCAGCGCGTTAAGCAGGCCGCGTGTGTAGGCGTGTGCGGGCGTGCGGAGCACGTCCCGCACCGGGCCCTTTTCCATGATCCTGCCGAGATACATTACTGCAACCCGGTCCGCTGTCTGGGCAATCACGCCGAGGTCGTGTGTGATGAACAGGATCGACATGCCAAAGTCCGCGATCAGTTCTTTCATCAGGTCAATCACTTGGCGCTGGATCGTCACATCCAATGCCGTTGTCGGCTCATCCGCGATCAAGAGGCGCGGTTTGGTCGTGAGCGCCATCGCGATCATCGCCCGCTGACGCATCCCGCCGGAATATTCGAACACATACTGGTCAAAGCGGCGGGCCGGTTCGGTGATCCCCACGCGGTCCAGCATCTCAATCGACAGTTCTTTCGCTTGGGCCTTCGACATCGACGTATGGATCTGCAGCTGCTCTACCATCTGTTTGCCCACGGTGATCGCGGGGGCGAAGCTGGCCATTGGTTCCTGGAAGATCATAGAGATCTGACCGCCGCGGATCGGCAGCATGTCCTGTTCCCGTTTCAAACCCAGCACGTCGATGTCCGGGGTGCCATGCAGCGTGATTTTCGATGCCGGGTCGTAGACCGTGTTGCGCCCGTTCAGCTGCATCAGCGCCTTGGCGGTCACCGACTTGCCCGACCCGCTTTCGCCGACAAGCCCCAAAACCTCGCCCTGTTCAACGTCAAAGGATACGTTTTCAACGGCGGTGATCAGACCCTCGTCAGTCTTGAACCGGATGGTCAGGTTATCAACGGTCAGCAGGCTCATTTCTTCGCCTCGTTATAGGGATCCGCAGCGTCGCGCAGCCCGTCGCCCACAAAGACGAAAGCCATGACAAGCGTGACGAAGAAAAGCACCGGGATGAAGTACCATTGGTAGTTCAAAAGGACGTCCGCTTGGGTGGTATTTTGCAAGAGCACACCGAGCGAGGTGACCGGGTCTTTCAATCCCAGCCCGATGAAGGACAGCGCGGTTTCTGATAGGACCATGTAGGGGAAGGAGATCACCAGATCGACGATGATGTAGCTGGTGAAGGACGGGAGCAGGTGGCGCCGGATGATATGGCCGGAGCCTGCGCCGGAAAGCTGCGCGGCGAGAACGTAGTCTTGGTTCCGTTCCACCAAGAGGTGGGTTCGCACACGTCGCGCCAAGGTGGGCCAGCCGATGAGGCCGAGGATGATGGAAATAAAGAAAAACCGGGTCTCCGCGCTCCACGTATCCGGCACAAAAGCCGCCAGCGCCATGAACAATGGGATGGCGGGCACGGTACGGATCGCGTCGGTGATCATTTGCAAAACGCCATCGATCACCCCGCCGTAGTATCCTGCGATCCCCCCAATCGCGAGCGCCAAAACAAAGGAGATCAGCACCCCCAATGTTCCCACGGCAAGGGAGGTTTTGATCGCATGGAACGTTCGGCTGAAGATGTCCTTCCCGGTATCATCGGTGCCAAACAGGTGGATCGTGCCTTCGTCGACCCCAAAAAGGTGGCGGTCGAAGGTAACGCCCAGCCATTTATATTCATCGCCTTTGACGAACCACTGCACATGGCGCCGGTCTTCGGTATCGACCGTTGTCACCCAGCGAAAGTTGGTCTCAATCGACCTCTCGCGTTTTAGGCCGTAGATGAACGGCCGTGCGGAACACCCCGCCTCATCACAGAAACGCGGCCATTGCGGCGCGCCGTTGGTGTATTCCTTGTTCGCCCCGGCAATGGTCGGGTTGTAGGGGCCGATGAAGTCCGCAAACAGCCCACAGACGATCATCACCATCAGGATCACGGCAGAGACCATCGCGGCCTTTTGCTTGCGGAAGCGCGCCCAGATCAGCTGGCCCTGAGAGGCGGTGAAATAGGCTTCTTTTTGGCTTTGTGAAATCTCGCTCATGCCCGGCCTCCCATCACGGAATTGCGCATGCGGGGGTCGAGAGCCGCGAGGGCCACGTCGGTGACGAAGTTGAGGCCCACGATGGTCGCTGTCAGCAGGAAGATGATCGCGCCCGCAAGCTGTTGGTCATTGGATCTTGCGAGTGCCTCCAGCAGCAGCGCCCCGGCCTCGGTCAGCGTCAGAATGATCGCGACAATAGGCAATTCGTTGAAGATGCGGTTGAGGTCGAAGCCGAGCGAGTTGACGATCGGCCCCAAAGCGTGTCGTGCCGGATAGCGCCAAAGCAGTTGACGTCCGTAGAGGCCGCGTGCCCGTGCCGCCGTCACATAAAGCTTTGATTGTTCATCCAGCATCAGCGCGCGCACCGTTTGCAGGGCAAAGGCAGTCGCGGACCAGCCGAGAATGAAGATAGGCAACCAAGCCCGGCTCATGAAGTCCCAGAATTTGGCCATCGACCATGGCGCATCGCGGAATTCCTTGCTGAACAGCCCTGACAGAGAGTCGCCAAAGTAAATCGTCGCGATCAGCATGATGATCAGCGCCAGCAGGAAGTTTGGCAGGGCAAGGCCGAGGTAGGACACGAACCGCAGGATATTGTTCACAACCGGATTGCGTGACGCAGCCGCGTAGATGCCGACGGGCACGGCGATCAGGTAGGCGAGGAACAGGGCTGCAAAACAAATGCCTGCTGAAATCAAAAACTTTGAGCCCAACAATTGGCTGATCCCCACCCGCAGAATGCAGCTTTCGCCGAAATCCCCAACAAAGGCACCGGATACCCAGGATACCCACCGGTAGAGAAACGGTTGGTCAAGCCCGAGCCGGGCGCGTTCCGCGTCGATATCCTCAAGCGTCAGGTTCTGCCCTTGGGTGTTTTTATAGGCGAGGTACCGTTCGGCGCAGTCGCCCGGCACCATCTCCATCAGGGAAAAGACGAGGAAGGAGACGATCAGCAACGTCACGATCGCTAGGATCGCGCGAATACCGACAAAGCGCAGAAAGTTGGCCATGGTCCCCGTCCTTTGGCTTCAGGGTCACCGCCTGAAACTCGGTATGGCAAGAGCCGGGCATCCCAAAATGCCCGGCTCCCGCAGGTTTGCTTAGACCTTCAGCCTAGTTGTCTTCCGCGAGGAACCACTGGGTCGCCCGGTAGGGATACGTCCGGTAGTATTCGTAGGACCACGTCTGGAACTCTGGCACGTTCTTCAGTCCGTTGCGGACTACAATCGGTGCTGGCGCGTTGACCGTGCCGATGAAGAGCATGTTGTCAGCAAAGTTCTGGGCGAGCTTACCAACCAGTGCGTTTGCATCGTCAGAGCCAGGAACGGATTCCTGCAGGGCTGCGATGTCCGCAATCATGTCCTTGGCGTACTGTGGCGGCTCGATCCCGGCGGAACCGTCGGAGTCGATCCACTCTGCCCACCGCATACCGGTGCGGTGGCCGAAGTAGGAGGAGTACGGCGGCACAAACTCTTCGTTCGATCCGAGCGCCACAGCCACAGGCTGACCACGCTGCCACATCATCACGTCGAGCTCGTTGGCGGACTGGGCTGCGCGATACTCATCCGGTGTGACCTCTTTCACAGTGGTCTGGATGCCAGCGTCGGCCCAGTTTTGCGCAACCAGTTCAACAACTTCACCTGCAACACCCTGTGTGGCGAACTGCATGTTCAGCACAATTGGGTCACCATTTGGCAAGTCACGGAAGCCGTCGCCGTCCGCGTCGACCATACCGATCCCGTCGAGCATGGCAGCGGCACCTTCGGGGTCAAAGGCGATGCCCTGCGTTGCAGCCTCTGCCGCAACCTCAGGCACGGGTGAGAAGCCAACGTAGGCCATTGGCACACCCTGACCGAAGAAAGCCACTTCGTTCAGCTCATTGCGGTTGATCGCCGCCGACATCGCCTTGCGGAAGTCGATGTTGTTGAACACCTCGCGCTTTGCCTCATCGTCAGACGTGACGTTGAAAGAGAAGGCAGGCATCGCGATGGTTGGCTTCAGCTGAACGGTGTAACCTCCGCTTTCCTGGTTTTCCAGCAAGAGTGGAACCGACGGCAACTGAACCGACTGCGCCTTATAGTCGACCTCACCGTTGATCAGCGCAAGGATCCGGACCTCGTTGTCGTTTTTGTAGAGCTCATCCTGACGGCTGATGTAAGGCAACTGCTGGCCAGTGGTGTCGACCTGGTGGAAATAGGGGTTGGCCACCAGCTTGCGGCCTTCGGTGGTGTCTGCCACATAGATGTGGGACTCCAGCGTCGGCTGTGTCGCATAGGGCAGCTCCGCCGCTTTGGCCGGGTCGCGCAGCATCGGCGACGGTGTGTCGGTCCAGTCAGAGGCGCCAAAGTAGAAGTTGATCGCCTCATAACCGCTTTCAAAGCCATGCTCAGCCGCCAGCGCATCGGCATTCTCGTTCAGATCCGGATGGAATTGACCCAGGAAGTGCGCAGGCTGGAACGGCTGGGCGTAGGACGTCGCGAAATGAATCAACAGACCGGGTTTCGGGGCCTGCAAAACAAACTTGAACGTCGTGTCATCGATGATCTCGATCCCGATAGGCTCACCACCGGCCAGCACGTAATCGGCCGCTTTTTCGCGGATGTTTGTATTGAGGCTCAGGTTTTCCAACCAGAACCGCACGTCCTCAGACGTGAACGGCGCACCGTCAGACCACTTGTGGCCCGCGCGCAGCGACATTGTCAGTTCGGTAAAATCGTCATTCCACTCCCAGGACTTCGCGACGTTCGGCACGATGGTCTGCAGGTCATCCGAATAGCGGACAAAGTTCACGTGGCGGACAGACAGGAAGTCTGATGTGCCAGCTTCGGTGTTGTTGGACAGGGCGTCGAACGTGCCGCCATAGGTGCCGATCATGTCGTAGGGTGCGACAACCAGCGGCTCTGACGGCAGGCGGTCTGCCAAGGGTGGCAGGTCCGGGTTGCCCTGGATCTCCGCGTTCAGCGCGTCGATCTCTGGGTTGGTCGAGAATTCCATGGTGCAGCCAGCGGCGGCTTCAAACTCAGCTAGTTCATACTGCTGCGGGAAGGCGCCGGCGGCGACGCCCATCGGGTCGGCGACGGTGACAGCTGGGCAAGCGGCATAGGCCGAGGTGCCGATAACAGTCAATGCTGTTCCGGCGAGCAAACGCGTTTTCATAAGGTCCCCCTGAGGATGTGTATTGCGACACGAAAGGTAGGGAGACTATGAATCTGTTATGTGACAGTCGGGCCAGGATACTGGAAAACATGGATATTTTGGTGTGCTGCCCGCCGTCACGCACGTTTAGGTGGTGCCGCGTGCAGGGGCTTGCAGCCCGTGGAGGCGGTGACCCTGACCAAGCTTCAGAGCGGGAAGCGACCTGACGAATCCGTAAAGTCATGCACGTGCACGACCACCGTGTCAGCGTCGATCAGGACGACGCCGTAGGCTGGTGGCTCAAAGGTCCCTGCGATGCGATCTGCTGGCGCGGTGAGGTCCAAGGCGACCTGATGGTTTAGTCCCCGCATGCAGGAATAACTAATCCCGCGCCAATTGCCCGAAACCGCGCGATGCAGGTGCCCAAAAAACAAGTGCCGGATCCGGTGGAGATGCGGTTCAAGAACCGGGAAGAATGGGGCGGCGTCTTGCATCCTGATAGCGTCCATCGCCTTGATCCCAAACGGAAACGGCGGATGGTGCATCAATAGAAAAACAGGGTCGTCACTCTGCTCCAACTCAGCCTGCAACCAGTCGCGCCTCTTGGCGCAATATGCGCCCGCATGTGTGCCCGGCTGTTTTGTGTCGAGCGGCAGAAAACGCCCAAAGTCTGACGACAGTTGGGTTTGCACAAACCCGTTCCCATCACGCGCGACCGCCGGAAAGGCTTCTGCCAATGCAGGCGTGTCATCATGGTTACCCACCATCAAATGGATCGGCATCCTCAGATCGCCGATCGCCTGCCGAAACGTCGCGTAGGCCGCCGGGTCACCCCAATGGGTGATATCCCCCGTTAAGATGACAAAGTCCGCATCCCCATGTTCGGCGTTGATAGATGTGACAGCCGCGCGCAACCGCTCTGCCGGGTTCTGCCCGTAAAGCAAGCCCTCACCAATCACATGTGTGTCGGTCAGGTGGATAAACTTCATTCTGCAGCCATCGGCTTTGCCCAGTCATCCCAGCCCGTGCCGGTCTGATGAACGGGACCGTCCCATGTGAATGGGATGGAGTGGATCGTCGTGTCACGGCCATCAATCGCGATGACAAAATAAGCGGGCGGTAATGGTCCACCCGACAAAAGTTCTGTCTCGCGCATGTCAGGGATCGATTGGTTCCCGGTCGATGGCACACTCGCAAAAGGAATGCCGCAATAGGTTCCGTGGATCGGCGCGTGGACATGGCCAAAGTGAATATAGTCGATCTTGTCGCGATAAGTTTCGATGACAGACCGGAACAGGGCGCGATCCTCCGGCACCAGTGCAATTTGATCCTCTGCGGGCAGGCCTAAGGTCATCGGGTTGTGATGTAAAAAGAGCCGCGCCTGCGTTGCGCCGTCCAAGGTTGCTGCCAGCCAATCACAGCGGTCCTCACCAAAGTGGCCTGCATGGGTTTTGGGTGCGCAACTGTCGAGATAGATCAGTCGCACCTCCTCAACGTCCTCGTAAGCATTGACGTATCCGTTCGGATCCGTCGGCTGGTCTGGGAATGCCGCTAAAAAGCCAGCGCGGTCATCATGGTTGCCAATCAACAGGCGGATCGGCAATGACACCTGATCAACCACCTCCTTCAGGGCGGCATAAGCCTCAGCCTCGCCCCAATGGGTTAGATCGCCAGTGACAATAATGCGGTCCGCATCAGCGTGATTTGCTTCAACATCCGCCAACGCCTGCGCAAAGCGGCGGTGCGGGTCCAACCCGCCCATACGTTCGCCGGGAATGGTCAGATGGATGTCAGAGATATGAATAAGCTTCATGGTGGGTACCCCTTTCCCCTTCTTTTGGTCAAAAATACCTTGGGGAGGTCTGGAGGGGCAAAGCCCCTCCAGTTGGTCGGACCGCTTGGGGCGGTCCGAAACCGTTGCTTAGCCGTTCGGCAGCAGGTCAGCGACTTCTTCGACCAGCTCTTGCTGCAGTTCTTCCATATCGGTGGCGTCGCCAGTCACGATCCGCTCAATCCCGTCATAGATGACCTGGGTGATCGCGAGACCGTTGTCGCCCGGATAGGCCAGCCAGTCGCGCAGCAGGGGCAGCTGATCAACAGCCGTCTGCTTGTTCGGGTTCTGCTCATAAAAATCGGCGAGGATGATTTCGTTCGCTGCTTTGTTTGGCGGCATATAACCGGTTGTTTTTGCGACTTCGGCAGCCCCTTCGCCGGAGGTGATGTAGGTCAGCCAAGTCCATGCGGCTTCGCGCACCGCTGGATCATCAGATGTCGATGTCAGCATCGCAGCGTTGCCACCTGCAGGAAGACCCATTGGAGCGTCTTCCAAGCCAGGGAACGGGCCAGTCACCAGTTCAAAATCACCCTGGGAGCGTTCGACAGCACCCAGCGCAGATGTGGACCAGAACATCATGCCGATCTCACCCGCAGAAAAAGACGACAGCGCTGCTTTCCATTCCAGGTTCTGCATCTCACACTCGGTGAAGATCTCCTGCATCTGCTGCAGCGCGATCAGCGCTTCTGGGCTGTCGAGGGTGACGTTTCCGCCTTCCACGATGGCCTTGTCCTGCGACCACAGCAGCGCCTGCATGAACCAGTTACCGGTGATGTTCCAACCCCAGAAGATCGGGTTGTCGATGCCGTTGGCCTTCATGGTCTTGCAGGCGGCGATCACTTCGTCCCAGTTGGTGGGCAGTGTTTCGATGCCGCCTTCTCGCAGGATGTCCATGTTGTAATAGCCAACTGGCAGCGAGATGGAGAATGGCAGACCGTAAACTTCGCCCTCAAACGTCGACAAGGACAGCATCGCCTGATGGTAGCCGTCCTTCTCAAAGTCGGCCTCTGCCGCGATGAAAGGCTCTAGCGACTGGGCGATGCCCTTTTCAACGAGGGCCAGCTGACGGTTGAGGCCCTGCATGGTCACATCAGGCAGATCGCCGGAGACGGCCTCGCGCAGGACAGTGTTGGTCGCATCCTCATAGGACTCGTAAGTCGCGCGGAACACCACCTCGATGTTTGGGTGGGCTTCCTTGAAGGCCGGCATCATGGCTTCATAGGTCACGTCAAACAGGTGGCTATAAGGGTATGCGAATTCGATGGTGACTTTGTCTTCGGCAAGCGCTGCGCCTGCGACGACGGCCAGCACCATTGCAGATACGGTCGTTTTCATAATAGGTCCTCTTACCTTGTCTTGGAACGCGACTCTTTGGCGATAGGGCGTTCCGGGGTTCATCCCTGTTGGGATCTGGGTGTGTAGGGCGGGGCAACCCGCCCTATTTCATGCCTGTAAGCGTAATTCCTTCGATAAAGCGCCGCTGCGCGAGCAGGAACGCAACGATGAGCGGGGTGACGATCACGGTGGCTGTCGCCATCATCGGCCCAAAGAAGCTGCCATCGCCATCGCCCTTGAACTCTCGCAGGCCAAGCGGCGGGGTGAACAGATCCCGGTTTCCAGTGACGACGATGCGCGGCCAGAAATAATCGTTCCAATGGGCCACGACGCTGAAGATCGCGAAGGCGAGCAAGGCTGGGATCGCCGTGGGTAGCATGACGCGCCAGACGATCGCCATCTCACTCATCCCGTCCATCCGCGCCGCGTCGATCAGATCATCCGGCACGGTCATAAAGAACTGCCTCATCAGGAAGATCCCGAAGACAGAGATCGTCCAGGGTACCACCAAGGCCGCATAGGTGTTCGTCAGTCCGATCTTGGCCAACATGATGTAAAGCGGCAGCACGATGGCATGCACGGGGATCAAGAGGCAGAAGAGCACCAGACCGAATACCGCCTCCCGCCCCCAGAACTTCAGTTTGGCGAGGGCATAGGCGGCTGGGAGCGCCACGACGATCTGGATCAGGAAGATCGAGGCCGTGACGATCACGCCGTTCATCAGGTAGCGGATCAGCGGTGCCT
>JBCAZI010000027.1:0-36353 GCA_038533095.1 Pseudomonadota bacterium
TATTTGATTTGATCCAGCGGGATCACCAGTTTGGTACGCAGCCCATCGGGTTCGATGGTCAGGGCCTTTTTACGCAATCGCTTCAGGTCATCATCCAGCGTTTCACTGCTGACATCAGCCGTACCAACACGCCGCCAGCCGCGCGGCACGCGGTGCAGCAGCTCTATCCCGTCAAACGAAAGCTTTAGCGCAAAATTGGTGATCATCGTCACGATCTAGCATGTTGGTCCCACAGGCAAAACGCGTTTTGCCCCCACGCGCGAACCCTATAGCACAAACCCGCCCACGCCAAGGGCAAGGGCGGGTTTGTTACTGTTATGCCGTTGCCTTGGTTAATGCCTGATCAAGATCGGCAATCAGGTCATCGGCATCCTCGATCCCAATGGACAGGCGCACAATGCCGGGGCCTGCGCCTGCGGCCTCTTGTTGTTCGGCTGTCAACTGCCTGTGGGTGGTTGACGCAGAGTGAATGATCAAGCTGCGTGCATCGCCAAGGTTGGCCACATGGCTAAAGATTTCCAGGTTATCAACCAGCTTCAGGCAGGCGTCGTAGCCACCTTTCACGGCAACCGTGAACAGTGCGCCTGCACCTTTGGGGCAGATCTTCGGCACCAGCTTGGAATAGGGCGAGCTTTCCAGCCCGGCATAGGTGACGTAATCGATGCGCGGATCATCCTCGAGCCATTTGGCGATCTTCATCGCATTCTCGACATGGCGTTCCATGCGCAAGGACAATGTCTCGATCCCCATCAGCGTATAATGCGCCGCTTGCGGGTTCATCGTCATGCCCAGATCGCGCAGACCGATGGCAATGCCGTGGAAGGTAAAGGCCAGCGGGCCGAAGGTTTCAGCAAATTTGAGGCCATGATAGGCCTGCTCTGGCTCGCTGAGGCTGGGGAATTTGTCGTTTGCGGCCCAATCAAACTTGCCGCTGTCCACGACGCAGCCACCTGTCACCGTCCCGTTGCCGGTCAGGTATTTGGTCGTTGAATGGACCACAAGTGTCGCCCCATGCTCAATTGGGCGGCAGAGGTATGGCGTGGCCGATGTGTTATCGACGATCAGCGGAATGCCTGCGGCATCCGCGATAGCCGAGATCGCATCAAGATCAGTGATATGCCCGCCGGGATTAGCGATGGCCTCGCAGAACACGGCGCGGGTGTCATCATCGATAGCAGCCTTCACTGCGTCATGGTCATCGAAATCGACGAAGGTCGCAGACCAGCCAAAGCGTTTGATAGTCTGGCTGAACTGCGTGACCGTGCCGCCATACAAGCGGCTAGAGGCGACGATATTCCGCCCCGGCTGCATCAATGGGAAGAGTGCCATGATCTGGGCCGCGTGACCGGAAGAACAGCACACACCACCAACGCCACCTTCCAAGGTGGCAATACGTTCTTGTAAGGCGGCAACCGTCGGGTTGGTCAGGCGGGAATAGATATAGCCGACCTCTTGCAGGTTAAACAAAGCCGCCGCGTGATCAGCATCGCGGAACACGTAAGCGGTGGTCTGATAAATCGGGACCTGCCGCGCGCCTGTTGCCGGATCAGGGCGCGCGCCTGCGTGAATTTGAAGCGTGTCAAAGCCGTAACTTGGACCGTCGGTCATCTGTCTTCTCCCTTTGGAATGCGTTGGGGCATGGTTTAGGGGCAAATGCAGCGGTACTCAACGGGAGCGGGCGATTTAGATCGGCCGGTTTGTGATACACAACCTAGGTCCGCTTCAAAAATTCATCGAACCTACTTGTCCAATCCGGATGCCAACGGCTGAGGGGTGGGCGGTTTTCGATGATGTCGCCCATCGTCCAGGCCATACGTTTCTCGTCCAATTCACGTGATACATCATTGTCGGGGCACAGGATGTAGAAATCACCGCGTGCAATACTTTGCATCGCGAAATCCGCCGTCTGATCCGGGGTCCAGGCCGCCTGTGGTTTTTCGATACGGTCACCTTTCGTCAATTCCGTAAAAACAAAGCCGGGTATCAAAAGATGCGCATTGATACGCGGACCTGTCGTGTTGCGTAGCTGGTGTTCCAACGCCTCGGTGTAGGATTTCAGTGCGGATTTGGACGCATTGTAAGCAGGATTGCCCGGCGGTGCTGTGATCCCCTGTTTAGAGCCGGTATTGATGACCAAACCCGGCCGGTCGCGCGCGATCATGTCGGGTACGAAAACCTGACACCCATTGATAACGCCCCAAAGGTTCACATCCAACACCTTGCGCCAGGTATCAACATGACCAAAAACGTCATTTGGCGGTTCGATCCCAGCGTTGTTGACCAGCACATCGACGCCACCAAAACGGTCTTTGATTTTTGCGCCAACGGTTTCGAGTGCGGCTCGGTCCGCGACATCTGCCGTGGCCACCATCACATCTGCGTTGGACAGGCTGGCGTTAGCAGCTTCCAGCGCGTCAGCCCTGTTATCAATGAGGACAAGTTTCATACCCATGTCCGACAGTCGGCTTGCAATGGCCAAGCCGATACCAGCCGCACCACCCGTGATAAGAGCCACGTTGCCTAGGCTAATCGCAGGGTGAATTGTCATCTCTGTGGCCTTTCTTCAAAGCAGGGTGTCACCCCGTGGGACTGATCATGCGCTGCGCGGTCTTCATAAACAGTAAAGCGGGGCAGCGGTAAGTCTGCCAATTCGCGGTGGCTCATGTTGCGGACCGAAGGATGACAGAAGGGATCTATGCATAATTTCTTATGGATAGCGCTGGCGGGTGGCGTTTGTTTTGTAAATAGCATAGCTGCAATATAGACATAGCGGTGTTCATAATTTAAACGATAGTTTCTATCTTATGGTATAGAAAAACTATATGGAATTCCTTCCTCAGATGAACCTTTCGGCATTGCGCGCCGTGGAAACCGTGGCGCGGCTTGGCTCGCTGCGTCTGGCTTCTGCAGAACTTGGGGTTACGCCTGGCGCCATAAGCCAGCAGATCATCAAGGCCGAAGCACAACTGGGCCAGCAGATTTTCGACCGCACGCCCAAGGGTCTTGAGCTTACACAAATCGGTCGAGACCTCGCCCCCCTTTTGACAGAAGGTTTTGCCACGCTTGCGCGCGGCGTTGCCGCGACACAATCCCGGCCAGACGGTGCAATCACAATTTCGGTTGCGCCGGTTTTTGCCGCGAAATGGCTTGTCCGAAGACTGGGTCGCTTTTCAGATTTGCGACCAGATTTTCGTGTTCGTATCGATGCATCAGCAAAGAGTGTCATACCTCAAAAAGGAGACGTGGACGCCTGTATTCGTGTAGGGCGCGGTGACTGGCCAGGCCTTCAAGTCGAGCAAATTCTACCCCAGCACGTTTTTCCCGTTTGCGCACCGGCAATGGCAGAGCGTTTGGTTGATGTTGAAGACTTGGCAAATGTCCCGGTTATCCGTGAAAGGAAAAACGAACTTTTTGGCTGGGATGTCTGGCTGAGGCCGAACGGAGCATCAGAAGCTGTGCTAGGCGACGGACCGGTGTTCTCGGACGCGTCGCTTTGTCTTGATGCCGCTGCAGCAGGGCAAGGTGTTTTCCTGACACTCGAGACTTTGGCCCAAGACGCGATTGCGACCGGCCAACTCATTCCAGCACTTCCCGGCAGGTTTCGGACCGATATATCTTATTGGTTCGTTGAGCCCATGGGGGGCCGAAGATCGCCAGAGGTCAAGGCCTTTCGAGAGTGGATTATGCAGGAAATGAGGGTGCGATAAATTTGGCCTGATCCTTTGCAAAGGGCGACAAAGCACTTACCGAAGTAGGCCATGCTTTAATGCTCAGCCTTGTTGAACCTCGGCCCAAACCAGACCTTCCATATCATGAACACCTGCGATGCCGCGAAACCATGTTCACTCACCCAAGGCAATGCCCTCACGGCGTGGGTCGGCCCCGCCGCTTAGGCTCTCCTCGATTGCGATGGCGTGTAGGCCCGATGTTAGCCCGCGGATATTCACCTCATACCCAAGTGCGCTCAGCGGTGCGCCAAAGGCTATTGCATCGCTGCCTTCTTCAAGGTCATAGGTCCCGAAACGGTTCACCAGATGCGGCATAGAAACGGCCTGCTGCACATCCAAGCCCCAATCAACATGCGCCACGATGGATTTTGCGACATAGCCGATGATCCTGCTACCACCGGGTGAGCCGATCACAAGGCGGGGTGCACCATTTTCCAGCACGATCGTTGGCGACATCGATGACCGGGGGCGTTTGCCCGGTTCGATCCGGTTCGCGATTGGGATGCCATCGCTGTGCGTACGGAATGAAAAATCGGTCAATTCGTTGTTCAGCAAGAACCCACGCACCATCAGCCGAGAGCCAAAGCCGTTTTCAATCGTCGTCGTCATCGACAGCGCATTTCCATATTGATCAACGATCGAGATATGAGAGGTCGATGGCAGCTCAAGCGACGTGTCATCAGCCAATAGCATGGCGTGATCCCATTCTGGGTTGCCGGGTGCGACCTCAGCCAAGGCTGCGTCACCCTCCAAAAGGGCTGCGCGCGTGTCCAAATAGGCCGGGGCGGTCAGCCCTTGGGTGGGCATTGGCACAAAGTCGCTGTCGGCCATGTAACGCCCGCGGTCGGCAAAGGCCAAACGCGACGCATCGCCGATCAAGCGCCAGCTTTCGGCGTTGTCTGGTCCTAATGCGGCCAGATCATAGCGGTCGAGCATGCCAAGGATCTGTCCAACGGTCAGCGCACCGGATGAAGGCGGGCCCATGCCGCAGACCTCCATCGTGCGGTAGGGTACGCAAACCGGGTCGCGTTCGATGACTTCATAGATTTCGAGATCGGTTGCCGTCAGCACACCGGGGTTCCCTGCCGCAGTGCGGACGGTCGCAACGATGTCATCCGCTATTGGCCCTCCGTAAAATGCCTTGCTGCCATGGGCCGCGATTAGGCGCAGCGTATCGGCGTATTCTGTATTGATGAGCGTGTCGCCCGCTTGCAGCGCTTCCCCGCCCGGAAAGAAATAATCAGCGGTCCGCGAAAAGGTTTGCAGCCGGTCCGCCCCAGCGGCGATTGCACCGGACAGGCGTTCTGACACGGCAAAACCATCCTCAGCCAGCGAAATGGCGGGGGTGAATAGGCTGGCCCAATCCGTGCGACCCCAGCGCGCATGCGCTTCTTCCATCAGCTTTGGCGTGCCCGGTGTCCCGACCGAACGACCGCCGACGACCGCATCCCAAAACCCCATGGGTTCGCCATCGTCCGTTTGAAACAGCGTTGGTGTGACCGCCAAAGGCGCTGTTTCGCGGCCATCCAGTGTGGTAATGTCGCCTGATACCGCATCATACCATACCAGAAATGCGCCACCGCCTAGACCAGAGGATTGTGGCTCTACCAGGCCTAACACGGCCTGCACCGCGACCATGGCGTCTGCTGCTGTGCCGCCTTGCCGCAACACGGCGGCACCCGCCTCAACCGCAAGCGGGTTTGCGGCTGCCACCATCCAGTTCTGGGAGGTCGTCGGCGTGCCTGCCTGTTTCGCAGCGATGGCGGCCTGCGCTTGCTCTGACAGGGTGGCAAATGTTGAAAGATCGCTTGCCGCCTCGGGTTCTGCGGCATCCGCGGCTTGTTGTGCAAAGATAGGCCCAGCCAAGCTGGCCGACAGCGCAAGAGTGATGGATGAAAACCTGATCATGTGAATAATCCTCTTTCCTGAATGAAGAAAAGTCTGGGGCGAACCACGCCGAAACCAATACTAACAGCTTGGACGCATTTGGTGGTGTCGGCACAGTCTTTTTGCATTGGCGCGAGATTTCCCATCTCAAACCGGCGGATTTTGGCCTTTTCACTGTCCCACAACGGATTGGACCGCTGAAAATGCATCCGTTGCCGTCATCCTAGGAGGTCTGTTTTGGATCCGGTCAAGACCTTGGAACGAGGCGCGCCTAACGCATCCAGAAGCCTTCTGATTTGATCTTGTTGCGGATTGTACGCTCAAACCGCGGTAAGTTGTCTTGGTCAAACAATGCGCGCACCTTATGGCCTCGCCGCTGATAGACCATACGTTTGAAGGGCTCGTGCAACTTCAGCAATTTCTTCAACTTGTTGGGGGCCGTCACTTCCTCCAACAGCGCCACCTGCCGATCGGTGGCTACCGCATAAAACAGCGGCAGCATCCGGTAGTGAAAGCTGACCGCGCCATCAAGCCCATCCAGGCCCGCATCAGGCCTGCCGCCACCCAGCCCGTGGATGACGAGCGGTAATGCAATCTGATCCAGCCAAGGGTCCAATGGTTGGATCACCAGCTCTTTGGGCGGATCATCGCGGATACTGACGGCATATTCGGTGTAGCGTTCGCCAAAAGCGGCGGGGTCGGCACCATAAAACCAGCCGGCATTAAAATAGAGGTAGCGTTCCCAATATTCGTCGGGCTTGGACAAATCGAGCGAGGTCTCAAAGGGCAGCTCAAAGCGATCATAAAGCGACTTCCAGATGGCTGTGTAGCCGGGCCAATAGAGTTCCTCGACCGGCCAAGACGGGCCCCGCCGCATCGATGCTGCCGGGCGCGTAAAGTCGAAAGGTAAATTTGCCAGCTCGCCCGTGATAAAGGTGTCGGTGTCGAAGAACACGAAAGGCTCGTCCGGGGGCAGGACGGCAAGACCTTCGATTTTATTGCCGTGGGGGTAGCTGCTGCCAAAGTGCTTTGCCTCAAAGGGCACGACCTTGGCCCCGAGGCTGGCAAGGTGGTCTTTGACGGGTGCGGACATTCTTGGGTCGTTGTCCCACAGCGGGCCAGGCTGGGGTTCTGCGACGAAAAGCTGACCATCAAAGCCGGGCGAATATGCGCGCAAAGAGGCAGCAAACAACAAAGCCTCATATTCCAGCCGGCCAGCTTGACCGACGATCATGATGTTGAACCCAGAAGGCTGTGTATCCGGCTTTGGCATTTGCATCCCGATCAAGACCCAGTTGCCGCTGTCTAAACGTAGCGGCCTACGGGTGGCAAGAATTGCCAGTTTTTGTGCTGAGAAAATGGTGGGCGACCCTGGAATCGAACCAGGCGTGAGTCGCCTCGAGGGAGTTACAGTCCCCTGCCACACCTTGCGGCCTGTCGCCCACTGACGGGGTGACTACCCGCGGTGTAAGGGTGCGTCAACTGCAAAATGGCCAATTCTAGGCGGCTCTTCACAGCTTGCGAATTGTCGGGTATCGCCTGCGGCAAAGCAAGGATCGGAAACACCATGAAAAAGCCAAAGTGGGTGATCGCAAAAGAACAGGCCAAGCGGCAGGCGGCACAGGAAACTGTCTGGCTTTTTGGGCTGCATGCGGTGCGCGATGCGCTGGAAAACCCGGCACGACAGAAACTGCGGCTGGTGGTGACCCGCAACGCGTTAGAGCGGTTGGGCGAGGCAATTGGGCAAAGCGGGGTAGAGCCTGAGATTTCTGATCCGCGCAAATTTGCGGCCCCGCTTGATCCGCAATCCGTGCACCAGGGGGCAGCACTTGAGGTGAAACCGCTGGACTGGGGCAGCCTTGAAGATGTGGCATTGGGCGAGGGACCGATGCCGCCACGGATCGTACTGCTGGATCGTGTCACTGATCCGCATAACGTAGGAGCCATCTTGCGATCGGCCGAGGTCTTTGGCGCACGCGCCGTTGTAGCTGTGCAGCGCCATTCGGCACCCGAAACCGGGGCATTGGCCAAGACAGCCAGCGGTGCATTGGAACGCCAACCCTATCTGCGCGTCCGCAATCTGGCGGATGCGATGGAGGCACTTAAGGGCATGGGGTATCTCGTGCTGGGTCTGGATGGCGAGGCCGAGCATACAGTCGAAGCCGCCGTTGAAGGCAAACGTGACCGCCCCGTGGCCCTGGTCATGGGGGCCGAAGGCCCTGGTTTGCGCGAAAAAACGCGCGATACCTGCGATGCCTTGGTCAAAATCGACGCTGCAGCGGGATTTGGATCCCTCAACGTCTCAAATGCCGCCGCAGTTGCACTATATGCTGTCAAAGGCTGAATGATAGGACGGGACTGATGGCTGCCACGAAAATCGCGACTTGTTGTTACTGCGGGACGAAGGCGGCACTTGTCATGCGCGGAAAGGAACGGCACGAGCTGGCCTGCAGCAACTGTGGCGCGCCCTTGCATGCGATGAAAATGCTGCCCAAGCAGCCCGGTCAAGCGCCATCCGCCCAAGCCACCAAAGGCAAACGCACCGAGAAATCCCCGGACTACCGCCGGGAGCGCCCGAAGAAGCGTAAAAAGTCCAAAGGTTTCGGGCGACGCGTCATGTCCGAGATTTGGGATGTTGTCGAAGACGTTGTGGAAGAGATTTTCGACTAGCTGCGGATTACACGCCTTTTCACGTTTTCCTGAACTGGCCTTCTTCGCGGACTGTTGTTGCTTAGTTGACGTAAGAAGGCGCGCCAGTCGGAACCTGCGCGCTTTCTCACTGTCCCTCTGTTCCGCAACTTGCGCCCGGGCCGACCGGGCGCTTTTTTGTGCGTAAGATGCAGGATAGGGTCGGGGCATGCAGTATTCAGATGACCATCTTCGCAGCATTCTTAGACGGACCAAGACGATAGCGATCGTAGGCGTCTCCGCAAAAGAAATCCGCCCCAGCTACTATGTTGCCCGCTATCTGGGGCTGAAGGGATATCGGGTGATCCCGGTCAATCCGGGTTTGGCGGGCCAAACCCTATTGGGTGAAACTGTCCACGCAGATGTCAGCGATATTCCCGTCGATGTGGATATGGTCGATATTTTTCGCAGGTCCGAAGCTGTGCCACCAATCGTTACGGCATCGCTTGCGCGATGGCCAAAGCTGCAGACAATTTGGATGCAGATCGGGGTGATGCATGCAGATGCCACAGCCGAGGCCGAGGCGCGGGGCGTTGACGTCATTCAGGACCGCTGCCCGAAAATCGAGTATCAACGCCTGTTTTCCGAGCTGCGGATGGCCGGCTTTGCAACGGGCATCATCTCGTCAAAACTCGAGTTATAACAAGTTGTTCATAAAAAAATGGCGGTCTGCCACAACAATGGCACAATTGTCTCACAATCATTAACGGTGGCCGGTGAAACGATTCCATACGCATCAAATTGAAGGAGCTTGGTATTTGACATTGTCGGCATAAGTATATGTATAATATCAAGTTCCCTGATTAGTGGTCGTTTTCACGTTGTTCATTCAACCATGGATCATCAATGCAAGAGACACGCATCATCGACGCCTCACAGACCTATGACCAGCAAGGAAAAGGCTTGCCGGAAGGCTTGGAATTGCTTGGGGGCAAGTTCAAGATCGATCGTCAGATCGGTGCGGGTGGATTCGGGATCACCTATCTTGCACAGGATACTTTTCTAGAGCGTGCAGTCGTAATCAAAGAGTGTTTTCCAGATTCGATCTGCATGCGCTTTGGCACCCGTGTCACAGTCAATGCGCCCACGCATGAAGAACAGTACCGCAATATCGTCGATATGTTTATGCGCGAGGCCCGCAGCCTGGCCCGTCTGCGTCATCCCAATATCGTCAGTGTCCATCAGGCGTTCGAAGAGAATGGGACGGCCTATATGGTGCTGGACCTTTTTGAGGGCCGTGATCTGCTGGATGCCATCGAAGACAAAGACAGCGCATTGGACCCTGCGCAGATCAAAGACATTCTGTTGAAGGTGTTGGATGCCATTGCATTGGTGCATGGCAACGACCTGCTGCACCGTGATATCTCGCCCGATAATATCCTTCTTGATAAATGGGGCACGCCTGCGTTGATTGATTTCGGCGCTGCGCGCGAGGATGCGAGCCAAAAGAATGGCGCAGTGTCAAAGATGCTGGTCGTCAAGGACGGCTACTCTCCACATGAGTTTTATGTGCGCGGCGGTATTCAAGGGCCAGCAAGTGATCTCTATGCGTTGGCGGCCACCATGTATCACTTGATCTCTGGCAAAGCCCCGCCGGTCAGCCAGACCCGTGTGTCTGATCTGGCAGACAACAAAGCGGACCCTTACGTTCCCCTAACCGGGAACTACCCGCAGTATGAGCCTGCTTTCTTGGAAGCCATCGATAAGGCGATGAGCATCCCACCCAAGGATCGCATCCAATCGGCCGAAGAGTGGCTGGGGCTGATTACGCAAGAAACGAAGAAGCCCAAGCAAGTTGCTTTTGCTGAAAACAAAAACCTGACCAAAACGATCAGTGAGCTGATTGAAGAAACCAATAAACATGTCACACCTGCTATTCGCAAAGAACAACCAACCGCGGCACCAAAGACCGCGCCCTCGCCGCGTGTTGAGCGGTTCCGCCCCGATTGGCTGGAAGAATTCAACCGTGAAACTGTTGAGGTAGCCGAGCGCAAGCGCCGCGAAGCAGAGCGGGCTGCTGCCCAAGAAGCAGCCCGCCGCGCAGAAGAAGCCCGTCAGGCAAAGCGGGCGCGTCTGGCCAAAGAGGCCGCGCTAGAGGCCGCACGCCAGCAAAAGCGTCAAGAAGAGGCGCGCGCGTCATCCCGCATTCTGGGTTGGGTCACGGGCGCAAAACCAGGCTAGCCGCGCCCGGCTTTTTCGGCGATGCCCGAGGTGCCTTGGCGTGCAGCAAGCGTTTCCAGCACATCATCAAGCGCCACATCGCGTGCAGCCAGCATAACGAGCAGATGATATAACACATCTGCCGCTTCACTTGTTAGCCGCTCTTTATCACCTTTGACCGCTTCGACGATTGCCTCAATGGCCTCTTCGCCAAACTTCTCGGCGCATTTTTCGGGGCCTTGCGACAATAGTTTGGCTGTCCAACTGCTTGTTGGGTCCGCTGTTTTGCGCGATGCAATAACCTCTGCCAGCTCGTTTAACGTCATGTCAGCCTCACAGGGATGCCAGCGGCGGCCATATGTGCTTTGGCCTGCCCGATGGTATAGGTGCCAAAGTGGAAGATGGACGCGGCCAAAACAGCAGAAGCACCACCTTCGGTGACCCCTTCAACAAGATGATCCAGCGTACCCACACCACCAGAGGCGATGACCGGTACATTGACCGCATCTGAGATTGCGCGCGTCAACGGCAGGTTGAAACCAGCCTTGGTACCGTCGCGATCCATTGAGGTCAGCAGGATTTCACCGGCCCCTTTTTCGACGACAGTCTTGGCGAATTCCACTGCATCAATGGCCGTTGGGCGGCGTCCGCCGTGGGTGAAGATCTCCCACTTGTCCGGCGCAACGGTCTTTGCATCAATCGCCACAACGATACATTGCGACCCAAAGCGCATCGCGGCTTCGGTGACGACATCAGGATTGGCGACGGCCGCGGAATTGAAGCTGACCTTATCAGCCCCCGCCAGTAGCAGATCGCGTACATCATGGTGCGTGCGCACGCCACCACCAATCGTCAGGGGCATAAAACATTGCTCTGCCGTCCGTGTCGCCAGATCAAACATCGTGCCCCGGTTTTCCTGTGTCGCCATGATATCGAGGAAACACAGCTCATCTGCGCCCGCCGCATTATAGGCAATCGCGGCATCCACAGGGTCGCCTGCGTCGATCAGATCGACAAAATTCACGCCTTTCACGACGCGCCCTTCGGCGACATCAAGGCAGGGGATGATCCGGGTCTTCAACATGACGTGATCTTTAGGCTTAATCGCGTGAGATGGGAAGGGGCGGGCTGGCCGATTGGGCCCTAGGCTGCTTAGGTGAGGATGCTGAAATATGGGAGCTATGACATGAAAACTGCAATTGCCGCCGCCCTAATCGGGCTTTGTGCCGCACCGCTTTGGGCTGAAAATATGATCAAACCTTCTCCGCTATCCGTTTCCGAAACAATCGACGGGCTAGAGGCCGCGGTCGCCGGGGCAGGGGCCACCGTCTTTGCACGGGTTGATCATGCCGCCGGTGCCGAAAGCGTGGGCAAGTCGATCCCTGATGCGACACTGCTGATTTTTGGCAACCCCGCATTGGGGACGCTCGCGATGGAAGATGATCTGCGCGCCGGTCTGGTCTTGCCCCTGCGTGTGCTGGCCTACGAAGATGCGGAAGGGAACACGCAGCTGACATGGACACCGGCGGAAGAATTGCTGGCCGGTCTGGACATCGCAGCTGACGCTGAAGTGGTCGGCAAGATCAATGGCGCGCTGAACATGCTGACCAGCAAGGCGATTGGCGCGAACTAGGCGCTTGCGACCCGCGCCAAAGCGTTGCGTGCGATCAGAATGTGAAACGGCATGACCGCTGCAAGATAGATGCGCCCACCGATGTTATGAGGGGCAACCCAAGTCGCCAGACTGATTTGCCCCTCATGCGACAGCACCGACACCCGAAAGTTCAGGTGCTTGTCGTCAAAACCTGCAATTAGTTCCTGATCGGTCTCAGATTCAACCGGGAATATGCCGATCTTATCGTTGGCTTCTGGCCCGTCGTTGTCCAGCCCGAAAGGCGCTGTAACAACCCGCCTGATTTGCAAAAGAACCTGCGCCCAACCGGGAAACGTGGTGATGATATTGGCCGCATCACGCGGATGCATGTCTGACGCCACGCTGTAACAATCCAGAAAATCGCCCGGTATGCGCCAGGCCTGAAGCGCGCTGAAGGCGGGCAATGTCGTCTTTTGAACCGTCGCTGTTGCCATATTCTAGCCTTTCAGCTGCGCCAGCGCCGCTGCCAAATCAATCGCCCCGTCATAAAGTGCGCGACCAGAAATAGCGCCCGAGATCACGCCGGTTGCTTTCAGCGCGGTCAGATCATCCATCGATGAGACACCACCAGAGGCGATGACAGGTATGTCGACCGCACGGGCCAGATCGGCCGTTGCAGTGATGTTAGGCCCTTTCATCGCCCCATCACGCATGATGTCGGTATAGATGATGGCGGCGATGCCTGCGTCCTCGAACGACTTTGCCAGATCGGTCACCATGACGTCCGTCTCTTCCGCCCAGCCGCGCGTGGCCACTCGGCCATTGCGTGCATCAAGTCCAACTGCGACCTGACCGGGAAAGGTTTTGGCGGCAGCACGTACCAGATCGGGATCTTCCACCGCGACGGTGCCCAGGATCACACGGGCCAATCCCTTGTCCAACCAGCGCTCAATTGTTGCCATATCGCGAATGCCACCACCCAATTGGGCCGGCACGGGGCAGGCTTTGAGGATCGCCTCGACCGGGGCGGCGTTCACAGGCTCGCCCGCGAAGGCGCCGTTCAGATCAACCAGATGCAGCCACTCGCAACCTGCCGCCACGAATGCCTTGGCCTGCGCTGCGGGATCATCATTGAAGACGGTCGTCTGATCCATATCGCCATGCACCAACCGCACAGCGTTTCCGTCTTTCAGATCAATGGCGGGGTAGAGGATCATGGGGCAGGGACCTTTCGTCTTTGTCGGCGTTTATGCATGGGTAGGGGCGGATTGCAACGCGCCGGTTTGACCTAACGTCTTACTTGATTGCAAAGGCCAAGCGCGCGCATGATCTGCCCCAGTACTCAGGGAGGAGATGAGGCATGAAAAGATTTATGATCGTGATTGCGTCGCTGGTTGCGTTTGCAACAGCAGCATCGGCACAGGACGCGGCCCTTGGCGTGTGGCAGACAGAAGTGGATGACGGCGCCTATGCCCACATCACAATGGCGCCTTGCGGCAATGCCGTTTGCGGAGTGATCAGCCGGACGTTCAACGCGGATGGCGAATATCAGTCCGAAAACATCGGCAAAACGCTGGTGATTGACATGGTGCCACAAGGTGGCGGTGCCTATGAAGGGTCGGTTTGGCGTCCGTCCAACAATAAAATCTACATCGGGAAAATGGATGTAGAGGGCAACAGCCTGCGCCTGCGCGGCTGTGTTGCTGGTGGTTTGCTCTGCTCCAGCCAGAACTGGGTCCGCGTGGGGTAACCCTTGCGGATAAATCATATACAAAGGCCCCTGTTCCGCGGGGGCCTTTTTCTTTCGGGGCGGTAAAGCAGCGCCTCAATACTGCCGTTAGGCCCAATCAGACGCATCGCGTGTAAATACACTCCTCGGCCTGAAGCGGCTGCAATGCCGCATTTTCAAACCATTTTCATAAAATGAGCGACGTCGGGGCGATGGTCTAAACGCTTCCGTATTTTTGCCACAAAGCATGCCTAGCCGATGAGGTACTAAGACAATCAATTCAAGGTAATAAACAACTATGCGCAATATGCGAACCTTCCTCCTTTCGACCAGCATTTGCTTTACTGCGGCTGCTGCTTCCGCTCAAAGCATCAGTTGTGGGCAAGACTACACGGTCCAATCCGGCGACTTTCTGAGCAGCATCGCACAGCAGGCCTATGGCAATACTGGCAGCTTTAACCTGATCTACAGCGCCAATGCCGATGTCATCGGCCCAAACCCCGGTTTGATAAACGTCGGTGACGTTCTGTTTATCCCTTGCCTTGATGGTGATCTGGGCCAATCTGCAGCCAATGCATCGGCCATTCGCAACGTGCAGACCACAGAACAGCTGCCGGCCCCCGCAGAAGATAAGCCGATCCGTGTGCTGACCGCGACAGGTTGGGCCCCCTTTATGGATGAAGATCAGGCGCAGGGTGGTCTGCTGACCGAGATCATCAACCTCGCGCTTGAAAACGCCGACGGGAACCCCGAATACCAGATCGACTTTATCAATGATGACGGCGCACATCTGAACCCGCTGATCGTTGACCACGCCTATGACATCAGCATCGGTTGGAGCCAGCCAAACTGCGATATCATCGATAAGCTGGAAGACGAATCGCAGTTCCGCTGCAACAACCTGGATTTCAGTGCGCCGCTTTATGAAGAGGTGCTTGGCTACTACAGTGCGTCCAGCGATCCGGTTTTTGCCGACCATGCAGAGCTGATCGGCAAGCGGATTTGCCGCGCCGAGGCCTTCACACTTGCACCGCTTGAGGAAGTTGAGCTGGTGGCGCCCGTTGTTACCATCGTCCGCGCCCCTACCGCGGCTGACTGCATCAACTTTGTGCTTGATGGGCAAGCTGATGTTGCGTTGGTCGCCGTTGACGTGGCCGATGGTCGGATCAGCGAGCTGAACGCCACATCCGCCGTACAAATGCATGAGGCGCTGACGTTTGTGGACGTGCTGCATGCGGTGATCGCAAAATCGCACCCCCGCAATGAGGCCATCCTAGAGACGGTGAACAGCGGCCTTGAAAACATCAAGTCGTCAGGTCTGTGGTTTTCGACCGTGCGCCGTCACATGACTGAGTTCCGCAAAGCGAACCTGTAACGCGACATCCAATGCGACGGCATCCATCAGCGTATTGTGACGGGTGCCGTAAACGTTTTAACAAGTGCTGAATTTTACGATTGCCTGGGCATACCGCCCTACGACCAAGTTTAGATTATGGAAGTTATCATGAAATACGCGCACCAATCCTTTGGCCTTTTTATTCGCGGGCGCTCCCTTGCCCGGCGGTTTTGCGTTGTGGCCGTGGCATTGCTGGGCCTCATCACCGCGCCAGCTATGGCCCAGGATGGCAGCACTGTGACGTTGAAGTATGACGCAGGTGAGGGGCTGACCGGTGAATTGGTCGAGGTCAACGATCAGGTTGTGGTGTTGAGAGGTTCAATTGGTTTGGTCACTGTTCCGGTCGAAGGGGTGACCTGTATTGGTCAAGCCTGCCCTGATTCAATGCGCTTTGTATCATCCGCGCCGATGCTGACCTTCACGACGCTTGACGGGTCGGTCGCTGTGCAAGGACAACTGGTTGAGATCAGCAATGATCAATATGTTATCGCGACAAACCTCGGTGAATTGCGCTTCAATGTTGATGGGGCGATCTGCACGGGCGAGGGATGTCCCGTGACCCTTGCGGAAACGCAATTTGGCGGGGATGTTGTGCTAACCAATGGAACGACTGCAATTGAAGGACAGCTGGTCGGGTTTGAGGGTACATCTTATATTGTCGAAGTTGCGAATGTCGGCCCAATCCGTGTCGACTCCAACGTATTTGATTGCAGCGGGGATGGGTGTCCGTAACGGCTGCAGTTCCGATCGTCTAGCCTGATCGCAGACCTGTTTCGACCAACATGCCCCGGCGCTTGGCCTCAAAATAATATCCGCGCGCGTACCAATTGACGGCCGTCTGTTCGTCGCCGTCCGAGACCAGCCACGCGCCGCGCAGGTAACGCCCGGCATAGATCAGGTTGGTTTCGGCATCCAACAAGCCCTCGGGTGATCCGCGATAGCCCATGGTGCGCGCTGTTTCTGGCAATATTTGCATCAATCCGTAATATGGCCCGTTGCGCGCATCGGGGCGATGTGTGCTTTCGCGGATAATGACCCGGTGCAGCAGCGTGACGGGGATATCATGAACATCGGCATATTTATTGATCAGTCGGCGTAGTTCTGGCGTTTCATTGGGGTAAAGCGGGATATCCGCGGCCCGGCTGGCGCTGGGCGTGTCACGGCGGCGTCCGCAGGCGGCAAGCCCCCCAGCGAAGATGAGAAAGAAATGACGGCGATTGATCATGCTCTGTCCTGCTCTGGCTTTTGCGCTCTTGTCTGGCGCGTTTAGTTTGACGATGCCTCAGCTTTGGCTGACAGGCCCTGCTAAGCAATAGCAGCCGACCTGATCAGGGCGCCCACTGCAGAAAATTGCCGATCATACGCAGACCGGCAGCCTGACTTTTTTCAGGGTGGAACTGCGTGCCGATCATCGTGTCACGGCCGATGATTGCCGTGACATCACCACCATAATCCACATGGGCCAGCCGTTCGGCGGGCTTGGCGACGTCCATCGCATAGGAGTGCACGAAATACGCGTGATCTCCTGTTGCGATGCCATCAAGCACCGGGTGGGGATTGTCGATCACCAGATCATTCCAGCCCATATGCGGGATTTTCAAAGTAGGATCAGACGGCGCGATCCTGCGGATATCCCCGGCCACCCAGCCAAAGCCGGGAGTTTCCTCATACTCATGCCCAGCGGTTGCCATCATCTGCATGCCGACGCAAATGCCAAAGAAAGGACGGGCACGGGTGGTGACGGCCTCAACAATGGCCTCGGCCAATCCGGTTCGGGCAAACAACTCGGCCCGGCAATGCGGGAAGGCCCCGTCGCCCGGCAACACGATGCGGTCAGCCTTGGCCACGACATCCGCGTCAGAGGTCACGATGATCGGGCCTGATCTAACCTCTTCCGCCATCCGCTCAAACGCTTTTTGCGCCGAATGCAGGTTGCCGCTGTCGTAATCAACCAGGGCCGTGGTCATAGGCTGCCTTTGGTCGATGGGATGGCATCGGCTTTGCGCGGATCGGTGTCAACCGCTTCACGCAACGCGCGCGCGACCGCTTTGAATGCGGCCTCTGCAATGTGGTGGGCGTTAAAGCCATGCAGCTTATCAATGTGCAGCGTGATGCCGCCATGCGTGCTGAGCGCTTGGAAGAACTCGCGCACCAATTCGGTATCAAACGTACCGATCTTGCCGAATGGCAGATCAAGGTTGCAGATCAGATAAGGGCGTGCGGATAAGTCCAACGCGCAACGCACCTGCGCGTCATCCATTGCCAGGTGGCAGCTGCCATAGCGGCGGATACCGCGCTTGTCGCCAAGCGCCTGGGTCAGGGCCTGACCCAAGGCAATGCCCACATCCTCGACCGTGTGGTGATCATCGATGTGCAGATCGCCTGCGGCGCGAATGGTCATATCAATCAACGCATGGCGTGACAGCTGATCCAGCATATGGTCAAAAAAGCCCACACCGGTCTGATTGTCATATGTGCCGATGCCATCAAGGTTGATGGTGACGGTGATATCCGTCTCGGCTGTTTGCCTTGTGATCGTGGCTGTCCGCATCGTCTCGCGTCCTTGGATTGTGTCCTTGCTCTATAGGGGGAACAAGGGCAGGGGCCAAGCCTGTCGCAAAAGCCCTGTGACATTTTCAACAAAATTTAAGGAGTTGATTCCTATGCTGACCCCACGCTGCTAACAATCAGGAGAATCCGATGAAAGCCCTCATTCTACGTGCCGATGCAGAAGCATCTGTCGAAACTGCACGTGTGTTGATCGAGAAAGGGTTTCAAATCCTATCCGTCGATACGCAGGCGGTCGCCCATGCGCTGATCCGTGTGGATACGATCGACCTGTTGGTGATGGATGAACGGATTGAAGGGCAGCTAACCCATGCCATCGCGCTGTCAGGTGAGCGGAGAAACCCTTGCCTGAGTGCGATTTTGCTGACGGATCGGAAAGGGGATGAAACAGATGATCTCTATGATCTGATCCCAAGTCTTTACGGTTTGGCGGGGGCAGATACGGCACCAGATCTATTGGGTCAGCTTGCGCTATGTGCTGTCACCAGCGCTGATTTGACGCTGGCACGCGTGGAAGAAGATGCTGTGGTCGATGCGGCGGAGGCTGCACCTGATCCTGAATTGGCACCGCTCATCCTGGCCCCCTCCGATATGTCACCGCCTGATGATGAAAGCGAAAGCGGCGCGCCATGCTACGCCGATGTCGCGATTGCGGTGTCGCAGGTAGCCGAACCTGTGATGACGCACCGCGATGCAATGCTGGAAAAAGTGGCGGATGTTCTGTCTGAGGATCCATCGCAAGCCTTGCGCAAATCGATCATGGTGGAAGAAGTGGAAGATGCTGTTAGCGCAGAAGTCGCTGCATTGTTCCGCAAAAACCCACTTCCCCAAAATATCGAACCACCACAGTCTTTTGCTGCCAAAGCAGGATAGCGACAGCCGCCTGCACTTTGCTATCTGAACCGCAGGACAGGCCGAAAAACCAAAAGACCGCAGCGAATGCTGCGGTCTTTTGGTTTTTTCAAATTGGAGCGGGCGATGAGATTCGAACTCACGACCTAAACCTTGGCAAGGTTTCGCTCTACCCCTGAGCTACGCCCGCGCGCCAATTCGTGAGGGCTGATCTATAAAGACTTGCGCCGTTCTGCAAGACCAAAATCACGCGAATGCAGAGTTTTTCGTATTCACGCCCGCCCCGCTTATTTTTCTAACCTATAGCCGTCAAAAATGCGCGCCCCGGTCCCGACATCAACGCTATGCAGGATCACCCCACCTTTGCGTAGCAAGGCCAAACCATAGGCTCCGGCCTCATCCGATGACAGATGCGCATTGGGGTTGGCCAGATCAACGACGCCTTGGTGACAAGGGCTTTTGAATATGGTCCAAGGCACGCCGCCCGTGTTGCCTGAAATCGTCAGATGCACGTGGCCGCAGATCAGATGCAGATTGCCATGGCGCGCCAAGAGCGCCATCAGTTCAGGCCCATTGCGCAGCTTGATCGCATCCATGCCGATCACGCCTGTCTCAAACGGCGGGTGGTGCAGACAGACGATGGCATGGCGTCCGGCGCGGCTTTCTAGCGCTTCCTTAAGAAACGCGAGCCGGTCTGCGCAAAGCCAGCCTTCATGATGGTCTGCAGGGTAGGGCGGCCCATCAAGCGTATCCAATGTGATCAACCGATGAACACCAATGTCGCGCCATTGCTGGACATGACCAGAGGCCGTTTGCGGCGCGTCAGGAAACTGGGCCAAAAACGCGTCGCGCCGGTCGTGGTTGCCCATCAAATAGACGATGGGCATGGGGACATCGGCTAGCAGCCGGTGAAGTGCCAAATACTCAGCAGCGCTGCCATTATGCGTCAAATCCCCCAGCAAAACCAATGCGGCGGCGTCCGGGTGCGCGGTCACCGCGGCATTCAGTACTTGGGACAACCGCGCGGAAGGGTCCAGCCCAATGATGGTTTCGCCGGGTACGGAAATATGCAAGTCGCTGATAAAGAGGAGTTTTTGCATCGGCCTACTTCTTGAATTCGATCAAATCCCAGCGGTTCCCGAATGGATCACGAAATACAGCGACTTGGCCATAGGGCTCATTGCGGGGCGCTTCTTCAAAGATCACGCCTTTTGCCAGCATCGCAGCATGGTCGCTTGCAAAGTCATCGGTCTGCAAAAACAACCAAACGCGCCCGCCACCTTGGCTGCCAATGGCGGCCTCCTGTTCGGGCCCAACTGCGCGTGCAAGCAAGAATGCGGTTTGCGCACCAGCAGGGCCGACCCGGACCCAGCGCTTGCCACCGCCCAGATCGCTGTCTTCCAGCAGGTCCCAACCCATCTTGTCCACGAAGAACGTGATGCCAGCATCATAATCCGGCACCAAAAGTGCAACTAACGCAAGATGCTGGGTCACTCCAACTCGACCAGCAGGTCCTTGGCATCAATCTGGCCACCTGCCTGCACATGCACGGCTTTCACCACCGCGTCGCGTTCCGCGTGAATGCCTGTTTCCATTTTCATCGCTTCGATGGTTAGCAACAGGTCGCCCTCTTTCACCTCTTTACCGGCCACAGCCGCGACGGTGGCCACGACACCCGGCATCGGCGCACCGATGTGGTTGTCGTTGCCATCTTCGGCTTTGGGTCTCGAGATTTTCTCGGCCGCGGCCAGCCTGTTCATCACACGAATAGTGCGCGGTTGACCGTTGAGTTCGAAGAAGACTTTAACCTCGCCATCCTCGTTCATGTCTGCGACAGCCTGCAACCGGATTTCGAGGATCTTGCCGGGGTCAATCTCGGCCACGATCTCTTCCCCCGGTTCCATGCCGTAGAAGAATGTACGGGTCGGCAGGGTGCGCACCGGGCCATAGGTGCGGTGGCGACCCATGTAATCAAGGAAAACCTTGGGATACATCAGATAGCCGTTGAGGTCCTCGTCATCGACTGCCTTGCCATCCATTTGGCTGGACAGGTCGGCGCGCGTGGCTTCCAGGTCGACGGGTGCCAAATGCTTGCCAGGCCGATCTGTATTCGGTTTATGACCTTTGAGGATCTTTTTCTGGATCGCTTTCGGCCAACCGCCTGGTGGTTGGCCCAGATCGCCGCGCATCATGTCGACAACGCTATCGGGAAAGACCACATCGACCTTTGGGTCCTCGACCTGCGCGCGTGTCAGGTTTTGGCTGACCATCATCAATGCCATGTCGCCCACCACTTTGGACGATGGCGTGACTTTGACGATATCGCCGAACATGGCGTTCACGTCCGCGTAGGTCTGGGCGACCTCGTGCCAGCGTTCTTCCAACCCCAATGAACGGGCCTGCGCCTTGAGGTTGGTGAACTGCCCGCCGGGCATTTCGTGCAGGTAGACCTCTGACGCGGGGGCCTGCAGCCCGGATTCGAAAGCGGCGTAATGCGCGCGGACCTGTTCGAAATAGTTGCTGATCTCGCGGATCGCTGCAATGTCGAGGCCGGTGTCGCGTTCGTTGCCTTTCAGCGCTTCAACAATCGACCCCAGTGTTGGCTGCGAGGTGTTGCCGGATAGCGCATCCATCGCCGCATCCACACAGTCAACGCCAGCGGCGGTGGCCGCCAGTACGGTCGCGATGGCCGCGCCAGATGTGTCGTGGGTGTGGAAGTGGATGGGCAGGTTGGTTTCTTCTTTCAACGCCTTGACCAGCGCAGTTGCGGCGGCGGGTTTCATCAGCCCCGCCATATCTTTCAGCCCCAATACATGCGCGCCTGCTGCTTCCAGCTCTTTCGCCATGCCGACGTAGTATTTCACGTCATACTTTGATCGGTCTGGGTCCATCAGGTCGCCGGTGTAGCAAATCGTGCCTTCGCAGACTTTTTCCGCTTTGATCACCGCATCCATTGCGACACGCATGTTTTCGACCCAGTTCAGGCTGTCGAAGACGCGGAAGACGTCAACGCCCGAATTGGCCGCTTGGGCAACAAAGCTTTGTACCACGTTATCAGGGTAGTTGGTGTAACCCACACCGTTCGAGGCGCGCAGCAGCATCTGGGTCATTATATTCGGCATCACCGCACGGATGTCGCGCAGGCGCTGCCATGGGCATTCCTGCAAAAAGCGATAGGCGACATCAAAGGTCGCACCGCCCCAGCATTCGACGCTGAACAGCTCGTGCATATTCGCGGCATAGGCAGGGGCCGCATTGATCATATCGATCGAGCGCATGCGGGTCGCCAGCAGCGATTGGTGCCCGTCGCGCATGGTGGTGTCGGTGATCAGCAGTTGCTTTTGCTCGCGCATCCAGTCGGCCACGGCCTCTGGTCCGAATTGATCAAGGATATTGCGCGTGCCGGGGGTGACATCTGTGGTAGGCTTCACCGGTGGGCGCGGTGGTTTCACGTCGGCGGCCGGGCGCGGACGGCCCGCGGTTTCCGGGTGCCCGTTCACCGTGATATCCGCGATATAGGTCAGGATTTTAGTCGCCCGGTCGCGCCGTTTGGTGAAATTGAAGAGGTCCGGTGTCTCGTCAATGAACTTCGTGTGGTACTCGTTGCTGAGAAACACGGGGTGTTTCAGCAGGTTTTCAACGAAGGCAATATTGGTGGACACGCCACGAATACGGAATTCGCGCAAGGCGCGGTCCATCCGTGCGATGGCCATTTCTGGGGTCGGCGCGCGGGCGGTCACCTTGGTTAGCAAGCTGTCATAGTAGCGCGTAATGACCGCGCCAGAGTATGCGGTGCCACCATCCAGACGGATACCGGGGCCGGTGGCCGAGCGGTACATTTGGATACGTCCATAATCAGGGATGAAGTTGTTTTGCGGATCCTCGGTCGTGACCCGGCATTGCAACGCATGACCATCCAGTTTGACGTCATATTGGCTCGCGCAACCTGTCGCCTCGACCAGAGATTTGCCTTCCGCGATCAAAACCTGGGCGCGCACGATATCGATGCCGGTCACTTCTTCGGTGACAGTATGCTCGACCTGCACGCGGGGGTTCACCTCGATGAAGTAAAACTCGCCGCTGTCCATATCCATCAGGAATTCGACGGTGCCTGCACATTCATAGTTCACATGCTGGCAGATTTTCTTGCCTAGATTACAAAGCTGTTCGCGCTGCGTACCTGACAGATACGGGGCAGGCGCACGTTCAACGACTTTTTGATTGCGGCGCTGAACAGAACAGTCGCGTTCCCACAGGTGGTAAATCTGGCCATGACTGTCACCAAGGATTTGTACCTCCACATGGCGCGCGCGCATGATCATCTTTTCCAGATAGCCTTCGCCATTACCGAAAGCGGCCTCAGCCTCGCGACGGCCTTCGAGGACTTTCTCTTCCAGCTCATCCTCCGACATGATCGGGCGCATGCCGCGCCCGCCACCGCCCCAAGATGCTTTCAGCATCAGGGGATAGCCGATCTCTGCCGCCTCTTTCTTGATGGCCTTCATGTCGTCGCCCAGCACCTCGGTCGCGGGGATCACAGGCACGCCCGCTTCAATCGCGACACGTCGCGCGCTGGCTTTGTCGCCCAGGGCGCGCATGGTTTCGGCCTTGGGGCCGATGAAGGTGATGCCGTTGGCCGCACAGGCATCGACGAAATCAGGGTTTTCCGACAGCAGGCCATAGCCGGGGTGAATGGCATCCGCGCCGGACATTTTGGCGACACGGATAATCTCATCAATCGAGAGGTAAGCGGCGACAGGCCCAAGGTCTTCGCCAATGCGGTACGCCTCATCCGCCTTAAAGCGGTGCAAGCCCAGCTTGTCTTCTTCCGCAAAGACCGCGACCGTCTTCTTTCCCATCTCGTTGGCAGCGCGCATAATGCGGATCGCGATTTCGCCGCGGTTGGCAATGAGGATTTTCTTGAAGTCAGTCATGGCAGGTCCTTTTGCAGTCGCAGCATTCCTAAGCTGCAAAAGCCGGATCGTCCATAACGATTACTGGGTAGGGCGAAGCCTGTTTGGCAGGTCTTTCAGCGTTTTGGTGCCCAATTGCCCCATATTACTGATCATATCCTGTCGCAGAATATCCAGCACATGGGCCGCACCCGGTTCACCCAAAGCTGCCAAACCGTAGTGGAATGCACGGCCCAACATGACAAAATCGGCCCCCAAGGCCAGGGCGCGCAACACATCCAGCCCGCCCTCGATGCCACTGTCGAAAATGATCGGCAGATGCGTGGCAGCCCGCACCAAGGGCAGCGTTTCGATGGTCGCTGGCCCGCCATCAAACTGACGGCCTGCGTGGTTACTGACCCAGAGCGCATCGGCCCCTTCATCGGTCAGGCGGGCAGCGTCATCGGGGTTGCCAACACCTTTGACGATTAGAGGACCATCCCAAACATCGCGCAGGGATTTAAAATAGTCCCAATCGGGTGAGGTGCGCAGCAGATAGCCGATATGTTCGTTCGAGGGCAGGGTGCCTTTCACGTCAGAATAGCTTTCCATCAGCCGCAGGCGGGGCATGCCGGTCTTCCGGATACCGTTCAGCCAAGCAGGGCATTGCGCGGTTTGTAACGCCAAACGCGGCGTCAATTTGGGCGGCTGGGTCAGTCCGCCGCGTGTCTGGCGCTCGCGACGGGATGCGATGGGGACATCAACGGTCAATACGATTGTATGAAAACCACCGTCTTTGGCCCGTTTCAGAATGTCATCGCGAATGCCCGGATCGCGCGGTGGATAAAGCTGGAACCATGCGTGTTTGCCAGCATGCGGGCCTACGACTTCTGGCAATTCGCTGGCGACCGTCGACAGGGTGAAGGGGATATCTTCGCGCGCCGCTGTCTGGGCGAGCATCTGTTCGGCCCCCGGCCAGATCAGACCTGACATGCCGACGGGTGCGATGCCGATGGGCAAAGGATGCGTTTGTCCCAACAGGGTAGTCGACAGATCGGGCGTGAACTCGCCATGCAGAATGGACGGGTTCAATAACACGCGGTCCAACTGATCGCGGTTGCGTTTTTGCGTCGCTTCTACGCCTGTCGCGCTATCCAGATATTCCCACACAAAATGCGGGATACGACGGCGCGCGCGGGCTTTCAGATCAGCGATGGCGGGATAGCGGCTGTGCAGGGTCATGGGGTGCAAGCTATTGCGACTGTCACGCCTTTGGCAATCGTTTGATGCCTCCGGCGGAGGTATTTTGGAACATGGGAAGAATAGAACGGAAGTAGAACAAGGGTTTTCACATGCGCTGGTTGGCGCTATGTGTGGGGCATGAGTGGATTTACCGAAGATGATGCGTTCGAAGCGGCGGCTGTGCCGCTGAGCCAACAGGCGATGGCGCGCCCCTCTGCAGCGTATCTGGATGGGTTGAACCCTGCGCAGCGCGAAGCGGTTGAGACGCTCAGCGGACCAGTTTTGATGCTGGCGGGTGCGGGCACGGGTAAAACCAAGGCGCTGACCACGCGGATTACGCATTTGCTGGCAACGGGTACAGCGCGGCCGCATGAGATTTTGGCGGTGACCTTCACCAACAAAGCCGCGCGCGAGATGAAATCGCGCATTGGCGGGATGATGGGCGAAGCCGTTGAGGGGATGCCATGGCTGGGCACGTTTCACGCCGTCTGCGCCAAGCAATTGCGCCGCCATGCTGAACTCGTTGGACTGAAGTCAAATTTCACCATCCTTGATACCGATGACCAAATCCGGCTGATGAAACAGCTGATTGAGGCCGCAGGTATTGATCACAAACGCTGGCCCGCGCGGATGCTGTCGGGCATCATTGATGGGTGGAAGAACAAGGCGATAACGCCTTTGAATATCCCTGCCGAAGATGGGGGTGCTTTTGATCACAAAGGCCCAGAGCTCTACGCCGCCTATCAGCGCCGTTTGCTGGACCTGAACGCCGTCGATTTCGGTGACATCTTGTTGCATATGGTCACGATCTTTCAGAACCATCCGGATGTCTTAGAGCAATACCAACGCTGGTTCCGCTATATTCTGGTGGACGAGTATCAAGATACCAATGTCGCGCAATATATGTGGCTGCGTCTGCTGGCGGCGTCGCATAAAAACATCTGTTGTGTGGGTGACGATGACCAGTCGATCTATGGCTGGCGCGGGGCCGAGGTGGGCAATATCCTGCGGTTTGAAAAGGATTTTCCGGGCGCGCATGTTGTGCGGCTGGAAGAAAATTATCGGTCAACCGGGCATATTTTGGCCGCCGCCTCTGGCGTGATTGCGGCCAATAAGGGGCGGTTGGGCAAGACGCTGTTTACTAACGGCGATGACGGCGAAAAGGTCCGCCTGATCGGTCATTGGGACGGCGAGGAAGAGGCGCGCTGGATCGGCGAAGAAGTCGAGGCGATGCAGCGCGGGACGCGGGGCATGGCGCCAGTAGGGCTGGATGATATGGCGATCCTTGTGCGCGCCAGCCACCAGATGCGCGCCTTTGAAGACCGCTTTCTGACGATTGGCCTGCCTTATCGCGTGATCGGTGGCCCCCGCTTTTATGAACGGATGGAGATCCGGGACGCGATGGCCTACTTCCGGCTCGCGGTCAGCCCTGAGGATGACCTGGCGTTTGAGCGGATCGTGAATACGCCCAAGCGTGGCCTTGGTGATAAGGCCGTGCAGACGATCCAGCGCGCGGCGCGCACGAACGGCGTGTCGCTGGCCGAGGGCGCGCGACTGTGTTGTCAGGGCAAATTGCTCGGTGGTAAGGGCCTGAAGGAGCTAACCATTCTGGTGGCAAGCCTTGACCGCTGGCATGCGCAGGTCCGGGCTGAGGCGGATACCCATGTTGAATTGGCCGAGATGATCCTTGATGAAAGCGGCTACACTGGCTTTTGGCAGAACGACAAAACACCAGAAGCGCCGGGGCGGTTGGAGAACCTTAAGGAACTGGTCAAAGCGCTGGAGAATTTTGAGAACCTGCAAGGGTTTCTCGAACATGTCAGCCTAATCATGGATAATGAACAGGAAGAGCAGGGCGAGAAGGTGAGCATCATGACCTTGCATGCCGCCAAAGGATTGGAATTTCCTGCTGTGTTCCTGCCCGGTTGGGAGGATGGTCTGTTCCCGTCGCAACGCGCCATGGATGAAAGCGGGCTCAAGGGGCTGGAGGAAGAACGCCGCCTTGCCTATGTCGGCATCACGCGCGCGGAAGAGATTTGTACCGTGTCCTTTGCCGCGAACCGCCGGGTGTATGGCCAATGGCAATCGGCCATGCCTTCGCGTTTCATTGACGAACTACCGCAGGATCATGTGGAGGTGCTGACGCCACCGGGCCTTTATGGTGGCGGCTATGGGGCTGCGGGCATGTCGGCCTCTGCCTCGCCCGCTGCAATGGGCATGGCCGGATCAGACCTGCATGAAAAGGCGCATAAGGCCGATGTCTATAATTCGCCCGGTTGGAAGCGCCTGCAAGCGCGCAGCCAGCAGCGGGGCATGTCGATGCCATCCGAGGCACGCAATATGACCATTGATATGGACGCCGTGTCAGCTTTTACCGAGGGCGAGCGGGTGTTTCACCAAAAGTTCGGCTATGGCGAGGTCATGGGGATCGAAGGCGATAAGCTGGTGATTGAGTTTGACAAGGCCGGGTCCAAACATGTGGTCGCGCGGTTTATCGTGAGTGCGGATAAGGCCGATGATGTGCCGTTTTAGGTCATCAACATCGGGTAGAGTGACACCACCAGCAGCACCGCCATCGATACATTGAACACCCGCAGTCGCTGTGCCGTGCCCAGCCAGCGCCGCACCTGCACCCCGATCCAGGCCCAGACGGTGACAGATGGCAGGTTCACGGCGGAAAAGATCAGCGCGACCACGAGTGAACCCATCACGATGCCTTGGTCTTGCGGCGCATAGGCGCTGATTGCTGTGATGGCCATGAACCAGGCCTTGGGGTTGACCCATTGAAAGGCGGCCGCTTGCAGAAAGGTAAAGGGTTTGCCGGTTACTTCTTTCGCCTCAGGTGGGACCGCATTGGCGATCTTCCAGGCCAGCCAGATCATGTAGGCGGCACTCAGCACCTTAAGCACGGTGTTTAGCACCGGGTAGGTTTCAAAGACCTGCAAGAGCACGATCCCAACCATCGCCACCATGAATGCGTGCCCCAGCGAGATGCCCAGCATATGCGGGACGGTCCGCCGCAGACCATAATTTGCGCCAGAGGCCATAAGCATCAGGTTATTCGGTCCCGGCGTGATAGAACTGGCAAAGGCAAAGCCGATGAGGGCGATGAGGATTTCGTAGGTCATTGCGCAACAATAGGTGAATTTTGGCGCAATGAAATTGCCAAGTTGTGCTGAATTACCGTATCACCACAACTTATGACGATGATTGATCAGATGAACGATAAGATATTGCGCGTCCTTGCCCGCGATGGGCGTATCAGCAACCTGCAACTAGCGGAGGAGGTGGGGCTCTCGCCCTCGGCCTGCCTGCGCCGGGTGCAAGAGCTGGAACGCAGGGGCGTGATTAAAGGCTACCGCGCGTGTCTTGATCCGGCGCAAACCGGGCGGGCTTATGTCGTTTATGTTGCGGTTGGATTGGCCGAGCATACCAAGGCCGCGCAAACCGGGTTTGAACAAGCCATGCAGCAAGCAGATGAGGTCACGGAATGCCACAATGTGGCCGGGGCCTTTGAGTATATGCTGCGGGTCGAGGTGGCGGATCTGCCAGCCTATAAGGCGTTCCATACGGAAACATTGGGAACTGTGCCGCATGTGCGGTCAATCACCAGTTATATGGTGATGGGTTCGCCTAAGGATGTGCGCGGGTAGCCACAAAACCCGATTGGCTGGCTGATTTGTCGCGCTAGGCATCACCCTTCGGCGCGACGTCCATTGGTTCCCACAGTTGGATCGGGTTTCCTTCGGGATCAGTCAGGCGCGCAAAGCGGCCATTTGGGTATGTCTTGGGATCGACCTCGACATCGATCCCATCCGATATCAGTTCATCTGCCGCCGCACGCAGGTCAGCCACACGGAAATTGATCATCCAGCTTTGCGTGGGTCTGCCAAAATACGTTGTCTTATTCTCAAATGGCGTGAACACGGTTGGGCCTGCCTCTTGGTCCCAACCGGGATCGCCGTAGTCGCCCATATGCGCGACATCAAAGTGACGTTCGTACCATGCGGCGAGTCCAGAGGGGTCCTCTGCCCGAAAGAAGAAACCGCCGATGCCCAAGGCCTTTACCAAAACAAGATCCTGCAAGACGTGTGATTTAGGTCAAGACTATTCGGTCCGATAGCAGAGATGCAAATCTCTGCTCTTTGGTGAGGGTATATATCGTTACTGTGCCTGCGTATCAGCCAAAAAAACGGCCATGCCCGGGAGGAGGTGGGCATGACCGTTCTTATTGATCGGCGTCCGCCCAAAAAGGGAGGAGGAGGGCAAACGCGTCCTCGCTGATCTTGCTCGGGAGGAGGTGAGCGCCATCAGCGGTGTGATCGGTTCCAACCCGGGAGGAGGTGGGCGGTTCCGAATTCTGTGTCATAAAGCGGCGACATCCGGGAGGAGGTGGATGCCGCCACCTTATTGATGACCCAAGACCTCGGGAGGAGGTGAGGTTATGGGCCTTGTCCGGGTCTGCTTAAAGGGAGGAGGCAGCAGGCCCGAATTCTTGAACTACTTGCCGTATGCGGCTTCAAAGGCGATGCCTTTGATCATCGAACGCGCAATGCCCAGATCGGCAAGGTCGCGGTCAGTCAGTCTTTGCAACTCGGCCAAAGTTGTCCGGTATGTCTTGCGCTTTGCAGCGTTCTCGGCCAGCTGCGCGCGGAAAGCTGCAAATCCTTCGGTCAGGGATGTGCCGGCAAAGAGTGTTTGTGTCAGTGTGCTCATCTTACTACTCAGTCTATCTTAGTGCGGTGCGACTTTTGACGCCTTGTTGTGATGAGGATGTATGATAATGCTGCAGCTGCACAATGATCGTTTCCGCAATGCTGCCATGCAGAATATGCATAAGCAATTCTGACCTACCGTCACCAATCTGTCGTTATTTTGTGCATCTGTTTCCAAGCCCTTGCGCTTTGCCCAAAACCTGCCAGATGGTGGGTGTAATTTAGACGCTTTTGGAACTTGGGGTCTCAATATGGCTGTGACACGTGATGAAATTTTGGGCGCACTGGCCCGACTCACTTTGCCCGGTGGTAATGATCTTGTGTCGCGCGATATGATCCGGGCGCTGAATATTGAAGGCGGCACAGTCCGTTTCGTGATCGAGGCGGCCGATCCTGCAGAAGCATCAAAAATGGATGGGGTGCGGCGCGCCGCTGAAGATATCGTGCGCCGTCTGCCGGGGGTAGAAAGTGCATCGGTGGTTCTGACAGCGCATGGGCCCGCCGCCAAACCGGCAGAACCGCCGTCGCTCAAGGTGGGGCGTCATCCCACCCCACAGGCGGGCCCCGCGAAAGTATCAGGCGTTGATCGCATTTTGGCGGTTGGATCGGGGAAGGGCGGTGTTGGAAAATCGACCGTCTCTTCCAACCTTGCCGTCGCATTGGCCCGCGAAGGGCGTCGTGTTGGCCTGTTGGATGCCGATATCTATGGCCCGTCCCAGCCGCGCATGATGGGCGTGAATAAGCGCCCAGGCAGCCCGGATGGCAAGACGATCATTCCCTTGCAGGCCCATGGCGTGACCATGATGTCCATCGGTCTGATGATGGAAGAAGGCAAAGCCGTGGTTTGGCGCGGACCGATGTTGATGGGCGCATTGCAGCAAATGCTGGGGCAGGTGCAATGGGGTGAGCTGGATGTGTTGATCGTCGATTTGCCACCGGGGACGGGTGATGTGCAGCTGACCCTCTGCCAAAAGACGGAACTCACAGGAGCGGTGATTGTCAGCACGCCGCAGGACGTGGCACTGCTGGATGCGCGCAAGGCGCTCGATATGTTCAACTCACTCCGTACGCCTGTTCTGGGTATGATTGAGAATATGTCGAGTTTCGTCTGCCCGTCCTGCGGCACCGAAAGCCATATTTTCGGCCATGGTGGCGTGGCAGCCGAAGCCGAAAAGATCGGTGTGCCATTTCTGGGTGCCTTGCCGATTGACCTGGACACACGGTTGGCCGGGGATAGTGGTACACCGATTGCAGCGGGCGACGGACCGATGGCCGATGCGTATCGCGCGATGGCGCGCCGCTTTATCGACGGCGGTATTGCGTGATCACAATCCGCAAGGCTGGGCTTGATGATTTTGATCAAATCTGGCCCCTGTTGCACGACGTGTTTCGTGCGGGCGATACCTATGCTGTTGATCCTGACATCAGCAAGGATGATGCGCGCGCCTATTGGATGACGCAGGCCAAGGCCACCTATCTGGCCGAAAACGAGGCCGGGATCATCGCCACCTACTACATCAAGACCAACCAGCCCGGCGGTGGCGCGCATATCTGCAATTGCGGATATATCGTCAGCCCCGCGGCCCGCGGGCAGGGGATCGCTGCCCAGTTGTGCTTGCATAGTCAGGACGAGGCCCGCGCGCTGGGCTATCGGGCGATGCAGTTCAATTTTGTGCTGGCCAGCAATGAAAGAGCGGTCAGGCTTTGGCATAAGCTAGGCTTTGAAACGGTTGGCACCATTCCGGACGCTTTCGCACATCCAGTCCGAGGCGATGTGGACGCCTATGTGATGTACCGCCGTCTGTAGCAAATGAATCACCCTTTCGGGAATTCATGGAATCAACGGTATTTTCTGACTGATGCTTCACAAAATTTGCCGATACATGTGTCCAAACGAGTGGAGAAAACAGTTCTTCCGAATTTTTTTTGGATTTTTTGGTACCTCAAGCTAGGTTGCTCATATCACTACATGTTGTGGTATTGTTGGAGTAAAACCCTACAAATGCGAGAAGTTTAGCCATTGCCGGTCAATATGTTGTTCTGCGCCGCACCCAAAAACACCATGTAGTACCATGAATTCCCAAAAAACTGTTGATCGGTTGGCAAACTGCTGTCACAACTGTCTCACGGTAATGACGGACAGACTTCCAAAAGGGGCAAATTAAGAACCCCAACCGGCATAAGCAGGTTTCATACAGGCTTCGCCATTACCCAATGAGATCCGGCGCGTGAGCGAGCAGACATCCCCCCAGGTGGCACGCGCAGTCGGACTTCCCGTAAGGGACGAGGCGGCGGATTGATCAGTGGCAGCAGATCAATCCGCCGTTCTCATATCTAAGGCAACGTTTTGGGGGGAGGGACCGAGGGACAGTGGTTCTGAGTTTTACAGGCGAACACACCCAAAAGGTGGACGGTAAGGGGCGCATGTCGATCCCTGCTGATTTTCGTCGTGTGCTCGAAGCTGGTGACCCGGAATGGACACCCGGTCTGTCCCCACGCATGTACCTGCTTTATGGTGACCACCTGAAAAACCAGCTGCATGGTTATACAGTTGATGAATTCAATGCTGTGGTTGCCCAGATTAACGCGCTGCCCCGCGGATCGGAAAACAAGAAGAAATTATCGCGTCTGATCATCGGCCAGTCGATCAAGCTGGATGTTGATAAGGACGGCCGCACCGTGATGCCGATCAAGCAGCGACAAAAGCTGGGGCTGACAGATGGTGAGTTGACCTTCAGCGGCTTGGGCGACCATTTCGAGATTTGGAAGGCAGACACGTTTAGCAAAGAAGTGGCCAATGAACGCAGCGGCTGGATTGATGACGAGGAGGATGGGTATGATCCGCTCATCCTGTTGGATGGCTGAATGATGTCTGCTGCCGCTGAATCCTCACCCCATATTCCTGTACTAATTAGACCGCTCATCGCAGCGGTCTCGCCCGTTTCAGGGGTCTGGTTGGATGGCACCTTTGGCAACGGCGGCTATACGCGGGAATTGCTGGCCGCTGGCGCGGACAAAGTGATTGGTGTGGACCGTGATCCGCTGGCGTTCGAGATGGCGGCAGAGTGGATTGGCGCCTACGGCGACCGGATTGAGGCGGTTGCGGGCGTTTTTTCGAAGCTTGATGAATACGGGTCCGATTTGGATGGCGTCGCTTTGGACCTTGGCGTCAGTTCGATGCAGTTGGACTTGGCTGAACGTGGTTTTTCCTTCATGCGCGATGGGCCGTTGGATATGCGGATGAGCCAGGAAGGACCTTCTGCCGCAGATCTGTGCAATGACGCGGATGAAGCAGAACTCGCTGATATCATTTACCTTTACGGTGAAGAGCGCGCATCGCGTCGCATTGCCAAGGCGATTGTCGCGGCGCGTCCGCTGACGACAACATTGCAACTGGCCAAGATTGTCGAGGCTTGTTTGCCGCGCGCAAAGCCCGGCCAGTCGCATCCGGCGACGCGTACCTTCCAGGCGCTGCGCATTGCCGTGAACAACGAATATGGCGAGTTGGCTGAAGGGTTGATGGCGGCAGAACGTGCCTTGAAACCCGGCGGGCAATTGGCCGTTGTGACCTTCCATTCGATCGAGGACCGGATGGTGAAGCGTTTCTTGCAAGCGCGGTCAGGGAATACAGCAAATGCGAACCGCTATGCGCCTGAGATTGAACAGGTGACACCTGCGTGGCGTATCGAAAAACGCAAGGCGATTGGCCCGGATGAGGTTGAGCTGGCTGAAAACCCACGGTCGCGTTCCGCCAAACTGCGGGTTGCGATCCGGACGGATGCACCAGCTGAGGCGATTGATCCGGCAAAACTGGGCATGCCGATAAAAAAGAAAAAGGGAGGCCGGTAAGGTGCGTGGTTTGTTTTATGTGCTGACAGCATTGGCTGTCATCGGGCTCGCGTTTTGGGCCTATCAAGAGAATTACAAGACGCAGTCGGCGATTGCCGAGGTGCGCGATCTGCACGGTGAAATCGGTGCCGCGCATGAGCGTTTGGGCATGCTGCGTGCCGAATGGGCGTATCTGAACCGTCCGGACCGGCTGGCTGATCTAGCTGATCTCAACTTTGATCGCTTGGGCCTGTTACCCTTGATGCCAGATGCATTTGGTGCGGTCGATCAGATCATCTATCCCTTGCCTCCGATCCTGCCGATCACCAACCCGATTGAGCTGTCTTTTGATGAACGTGCCGCGCTGGGGAACGACCTATGAGCCGTGCCCCGCTTCGCCCGCTTGCCCGTATCCTGAAAGCCCGTGCGCGCGGTGAGAACCCAGACGCGATCGAGGCCGAAAACCGCGCCCGCCGTCATGAGGCGATGGCCGACAAGCAGCGACAGCGCGCCGAGGGGCGGTTGCTGGTGCTGGGTTTGGCGTTCTTCTGCGCCTTTGGTCTGATTGGGATGCGCATGGGGGCTTTGGCATCCTCTGTGCCCGAAGAGCCGCGCGCCTCTGCTGTCGGTAACCCCATCATCGGGCAACGTTCTGATATTGTTGACAGAAACGGGCGTATTCTGGCAACAAACCTGCAAACCCATTCGCTCTATGCCCATCCGCGCGACATGATCGACCCGGCCTATGCGGCCAAGGGGTTGGCTGAAATCTTTCCTGAACTGGATGAAGCGGAACTGCTGAAAGACTTTCAAGGAGAGCGCCGCTTCCTGTGGATCAGGCGTCAAATCAGCCCCGAACAGATGCAAGCGGTACATGACATCGGATCCCCCGGTCTGCTGTTCGGCCCGCGCGAAATGCGGCTTTATCCTAATGGCCCAATTGCGGCGCATGTCTTGGGTGGCGCGAGCTATGGCCGCGAAGGCGTGGCCAGCGCCGAGGTGATTGGCGTGGCGGGCGTTGAGCGTCAGTTCGACAGCTACCTGCGCGATCCGGCGAATGAAGGCGCACCGTTGGAATTGTCGCTTGATCTGACAGTGCAAGCTGCCGCCGAACAAGTGCTGGCAGGCGGCATGTCGATCATGAACGCCAAAGGTGCGACATCTGTTTTAATGGATATTCATACCGGCGAGATCATTTCCATGGTGTCTCTGCCTGACTTCGACCCTAACAACCGTCCGCGCGTGCAAACCACCGGTGATCAGTCCGACAGCCCGCTTTTCAATCGCGCTGTGCAGGGCGTTTATGAGCTTGGTTCTGTCTTCAAGATTTTCACCACAGCGCAGGCGATGGAACTTGGTTTGGTGAACGCTCACACGATGATCGATACGCAAGGGCCGCTGACATGGGGCCGGTTCCGCATTCGCGATTTTCGGGATTACGGGCCGGAACTCAGCACGACCGATGTGATCGTGAAATCCTCGAACATCGGTACGGCGCGGATTGCGATGCAGATCGGGGCAGAACGCCAACGAGCGTTCCTCGCCTCGCTTGGTTTCCTTGAGCCAACGCCGCTTGAAATGGTTGAGGCACCGACCGGCAAACCACTTTTGCCACCGAACTGGTCTGAGATTTCGACGATGACGATTTCTTATGGTCACGGGCTGTCCTCTTCACCCGTGCATCTGGCCGCAGGCTATGCGTCTTTGCTGAACGGCGGGACGAAGGTCGATCCAACACTGCTGCGTCAGGACCATGTTGAACAGGGCCCACGGATCGTGAGTGAGGCTGTCAGCGCGCGCTCGCGCGATATGCTGCGCCAGGTCGTTGCGCGCGGCACGGCATCCTTTGGCGAGGTGCCGGGGTACGAGGTTGGCGGCAAGACGGGGACGGCGGATAAGCCGCGCACGGCAGGTGGCGGATATTATGAAGATAAGGTGATTTCGACCTTTGCGACCGTCTTTCCGGCTAACGATCCGCAGTATGTTCTAATCGTCACGTTGGACGAACCATCCGAAAACTCGGGCGACGAACCACGCCGTACGGCGGGTTGGACAGCTGTGCCCGTGGCGGCCGAAATGATCCGCCGCACGGCACCGCTTTTGGGGCTCAGACCGCAAGTGGACACGCCTCAGCAGGTCGGTGTAACACTGACCTCAAACTAAGCGAGGGCGGGCAATGAAATCACTGGCGGAACTGGGGCTGACGGCACGGGGCGCGCGCGAGGCGCAGATTACCGGGTTGGCAGTGGATAGCCGCGATGTGAAGCCGGGGTTTCTGTTTGCCGCGTTGCCGGGTGCACAGGTGCACGGCGGTGAATTCATCCAATATGCGCTGCGGATGCAGGCAGGTGCGATCTTGACCGATGCAAAAGGGGCCGAGATTGCCGCCGCAGAGCTGGCCGCATCAGACGCGGCCGTGATCGTGGCGCAAGACCCACGTCAAGCACTAGCGCAAACCGCATCGCTTTGGTTCGGGGTGCATCCGCAAACGGTGGTTGCCGTGACCGGCACCAATGGCAAAACATCCGTGTCCACATTCTGCCGTCAGATTTGGGAAGAGCTGGATTTGCCGGGCGTGAACCTTGGCACAACTGGGGTCGAAGGGGCGTGGAACCACCCCCTCAAACACACCACACCCGAACCGATCACGCTTCACCGTGTTATGGCAGAGGCTGTGGAAAACGGGATCACCCATGTCGCGATGGAGGCGTCATCGCATGGGCTGGATCAGCGCCGTCTGGATGGAGTTCTGCTAACAGCGGCGGGGTTTTCGAACTTCAGCCAGGATCACCTCGATTATCACGAGACCTTTGAGGCTTATTTCGATGCCAAAATGGGGTTGTTCCAGCGCGTGCTGTCCGTAGATGGCGCAGCGGTGATCAATCTTGACGATCCCAAGGGGCAAGAGGTCGCTGCGATCTGCACCGCACGCGGGCAAGAGGTGATTGGCGTGGGCCGTCACCCCGATGCCCGCTTGCGCCTAACGGGCCAGCGGTTTGATGCGACCGGTCAGGATTTGCTGTTTGAATGGCAAGGGCGCGCGCGGCAGGCCCGTTTGGAATTGATCGGCGGGT
>JBCAZI010000028.1:0-11685 GCA_038533095.1 Pseudomonadota bacterium
GCGGGGTCAAGTCAGCTGAGTGCGACAGCAAGGCTGGTTTCAAATGCCTTTTGTGGGGGTTGGCCACCGGGCATCCCGCCCAAAAGGGATCCGCGATGGGCCGCCAATCCCTCGAGGTCGATCACCTGCACACCGCGCGCAGCAAGACGTGGCAGGATCGCTGTTTTGGCCGTGCCGGTGTAGCCATCCAGCAGGATCAGGCGGTGCGGCAGGGGAGCATCATAAAGGTTTGCTTTCACCAGCCGCCGGAAACTGGTGTAGCCGCCCTTTACCGTATCAGCACGCCAGCCAATCTCTGACAACAGCGTTGAGAAGACACCCGACCGCTGTCCACCACGCCAGCAATAGACCAAGGGGCGCCAGCCGCCGTCCTTCTCCATCAGCGGGCCATCAATATGATCAGCCACATTGCGAATGACCATGCCTGCACCGACTTTGCGCCCGTCAAACGGGCTGATCTGTTTGTAGATCGTACCGACCTCGGCGCGCTGTGCGTTGGACAAAGCAGGCAGGTTAATCGCACCGGGAATGTGATCTTGCGCGAATTCTGCGGGCGAGCGGACGTCGATCACGCTGTCGAACCCATGGTTCAGAATTGCATCAAGGCTGGTGAATTCAACTGGCATTGCAATGGTCTAAGCCAGTTGGCGGCCATGCAAAAGGGCGAAAACCATTGCGAGCGGGTGCAGCGCACCCTAGCCTAGACCCATGACCTATGAAGACCTGCATTTGATCACGCGCTGGGCGCAAGTTGTCCAATTGCGTGACAGTGACCTGCTCACACCCGCTGAACTGACTTTACTGGAAAGCGCGCAAGCGGGCACGACGGCGCGGGTCAGTCTGACGGTTCCCAATTTGAAGGCGCCCAATGTGCTGATCCGTGCAGCCCTCCTGCGGTATCTTATCCTGGGGGGTTGCGCGGATTTCCGGACCCAGCCATCGGGTATCACGCTTAGCGGAGCATGGATCGCCGGAAAGCTGGACCTTAGCTTTACCAGCGCGCGTGGTCCGGTCGATTTCTTCAATTGCCACTTCGCAGAACGTCCGCAGATGCTGCAACTACAGGCTGATGGGCTGGCGATTGTGGGCTGTACGATGGTGGATGGGATCAATGCGGCCCGTATCCAGATCAGTGGAAACCTGACACTGAATGGCAGCCGGATTGATGGGAAAGTGTCGCTTTCGGGCAGTGATATCAAAGGCCATGTATCCTGTACGCAGGCCACGTTACGCCACCCTGACGGTTCGGCCTTTAAGGCGCAGGGCATGAAGGTGGCCAGCAGCGTATTGCTGGAAGGCACGACAGCAACAGGGCAAGTCAGCCTGCTGGGCGCGCAGATCGGCGGACAATTGGTGGCGATTGGCGTGGCTTTTCACAACCCCCGCGGCCATGCGCTGAACGCACAAAGCATCCAGGTGCGCGGTGATGCGTTTCTGCGTTATGCCACCACGGATGGTGAGGTCAGCTTTATGGGCGCGGAGATTAACGGCGTCCTTGATCTGGCCCATGCGACGATGCGCAACGCCCAGGCGCGTGCGTTGAACGCGCAACGGCTGATCGTGCGCGAAGGGTTTATCTGGCGGCGCATGCAAGACGTCGCCGGCGCGGTTGATCTGACTTCGGCCCATGTTGGTGATCTTTGGGATGATGCGGAAAGCTGGGCCATGTGCGAACGTTTGTACCTCAGCGGGTTTATTTATGACGTGCTGCATGGCGGTATCAATGTACCCGACAGGTTGGCGTGGCTGAAAATGGGGGCGGTGTCGCGGCGCGAGTTTTATCCGCAACCCTATGAGCAATTGGCCAAGCTGTTGCGCGATACCGGGCATCGGTCAGATGCACGCGCGATTATGGTTGCGAAAGAGAAAGAACAGCGCAAAGCCTCACGTGAAAGGTGGCGGCGTGAGCGCGACTGGCGCAAGGCGCTGCTTGACGCCAGCCTGCTGCCTGCCGAGGCCCAGCAAGAGGCGATCGCGGGTTTGCAGAAACAGCGCCCCAATGACCCGCATGTGGCACGTTTGGCGATGCTGCATCCCAGCGATGATGGTGCATTGGAACTGGGCGAAATGACGATGGAACTGGCGCGCAAGCAGTTCCGGGATGAACAACGATGGTTTGGTATCCGCGTCGGTTGGCGCAATGCAGGCAGCGTGATTGCCGACCGCGTCTTTGGTTTGGTGGTGGGCTATGGGCATAAGCCAGAGCGCAGTTTTTACATGCTGCTTGCGCTGGTCTTCATCGGTTGGTTTTTGGCGGACCGCGCATGGAAGGCTGGCGATTTTGCACCGACGATGGGACCGGTGTTGATGTCGGAAGGTTGGCAGGCATTGGCCACAGATGAACGGATTGCAAACCCTGCACAGGTCTGGTCAGACAAATACATGCTGGCCCCCGATGGCAGCACGGTCCTGACGCCGGGGCGCGACTATGAGACATTCAGTGCCGTGACCTACGCGGTTGATCTGGTGGTTCCCATCATTTCACTGGGACAAGAGGCGTCTTGGGCACCGTCCACGACGCGCAGCCCTTGGGGCCGGTGGTTATGGATCGCGCGATGGTGGCTGACAGCGCTAGGCTGGATTGTGACGGCCATTGGTGCCGCGGCTGTGACGGGTGTCATTCGCAGGGATTAGGGCGTTAGTGGTACGCGCTCCTGATCGGTCAACATCCAACAATCCCGCCCTTCGAAAACCGCAGGAATAAGCGGGTTCCCATACCCCGCGCCGCCGTCTAGATCGACCCGATTACCAAAATGCTGGGGGCGATCCAGGGCCGTATGCCCGTGCACAACCAAGCGGCCATAGTCGATATCGCTATCAATAAAGCCTTCTCTGATCCAAAGCAGGTCTTCGGGGTCCTGCCATTCCAGTGGGAGCTGCATCCGCAGGCCGGCATGCACAAAGATCAGATCATCGGTTTCATAGGTTAGGGGCAGCGCTTCCAGAAATTCCAGATGGGCCGTTGGCACGGCTTGCTGCGCAAGGCGTTGCAGCGCGTCTTTGTCGACCCAACCATCAGGTCCTTCGAAATGCGCCAAAACCTCAAGCGGCGGGTCCGTCTGCTGTTCAAAATGCATCACACCCTGCACCCCATAAGAGGCAAGGGTTTGCGTCCCGCCCAGCCGCGGGTTCAGCCAGCTGATACCTGATCTGACATGCGGATCATGCTCGCGCCCGTCCCGCACGAAACGCGTGAAGAACCGGTCGTGATTGCCTTTGATAAACACCCAGTTCCGCCCGGCATCGCGCCCCGCAATCAACGTGTCGATCACGGCCCGGCTATCCGGCCCGCGATCTGTGTAATCCCCCAAGAACACGATTTGCGCGTCATCACCGCCATCCGCCGCGATCAGCGCAAGCGCGTGATCCAGCATCTCTTTCTGGCCGTGAATATCGCCAATCGCGTAGATGGGGTTCATTTGCGGATTACACGTTGAATGTCAGCGGTTTGACCTGCTGGAACAACCCGGTCTCTTCCAACGCCTTGATGGCCGGGGCGGGTACGGGTTCGTCGACGTAAAGCAGCGCAATCGCTTCGCCATGCGCCTCGGACCGACCCAGCGTAAAGTTCGCGATGTTCACGTCATTCGCACCCATCGTTGTACCCAAGGCACCAATGATACCCGGGCGATCTTCATTGGTGGTATAGACCATGTGTTCCCCAATCTCGGCATCGATATTGATGCCTTTGATCTGGATGAAACGTGGTTTGCCATCGCTAAAGACAGTGCCCGCGACCGAGCGTTCGCGCTCTGCCGTGACGACGGTGACTTTCACATAGCCTTCAAACGCACCGGACTGATCCTGTTTGGTGGTCGAGACTTTGATCCCGCGTTCTTTCGCGATAACGGGCGCGCTGACCATATTGGTGTCAGGGTTCGCCTTTGTCATGATGCCTGCGACGGTTGCGGCGGTTAGCGCCTTGAGGTTCATCTCACTCGCTTCACCATCAAACAGGATGTTGATGGCTTTGATCGGTTCATCCGTCATCTGGCCGATGAAATTGCCCAGATGGCCTGTCAGCTTAATCCACGGGCCCATGACCTTGGCCTCTTCTGCGGTCACCGATGGCATGTTCAGCGCGTTCTGCACGGCACCCGTAAGCAGGTAATCCGACATCTGTTCGGCCACCTGTAGTGCGACGTTTTCCTGCGCTTCGGTTGTGGCCGCACCCAAATGCGGGGTCACGACCACGTTTGGCAGATTAAAGAGTGGGCTTTCAGTGGCGGGTTCTACGGCGAAGACGTCAAAGGCAGCACCGGCTACATCGCCAGACTTCAGCGCTTCGGCCAAAGCCGCTTCGTCCACCAGTCCGCCACGCGCACAGTTCACGATGCGAACGCCTTTTTTCAGCTTCGCGATATTCTCTGCAGACAAGATATTCTTGGTCTGGTCGGTCAGCGGCACATGCATCGTAATGAAATCAGCACGGCCCAACAGCTCATCCAGTTCCACCTTCTCTACACCGATATCGACAGCGCGCTCTTCCGACAGGAACGGATCATAGGCCACGACCTTCATTTTCAGCCCTTGTGCGCGGTCAATGACGATGGACCCGATGTTGCCCGCACCGATAACACCGAGGGTTTTGCCCGTCAGTTCGACCCCCATGAAACGGGACTTTTCCCATTTGCCGGCATGGGTTGATGCGTTCGCCTCTGGAATTTGACGCGCGACAGCCATCATCATGGAAATCGCATGTTCCGCGGTGGTGATCGAGTTCCCGAAGGGCGTGTTCATCACGATGATCCCCTTCTTGGAAGCGGCGGGGATATCAACGTTATCCACACCAATGCCTGCACGGCCGATCACCTTCAGGTTCGCGGCCGCTGCGATGATCTTTTCAGTCGCTTTAGTGGCGGACCGGATGGCGAGGCCGTCATATTGGCCGATTACCTCCAGCAGTTTTTCCTTGTCTTTGCCAAGGTCCGGCTGGAAATCCACGTCAATGCCGCGATCCTTGAAGATCTGCACGGCTGCGGGTGAAAGTTTATCAGAGATAAGTACTTTGGGGGCCATTTTTCATGTCCTTTTAGATTTTGATGCGCAGTCCCGGACGTGATCCGGGACCTCGTGTCAGGGGTGGAGGCCCCGGATCAGGTCCGGGGCTGCGTCGCTATTGATTGGAGATTTCAGCTTCAAACGCCCATTCCAGCCATGGCAGCATGGCCTCGATGTCGGACGTTTCGACCGTAGCACCACACCAGATGCGCAGGCCCGCAGGGGCGTCGCGGTAGGCGCCGATGTCCAAAGCGATCCCTTCCGCCTCCAACCGTTTGGCCACAGCCTTGGCGAAAGCCGCACCATCTGTGATGCGGTCATCGGTGAATTTCAGGCAGACAGATGTGTTGGACCGCGTGGCCGGATCAACGGCGAGGTTATCGATCCAAGGCTTATCCGCGCAGAAATTCCAGATCGCACGGGCATTGGCATTGGCCCGATGCATCAAACCATCCAAACGGCCGACAGAGCGGCCCCATTTCAGCGCAACAAGGTAGTCTTCAACCGCCAGCATAGAAGGTGTGTTGATCGTCTCGCCCCGGAATATCCCTTCAATCAGCTTCCCGCCCTTTGTCAGGCGAAAGATTTTGGGCAGGGGCCATGCTGGGGTGTAGCTTTCAAGGCGTGCAACCGCACGCGGGGATAGGATCAGCATCCCGTGGGCCGCTTCACCGCCCATCACCTTCTGCCAAGAGAAGGTGGTCACATCCAGCTTGTCCCAAGGCAGATCCTGCGCAAAGGCGGCAGATGTTGCATCGCATAGCGTCAGGCCGGCACGTTCATCGGGGATCACATCGCCAGAAACAACGCGGACGCCTGATGTTGTCCCATTCCACGTAAAGCAAACGTCGTTGTCATAGTTCAGTGCGGCCATATCAACGATTTCGCCGTATTCGGCGGTATGGACCGTGGCCTCGATCTGCAGCTGCTTTACCACATCCGTGACCCAGCCCGCACCAAAGCTTTCCCAAGCAACCATTTCGGCGGGCCGTTCACCCAAGAGCGACCACATCGCCATCTCAAACGCGCCGGTATCCGAGGCAGGCACAATGCCGATGCGGTAATCCGAGGGCACGTCCAAAATCTCGCGTGTCAGATCGATCGCCTCGGCTAGTTTGGCCTTGCCGACAGCGGCACGGTGCGACCGGCCTAAGGGCGCGTCGCTGAGCAGATCAAGTTTCCAGACGGGGGGTTTGGCACAAGGGCCAGACGAAAAACGCGGATTAGCCGGCCGCGTCGCCGGTTTAGTCGTAACCATCAGTGGTATCCTCACAGATATGCGCCCTTCGTTGGGGAAGGGTGTCCCACCGCCGGACATACGGAACCCCAGTAAAAACAGCAATACACAAAGGTGTTTGCATTGCAGGTAAATGCAGCCTTTTGCAGAACGATGCAGGAACGCTTGTTTCCTATTGGCACAAATCTGACACAAGCAGATCGCGCTTTGTTCTGACGGAGGGATCGCGGAAACCGACACCGAACAAAGAAAAAGCCGCCAGTAGAGTTGCACCTCTAACTGACGGCAATGGAAAGTTTGTTGAGCCTCATGACCACCAAGCAAACATCATTTTCGCAAGCGCGGCGGGAGGTGTTACGTCATGAGCACCACCTATACACATCAGGGTTTGCCTTCAGGCATAAGGCCATTCGATCTTCCGGACATGCTCGAAAAGCTGCGGACGCATCTCGGGCTTCGTGACGAAGATATCACCTATATCCGTTATCTCATTCGAAGAGTTCGTGCTGCCGATTTTGAACCAGGCAGGATTTGTGCCATCTGGGAAGCGGTTGCCACCCAAGCTACTGAACTCGGCTTCAATGTTCGGCGTCTCGCCAGAATATGTTGTCGATTGGAAGAACTCGGGTTCATTCTTAGAACAACCGGCAAAGGCGGACGCAGGTTTGGTCGGCGAGACCAAGATGGCCAGATCGTTATCGCTGCAGGGGTCAATCTTGGCCCGCTGATCGAACGAGCCGCTGACTTGGCTCAGCTGCTCCAGCACCAAGTGCGGATATCTGAGCGCCTGAGAGACTATCGGCAACGCGCGAATGATCTGATCCGAAGCATTCGAGGTTTGGGCGTTGAGCAAGCTCTTCTAGCTGCGCGCGCTGTTTTTCCAAGATTGAGGCCATCTGAAGTAAATGACGTGGAAAGGCTTTCAGCCATAATTGAGGCCTTGGAAGCTGTTCTCGAAGACTTTTCGGGTAGTCTCGGTCGGACACTCGAGGCCGCTGGGTCAGACAGTTCAGGCCGACCAGATACTAACCAAGAACACAAAACCAAAACCTGTAAGGCTGAGAAGCGACACCGCGTTCAGAAACCGAGAACGACGCCTGAACACGTGGCTTTGCTTGCAACATCCGAGTTGCGAAAGAGCATCGAGTTTTATTGGACGGCTCAAGACCTGAACGGAAAACTGAGTTGGGCAAGCGTGTTGGCAGCGGCGCAAGACCGGGCCCATCAAATCGGGATCTCACACGCATTCTGGCAAAGACAGTGCGAAGTACTGGGCCCATGTCACGCTGCTCTATGCCTTGTCATCGCAGATCGCAATTCGCAACGAACTGACAGCTACCGCGCCTTCAACGCCGCGAAGGCGTTCGCAGGTATGGCGCGCAAAGAGGCGCGCCAGGTTGGAGTAGTCGAAACCCTATTGGGTGAGTTGCTCAGCTTCACTAGCGGACCACGAAAGAGGAAAAAAACATGATTGCTCAAGAAGACGATCTGGTCGCCCGCCGTGCAGGCCTCGAGGCGCAGGCGCAGTTTCGAAAGTTCATGTTCAAATTTGGTGTCATGCCGTGTGTTGGGCTCGCTGGGCTTGGACTCCTAATGGGACTGGTTGGCGCGAATGACTATTCTGGCTGGCCCGGCGTGTTCATGGTCGCGCTTGGCGTCATTTTTGGCGTAATCACTGGACTGATCTGCCTGACAGCTATTCCCGGCAGGCCTGCCATCCAGCGTCGGCACAGAGGCGGAGCACAGGTCAGCCGCATGGGCGCTCCCATGGAGGGCGAAGGGGTTCCGCTTGGCAACGTTCGACTCCCAGAGCATTTGGAATCGTTGCACATGCTGATCGAAGGGGCGACGGGCACAGGAAAAACTCAGTTGCTCAAAAACATGGTGGCTCACCTCAGAGCACGCGGCGATACCGTCGTTGTGGTCGATACCAACTACGATATGTGGACTGCCTTCAATCAGCCTGACGATGTGATCTTGTCTCCCTTTGATCCTGCGTTTCCAGGTTGGTTGCCGATGAACGAAGTGCGCGCGCCTTTGGATTGGTCAGCGCTCGCTCAGTCGTTCATTGGCGACGGCGTGGGCGAGGCCGCACAGTGGCACCAAATGGCGAAGGCGATGTTTTCGGCGACTGCTCGGGGCTACCAGCGGATTGTCGAGGAGGCAGGTGACACCTTCGATCACACAGAACTCTTCCACCTTCTGACGGGGGCCGAGGCCGAGGCCTTGGCCCCTTTCATTCATGGAACAGCAGCAGCATCGCTCGGGATCAATGATAAGGCTTTGAACAACGTCAGAATGACGTACTTTGAGACCCTAAAATTCTGGGAGCATCTTCGCCCAGGTAGCTTCTCCGTCCGCGAATGGGTTGAGCAAGGCAAAGATCGCCCGTCGATCTTCATTCCGTATCGGAAGCGGGAACTACCAGAGGCCAAGAACCTAATCTCGTGCTGGTTGGATCAGATCATCACCACCGCTTGTGATCTTGGCGAAGACCGAGACAATAGGGTCTGGATTATCATTGATGAGCTATCAGGCCTCGGCGAAATTCCGTCTCTGAAAACCGCTGTGACTGAGTTGTGGAAGACTGGTTTTCGCGTCGTCGCAGGCATCCAAAACTTTGAACAAGTCGAGCTGCTCTACGGTCGAAACGGTGCCATCACGATCACCAACAGCCTGTCGAACAAGGTCATCCTACGAGCTACAGACGCTATCTCTGCGGAGCGGCAATCCAAGCTAATTGGCGATGCGCGGTACCAGGTTATGTCGCTTGGGCAATCGGCTGGCATGGATGGAAAGCGGTCAACAACGCAGTCGGTGAAAGAAGAAGTTGTACGCGTCGTTCTGGCATCTGAAATCACCGCACTGCCCACCCTCCAAGGCTTCGTCAAATTGGCAGGTGAGGACACGACCTATCTGACACCCATACCGGTCTATCAGTCATGACCGGTTTCGAGTTTAGGGTAGCAAGCATAGTTTTTGTAAACAAAAACGCTTGTCGCTGCGCGACGCTAGCCTCGTCTAGAGGCCGGGCATGAGTGATCTGGGCAAGCCAATTGGTCGCCCGAAGGTCGCGCCGGGGGAAGGCCGTGTAGCTGTGGTCGGCATTCGGCTGACCACCTTCGAGCGGGCGGGCGTGGAAGCGAAAGCGGCGCGGTCTGGTTTGTCGCTTTCCGACTATTGCCGCCGCGCGATCTTGGGTCATCGGGTCACCGCATCAACCGAACCGCAGCAGGTAAACACCGAAGCGTTGGTCGAGTTGAACCGGGTCGGTGTGAACCTCAATCAGATCGCGCGTGTTGCCAATCGAGGCGAACAGCTGCCGCGGTCATTCCCCGAAACTCTCAGCGCTGTTCTTGCGGCAGTGGAGCGGCTTGCTGCGGGTCATGATCCATGAATTGCAGTTTCGCGGATTACGCCCCCGGCATGAGCTTCAAGGGGGCAATGGATTACTACATGCACGACCGAAACGAGCTTGGCGAAACGGAGCATCGAACAAGCTCGGATCGGGTCGAATGGACATCTACGCGCAACCTCGCGACCGACCGAACCGACGTCGCTACAGCGATCATGATTTCGACGGCGAAGGACGCCAGCCGTCTCAAACGTCAGGCAGGAGAGAAAGCGACTGGTCGCAAAGCCAAATTGCCAGTGAAGACTTTCGCCCTGTCTTGGCATCCGAAAGAGGCTGCAACGCTTAACCGAGCCGAGATGGAGCGAGCCGCCAATCAAGCACTGAAAGCCATCGACATGGAGCAACACCAGGCGATCATCATTTGCCACAACGATACGCGTCATCCGCATGTCCATATCGTGGTGAACCGGGTGAACCCTGAGAACGGCAAGCTGGCCAAATGTGGAATAAGTGAAAACAACGCACTTGACCGTTGGGCATATGAGTATGAACGCGACCGTGGCATTGTCGTAAGTCTGGAACGCGCAGAAAAACACGAGCGGCAGGACCGCATGAAGAAGCGGTACAGCGCGGACGAGCGGCGCAACTATGTTCAGCGGATGAGGACAGAAAACACGCGGTCAAGCGCGCGCCAAGAACTTCGTACAAGATCTAAGGATTTGAGTGCGAAGCACCAACAGGAATGGGCTGATCTGAGTGTCAGATATCAAGCGCGGAAGGGGTATCTGCGCGACCGATGGAAGGCGCGGATAACGAATGAGCGGAAGGTCTACAACGCCGCCAACAAAGACCTGTGGAAGCAATACGGCCGCGACAAGTGGCGGCGGAAGCGTGATTTCGACAAGCTCGACAGCACGTTCTACGGACGGTTGTCACTGTCGATCCAGGCCGCGCGGGTGCAATGCGCTTCAGGCGATCCAGCGTTCAAGGATATCGGGTTGGCTAAGCTCACCTGGGTGAATCTCCACAACGCACGGCTGCGAAACGCGACGATCCTCGGTCTGGAGAAGCAACACCTCGCAAATTTCAAGGATTGGTACGACCGCCCCCTGCGCCGTCGCCTCGACCGGTTGAGTGCGTCGCGGGCGCAGGACCACCGCGATCTTTATGTCCGGTTCCAAGACGAACGCGCCGAGCTCATCACGCGGCAGAAAGCGGAGCGCAGGGAGCTTAGCTCGCAGTGGCGAAGCACCGAGCGGCAGAATGATCCTGGCTTGCGGCAGGACACGAGAGCCGCCAGTGATAAAGCGGCCAAGCACAGGGGCGCAGCCGAGAAGCGTTCGCTACAGGGTGTTTCTCTGGTACATTCTAGGGCCAAGGATGCGCTTGCGAGACTGCGATCTCAGAAGCCTTTAGTAACAAAGAGCAAAACGCCGGATCGGGAGCGTTAAACGATGGACAGCACATTTTCTAAAACCAATGGCAAAAACGAGTCTGCCGAAACTAGGGATCGATGGCCGGACCGTCCGGGCTGGGACGTGCTTGCCCAAACGGTTGAAACACTGGCTGAAGCATGTGGGGGTAACGCGCGATGTCATAAGAAATACGAGTATTTGAGCGTCGGTTTAGAAACACGGGACATAGCAGAGGCGAAGGTTTGTGCCCTTCGGGTCTTGGTAGAGCTTGTTGAGCAAGTCAGCGATACCGAGGATCATGGTCATCAGTCGACCGTTCATTGGGTTCGTGGTGTTTTAGCACGGATGCCCAGCACCGCCCCACCCATTCTAAGCCCGGCAGACGTTGACGACTTCAGGCTAGGGCAGTCTGACGATCTACAGTTTCGTGTCGTGGAGGATGCTTTTGCATCCGGCGATCCGGAGGCGTTTGATCGTGCTCTGACTCACATTGAATTGGTCCGAAGGATGAAACGAAACGGGACACTAGATTGGCAAGCGACTGATGATGAGGACACTGCCAAGTAACGACCGGTCCCGATATGGAACATGTACTTAGCAGAAAGGATGGGCCACCCAAGGAACGCTCGTATCTTTTTTGCATCCAATTTAGCCGTTGACGACCGCTTTCGAGATCG
>JBCAZI010000028.1:11785-34413 GCA_038533095.1 Pseudomonadota bacterium
CAAGCCTCGTCGCAAGCCTCGTCGCAAGCCTCGTCGCAAGCCTCGTCGCAAGCCTCGTCGCAAGCCTCGTCGCAAGCCTCGTCGCAAGCAAGCTAAGCATTTCGGTGTCGTGATCTGTCCATGTTGCATAAGCCCAGCTGATTGACATCACGATCTCAGATCATTGTGCGCACGGTCTTGCTAGGATTGGGCGGCAGGGCCACGGGCAAACCAGACGTTCGTGCCTCTGGCTGCGAAATATGACTGAGAGCCCAAGGCGGTCATTGTGATTTCTCGCTGCGCGCGCTTGCAGCACGAAAATTGCTGCAAATGCGTAAATCTCTGTGTAGCTGTGCGGCTAGAAAACAGGCCATTCATGCAAGCCATTGCGGAAACCACGCATTCAAGGATCAAGCCGTGCTCGAGCTTATAGTTCGCTGCGACTGCACCAGCACTAACTTCCAAAGCACATTCAGTGTTCATGATCGATCAAGTCTATTTTCCGCACCTCCAAAGAGCCATTTTTGAGCGACTGCGTAGTCAACAAACAGTCTGGCGAGACTGTCAGACGGGGCGTTCGCTGGATAGACCGCATAGACATCGATGGGCCTGAGCCTGACATTCGGGAGCAACTCTACCAGTCGACCGTCACGCAAGGCCTCCGAAACGATGGGGTAAGTCTCGATCATGAATCCCATGCCGTCGTCGACAAAGGCACGGGCCATCGCATAGTTATCGCAGGTCATCAAAGTTCTCGGCTCGCGCGTCGGCACAGTGCCATCAAAAGTTGTCGCAATACTGGCCCACGGAATTGGAGGGCACGCGATGCGGTCCCAATCCGCAAGATCATCGACAGTCTTTGGCGGTGGACGGTCACGAACGTAGTCAGGCGCAGCAAAAATGCAGAACTCCAGACTGCCGAGCTTACGCGCTTTGTAGCTACTGTCGCTAAGGTCCGTCATGCGACCACGAATAGCTACGTCGTATTGCGACCCTTCCAAACTTACGTTCTTGTCGGACATATGAAGTGTGAGCTGCACCTTCGGGTATGCCCGAGCGAAACCGGCGTAAAGATCTGCATAAGGGCGCTCTGAGCTGGAGGCGTTGGCGGTAATTGTCAGAGTACCAACAGGTTGTTCAACGCGCCGGTTGATCGCGGCAAGACCTTCTTGCGCTGCTAGCGTCATGCGTTGACTGGCGGCGAGCAAATCACGACCCGCGTCGGTCAGCGACATGCGTCGGGTCGACCGATAAAGAAGCGGCAAGCCGAGCTGATCTTCGAGCTGGGTGATGTGGTGACTGATCACCGACGGAGACAAGTTCAGTTTGCTTGCAGCCCCCCGAAAGGAGCCTAACTCAGCGACCGTTTGAAAAATCGCCATCGAACGTAGCTGATCGATCATTGTTCGATCCTATCGAATTATAAAGCGAATAATGCCCACCTTATCCCACAGTAGGATTTGCGCAATCCTTGCTTCAGTCGCGAACACGTGACGGTTCACACAGAAAAAGGAAGCAAGATCATGACCCTGATGGTTTCAGTCGCTCGCATCTCTCACAAACCAGACGCAGCAGACCTTCAAGCATTCCACGCCGAACATGACGCGCTGTTGGAAGACTACGCCGGACCGGCAAAAATCTTGGATGACCCGAATGATCCAAACCAAATCGCTATTGTGGTCGATGTGCACGACCTCGAAGGTCTGCGAAAGGCAACGCGCACCCCAGAAGGTGACGCGATGATGCGAAAATACGGGTTCCTTGAACAACTCTCATACTTCCTTGAGAGCGAAGGGACACAGGTATGAAGCTCCTGAGACTTCTATTCTGTCGGAAGGATCAAGTTCTTAGTAGTCAGACCTCGAAGCTAGAAAATGACGATGCCGTCCGCGCATGGACATTACATCAACGGCATTCTCATTATTCCGGGCGTCCGCACTTTTGGTGCTGATCTACGCTAGCTACAGACTCAAAGCGTTGCTGCTTCCGAATACGAGGCGGCGGCGTGCCATGAACAGTAGATATTCATGCCAAGCGCAAAATTCAGCACATTGGAATTAGACCGGCTCGCAGCAGATGCTTCCGGCTCGCTCAGAATCTTAAGCCCAAGAAAAGGACTGCTAGCGGAACGGGCGAAACGGCGATCACGACCGTAAGGAAGGTCACGAGCGGTGTGAAAATCCCGCTCAATCCTGCAATCATCATGATCCCACCACCACCGCCAATGATAGAATTGCCTGGCATGTTTACTGCAAGAGCCATCGCTAGGTAGCGGTACCGCACGGCAATAGAAACAGCGCGTTTTGATTGCCCTTCCAAAAGCATTGCGAGCCGGTCTTCTTTGGACAACGGGGCAACTTTTGCCACCAAGTCAGCCGCGCGCACCAGGCGCAAAACCCGGAAGAGCCGTTCCAACGAGCTGATTGGCAGGAACCGTCCAATCGTGAAGGCCAACATCATCGCGGCGACAGTACAGACGTAGATCAGAGGGGCGATTGCCGCGCCGAACGCCGTGAGCAGTGCAATGCCAATCTCAGCGCCTGGGACAAACGGCATTGCAAGAAGCCCGACATAGGCCACCGCACCGATCATAACCGCTTTGTGAACCTGCTGTTCATTGTCCGGTCGGATCTGCAGGTCCAGCGCGTCTCGGATCATGTGCACGCCCCATGTCGCAAGCACGATGAAACCAATCAGGATACCAATCTTGAGAATTAGGCCACGCAGGCTCAACACTTGAGGCTTCATATGAGAGCTTAGCCGGCTACTATCTCTGGCTGGTTTACCACTCCAGCCCCCCTGATCTGGATTTGGTTGGTCCAGTACCAACGCCGGGTCGTCCAAGTCAGGTCAATCGCCAATTCATCCCCTTCAAGCGTGCCGTACCAAACCACAGTGTGTGGGGCATCGGGGCAAAGCGCCGTGGCGGTAAAATGGACTACCCCGTCGATTTCTTTGGTCAGATATTCGGACCACCCGAAATTGCAGTATTGTTCGCAATCAACGGATTGGAATGTGCCGTCGCGAAAAGTGATCTCGTCTTCCAACTCTGCACCACTCGCGAGGTCCTTTCCGGATACGCTGAACGAAATCCCATCTAGCGCGCCTGACGCAGTCCACTCGCCTTCGGGCACAGCGAGGTCAGGGATGTCTTCATTCATTACGGTGAGGGTGGCTGCCCCCGTGCCAAACGTCGCGGCAGCGATCGCGGCAATCTGCAAAATCTGCGTCATTGCATTCCCCTGTTCTCAAATATGCTTGGCACCAAATGACTTAAGCAACCGTCTCCGTTACCCTGTCAGCGACCAAGTCCTCTAGCAAGTCCGCGGCGGACGAAGCGCCATCAAGGTGTCGGACAATTTTTGCATTCTCGCTAGCACTATTTTTAAACGATGGATCGACGATAATCCGGCTAGCGGCCTCTGCGAGCGCGGTCGCATCGGCATCGCCGGCGAGCGCCAAACCGGCACCCAGCTTTTCGATAAGCCTCGCATTGGGCGCCTGATCGTGCGGGAAGCCTGGGATCACCACCATCGGGACACCGTGTTTGAGAGCGCGCATCATCGTTCCGTGTCCACCATGGGTCACGCACAGATCGGCACGCGCAAGGATCGCGTTATGGTCTGCATACTGCACAACATGGGCGTTAGACGGGATCGTCAGATCAGCTGGGTCGATGGCCTTGCTTGTGGTGACAACCACATGCGCGTTCAGGTCGGCTAGCCCATCTAGCGCGGTCTGCACCTTGGTCGGATCCTGCAATTCTGTGGTTGTGTAGCTAACCAGAACAAGCGGCGTTGCATCGCCCGCTGCCCAAGGCAGGTCGATCGGTTGCGCTGGCGTCTCGTTGTCCAAGACCGGACCGACATGGGTGACATGATCCCAGCCCGGCAATGGTGCGTCATCAAGGGCTTCGGCGGATGTGACGATCATCCGGGTCTGCGCCTTCCAGAGCGTTTCCATGTCGGGCAGCGGTTCAAAACCAGCGGCCTTCCGCAGGTCACCCAGTTTGCCCATGATTCCTTGCCACGCATCCATCTGACGCCAAAGGAACGTGTGGCAGAATACAGACGTAGGCACGCCAAATGAGGGCGCCACATCCAGCGCGGCCGGGAACATGGCGTCGACCATTATGGCGTCGGGCTGTTCTGAGGCCACGACCTCTTTGATTTCATCGGCCACATCGGGCGACGTCAGCGAACAAGCGATGCGGGTGATGGGCCCAATATCGGGGTACTTGTCGACTTGAGTGTAGGCGTTCTTGAAGCCAATGCCGCGAAATCCCTCGCCTTCAATGCGCGCAATCGTGTCGGGTTTGGTGGCGAAGACAACCTCATGTCCGCGTTTGCGTAAGGCACCCGCAACGCCAAGGCTTGGGGGAAGGTTGCCGCCACTGGAATGACTGAGCCAAAGGTATTTTGTCATTATTCTTTCTCCTGAATGAGTGACTTGAGTGTGAAAACGACTATTGCGACGGTCTCATTAAAGCTGAGCGCCTGGTCCCGTCGCAGGATTTTCCAAATGTAGATGTCGGTCGCGGTCATCAGCGCATGGAAAAGGAATTCCCTTTCCGCGGGCGATCGGCGTGCAAGGTAAGGCGCAAAGACCTCGGAGACCCACTCCACATGGTACGACCGCCCGACATCAAGTGCGCCTTGAAACACAGGTGATCGATGCTCTTCCGCAAGGGCCCGCATCACGAGATCGCCGATCTTGTCGTAGGTTGAAAATACCGTGCGGACGAAGTCTTCGAGATCTTCAATCTCAATGTTGGCGAAGGCCGTGAAGTTAACGCCATCGGGGCCAACGCTTTCGAGCGTCGCGATCGTCAGTCCGTCCTTGCTGCCAAAGGCGCGCAGGATGGTCTGAACGCTTACGCCAGCTTCTTTGGCGACATCCTCTAGTCGGAACTCATCAGCCTGTGCGTTCCCGATCACGCGCGCTGCACATTTCAGGATCTCCTGGCGGCGCGCTTCGGCCTGAGCCTTGCGATTAGTGCTGTCATATTTGCGGGCCTTTGTATTCATGTAAATATCACTCACACGAATTATATTTCATGTCAATCGAAGTCTCACGAAATCTGCAGGTGAATTGATGGCGTCCTTGCTGACTGTTTAGACGGTCCTACCGACTTGCAAAGAGCCGCCCGGACGCTCAAGCTTCAAGAAATAGGTAAGGATCTTTCATGCTACGCCACATTGTACTCGTCTCATTCAAACCCGAAGCTTCAGAGGCGCAGTTGGCAGCATGGCGTGCCGCTGTGACGAACTTGTGCGAGACGAGTGAGGAAGTCTTGTCCTTCGCGCTGGGTACCAATGTGGGTAGCGGCCCAAACCATCACGACGCAGCCCTTGTCGCTGACTTCGAAAATATGGATGCGTTTCGCAGGTACGTGTCGAGCGACGGTCACAAGGCCTACGTTGAAGACCACGCGAAGCACGTCACCGCCAAACTCGCGGCGATCCAACATGAAATGTAGGCAGGCGCGGTAGATGGCCGAGCCGAACTGGAGCGATTTTCGGATCATTCTTGCGCTCGCCAAGGGTGGGTCGGTGACTGGGGCCGCGAAACTGCTCGAGATTGATGCGTCAACCGTCAGTCGCCGCCTTGCGACTGCAGAAGAGGTCTTTGGCGCACCACTGATTATCCGGGGTGGCGGCAAGTTCCAGTTCACCGCCGAAGGCCGGGCTGTGCTTGATGCAGCCGAGGATATGGATGCCAAGATCAGCGCAACAACGAATTCCGTGCGCTCAATGCGTGAAAAGCCTGTTGGAACCGTGCGGATCGCCTGCGTCCAAACCGCTGTGCATCTGTTGCGTTCGTTTGCAAATGAGGTCACCGAAGCTTTTCCGGGGCTAGGAGTCGAAGTGATCAGTTCTAAGGCGAGCATGGATCTCGCAAAGGGCGAAGCGGATATCGCGGTGAGAACCATTCCCCCGACTGATCCTGGCCTTGTCATCGCCCACACCTTCAACTGGGGAAGCTGTCTTTATGCGTCGAAAGACTACCTTTCGACATTCGGACGACCGAAATCACACGAAGAGCTTAGTCATCATTGGCTCGTCCTCAGTGGAACCACACTGTTACAAACCCGAGCTTTTGGATGGATTGAGCAGTTCGCTGACCCGGACAAGCCGGCAACGCGTGTAGAAAATTCGGACTCTGCCCGGACGATTATCGAACAAGGCGAGGGAATCGGTCAACTTTTCTGCCTGGTCGGTGACGCTTGCCAAAGCCTCGAGCGCGTCTTTCCCGATCCATTCGACCAGATGAACAGTTGGGTGCTGTATCATGAGTCTGCACGCGGGTCGGCCAAAGTGCGTGCGGTTCTTGATGCACTGGTGCCGTATTTGCGCGAGCGGACCGCACGTCTTTCGGGAACTTGAATAGAGATCCCTCGATTCAATTGTTTGACGTTGTATCCGAAGAGGTCGCTGCAGGTTCATCTGATGTGATCCAGTAGCGTGGATCGTTGTCGTGGATAGAGATGACCGGCTCAGAAATTACTCCGGCAGATGCCATCGCATTTCGAACGGCAGGATCATTGACGAAGGCTAGAGCTGACTCTTCGCTGGTCCATTCGAAAATTGCGAGAACTGTCGCAGGTGGCCCGTCCATGGTCAGGATTTGAAATTGTAACTCGCCCGCACTTTGTCTCGTGGACAAGCCGCTGTCGAACACATCGCGCCATGCTTGAAGATCGGCGACGTCATGTTGGACGATCATCCAGGCTGTGTCAGTTGGTGTTTGTGAGGTAGCGGGTTGAAAAGTGGCGAGCGTGATGAGCGCCGTAAGGAAAAGTCGCGTCATGGTTAGTTCCTTTATGAAGCGGATGTCTTCGAAATCGGTGAGCGCGCCTTTTCAGTCGGCCGGCTCTTCCTCAAAATTGTCCCAGAACTCACCGCGCCCGTTGCTGCGCGGGAAAGGCGTTGCGGGAGCCGGAATGTTCAGGAAATCACACAAGGGTTCCCAGCCATCGGATGGCGTGAAAACGAGCAGGCGTTCGGCGGGGACGAGTTCGCGCACCAGACGGTTGTTCCGCCGGTAAGCCGTCAGCGCCATCTCCTTGTCCGGCAGGCCCCCAAATGTATCGTCGATGTAGAATGGCGTGAGTTTGACAAAGATGTCCTGGATGTGCTGTGGCATGTTCTGGGTCAGACGCTGATGATTTGCCCAGACCTTCAGCACTGTTTTGCTGAAGCTGGCCCACCAGTCCTCCTCTGGGCGTTCGGTGTGCAGAACTTTGGCATCTGGAAAGGCATTGATGGTCTGTTGCCAAACGCGCCCGCCAGGGAAATCGACCTGAGACTCGTAGCCGTCGAAGACAGTGTCCCAAGCGACGGGCTCGCATCGCGCAACGTCGACCCATTTTTCCACTTGGGCCGGGTTCGCAAAGAGCTCCATCATATGATGGCACGGACCAAAACCAAGGGCCTCAAGGGCGGTTTTGGTGGACAAGGTGCCAGTGCGGCTCATTCCGGTTCCGATAACTTGCAGGGACATTGAAATTTCCTTTCCTGTTGCGCGTTCCATGTGCTGTCAGAAGGCCGCAGGTGATCGGTCGGTGACGGGTCAAACAACCGTCACCGAAGATTGCTGTTGGCTTTTCATTTCAGCGATGAGGGGAGCTTACAGGAGCCTGCGCTTCGAAGCGCCAGAGAAGATCGCAAAGACCGATTGCAAAAATGCCTGCTGCTCTTGCGACTCGGCGCGTCTCAGTCAGGCCGCCGTCGGTTCCCCACCGAAATGGGCCCAGAACTCGTCGCGTGCGTGGCTGCGTGGGAAGTCCCCGTCAGGCACATCCACCTCAAGGAACCGGCAGAGCGGCTCCCACCCATCAGTAGGCGTGAAGACGAGCAGTCGGTCCGCTGGAATGGTATCGCGAACCTTTTCATTGTTGCGCCGATAGGCCTTGATGGCGCTATCTTTATCGGTCCCACCGATCAGATCCTGCACGACGATCTTGTCCATCGTCTTAAAAATCGCGGCGATAGGCGGGGGCAGATCGAGCCGTGTCCGATGTTGCCAGAACTTGTTGATCGTACCGGAATAGCTGGCCCACCAGTCTTCTTCGGGGCGCTCGTTATGCAGGATCTTTGCATCCGGGAATGCAATAGACAGCTCGTGCCAGACAGTGGCACCAGGAAAGTCGACCTGCGCGCCATAGCCCGCGAAGACATCTGCCCAGTCAACCTCTGCGCCGTCGGCATATGCGTCCCAGTATGCGGGTTGCTCTGGGTTTCCCATGACTTCGGTCATGTGGTGGCAAGGTCCAAATTCGAGCTGCTCCAGGGCAAGTTTTGTGGACATAGTTCCAGTACGGCCAAAGCCCGATCCGATGACTTTCAATGACATTTGCCAATCTCCTTCGCTTGTTTCAGCGCGTTGCTTCTGACAAAGGTTGTTGAACAGAATTCAGCATAAACCTAACGAAACGATTTCATGCATCATGAACGATATTCAGCTCAGCCGCCTCGACCTTAATTTGCTCGTGACTTTCGAAGCACTTATGTCCGAGGGCAGCGTCGCGAAAGCAGCAGACCGGCTCAACAAGACGCCATCAGCGGTCAGCCACGCTTTGGCCCGATTGCGCGAACAAGTGGGTGACCCGCTTATGGTGAAGGTCGGGGGCAAGATGCAGCCCTCGCCCTTTGCGGAAAATTTGATTGAGGATGTGCGCCCCATTTTGCGGAGTATTCAAAGGGTGATAACCCCGCCGAAACCTTTCGACCCAGCGACCAGCACGCGCACTTTTCGCATCGCTGTCCCCGCAATTACAGCTCTCATTGCCGAAGTTTTCTCGCGGATCAATCGTGAGGCCCCAGGCGTGTCACTTGAATGGGTGAACTTGGGGCCGGATCTTTACACGTCTGTCGCAGATGAGCAGATCGACCTTGCGTTGCTCGGTGCCGACAAGACGCTGCCCGAAGGTCTGATGGAACAGAAAATGCCGACGCTGCAGCGCTTTACCTATATGCGAGCGGACCATCCGGCAGCAGAAATCTGGAACAAGCAATCTTGGCTCGACTGGCCCCACGTCATGGTCGGCATGTCCAATGCTGCGCGCCAAACCGTGGAAGATCGCGTTGCGCGTGATGGCATGGAGCGCCGCATCGGGGCGCATCTGCCCGAATTTTCAGGTGTCGCGCCCCTACTTGCCCGCACGAACATGCTCGGTACCACAGTGCCTTTGTTTATGGCCGACGATATGAAGACCTACGGGCTGATCGCCAAGCGTCCGCCGGTCGATCTGCCAGACATCACCTTTCGCTTCTTTTGGAGCATGCGCCTGTCGCAGGACCCCGGCGGCAAATGGCTGCGATCAATCGTGATTAAGGCATATGAACATGTAAATGAAGTCGCTTTGGACGCTTTGGGTGCCGATGCTTCCCAGAGAGGAGATCGGTAGACCATGGCAAACCCAAATTGGACCCATTTCCGTGTGGTCCTCACATTGAAAAACGAAGGGTCTGTATCCGGTGCTGCACGCATTCTAGGCGTCGATGCATCGACCGTAAGCCGTCGATTGGCCAGCGCCGAGCAGGCCTTTGGGACGCCTCTCGTCATACGGGGGGGAGGTGATTTTACCTTCACACCTGAAGGCCTGGTCATTGCCGACGCCGCAACGCAAATGGATGCGGTCGTCAATGACGCCCAGATCAATGTAAGTGCGATGCGCCAGCAGCCGACCGGCACAGTAAAGATCGCCTGCGTCCCCACTGCTGCCCACATCCTGCGGCCTTTGGTTCACCATATCGCCGAGGCATTTGAGGGACTGTACGTTGACCTCATCAGTTCGATCTCGGCCTTCGATCTTGCAAAGGGAGAAGCGGATATTGCCGTGCGAACGCGCGAACCCAAGGATCCGGCGCTCGTTATCGCCTATTCATTTACTTGGGGACGCGCTTTTTATGGATCAAAAGCCTACTTTGAAAAGCATGGCCGCCCAAACACATCAGACGACTTGCGTGACCACACGCTTGTACGCATCGGAACCGGCAATTCTCCTTCAAAACCGTCTGCTTTGATAGATCGGTTAGACAATCCCGGCCGCCCGAGCATCCGTGTGGAAAACACCGATTCTGCTCACATGATGATTGAGCAGGGCGCTGGCATCGGTTCGCTTTTCTGTGCCCTCGCCGACAAGAACCGAAACATCGAACGGGTCTTTCCCGACCCGTTCGATCAAGTCGACTCCTGGGTTATCTACCACGAGTCTGCCCGTGGCTCTCAGCGGGTGCGGATCGTCTTGGATGCCTTGGTTGGGTTCCTCAAGGACAACCACGCTTTACTGACCGGTTTGCCCTAAGGTGCTATCGGGTTCGCATGCCTTGATGAGCTGGATGATATCTTCGTGCCGCGACGCTTTCAAACCCACACTTTCGGACAATCGGCAAATAGCGCCATTCAAGAAGTCGATTTCGGTCTTGCGTCCTGCCTCAAGGTCTTGAAACATCGAAGAATGATGGCCGACCGCGCGAGGAAAGATGATAGGGCTCAACACCTCGTCTACATAGTGTCTTCCGTTGTCAACTGGTCGGTAATCATATGCTGCCGCATACGCAGACAGCGTTTCATCGGCGAGGCCGATGATAACATCACGCGAATGAGAGTTTTTCAGAAGTTCGCCATAGCTTTTCTTTGTGATTGCACCTGTTGGGTTCATGCAGCTGTTGAAGAGGAGTTTGAACAAGATGGTCTCCCGGATGACGTCATCCAGAGCCATTGGGACAAAACCACTTTAAGCGATATCCAGCAAGTTTTGGATTGGCCCCGTATTGTCGCCTAGCAGAGGGCCACAAAAGATCGGGCTCGATTGAGCAGTAACCTCCATGTGTGCAGGACCGTGGCGCTCCATTCCGATCATCATGGCGCTGGAGTAAACGGGTGTGTCCGGGCCAAGAACCCGACGCGCAATCTCTTCGGAGCCCATACCGTTCTGAAGAAGCAGGACGGGCGGACAGGTGCCTGCTGCAGCAAAAGGTTTGAGCGCAGCCTCGACATCATAGGCCTTTGTCGTGAGGATCAGCATGTCGCTCTTCAGCACCTCGTCGGACGGGTCAGCCGCATCGCAAAGCGTGATCATTTCAGGCAGGGCTGCATGGTCCCCAAGGAGACCGGACACAGTGATTGGCGTCTTGCGTAGGGCCTCTATTGCGTTCTGACGGACCAAGAGAGAAACACGCGCGCCGGCGGCAACAAAGCTCGTTGCGAGGCACAGACCAACAGAGCCACCCCCAAAGACCGCAACATGGTAATCTGACATCCGCTCAGACCTTTCTGGAAATCCGGCTGTATCGATCCGCATCCAAGGCGCATCGGTTGCGACAGGTGGAAAAACGCATCGCCGCTAACCCTAGCCTTCAACCCCGACTAGGCGGGCAGAACTGCAGGCATCCCTGACTGCTTTCAAACCTTGATATGTTTCACCGTTATAGAACTCTTCCCAATTGGCTAGCGATGGAAACTCAAGCAACACAATCCGGCGCGGCTCCCAATCGCCCTCATAAATCCGGTGCTCGCCGCCCCGCGAAAGATATTTTGCCCCTGCTTTCTCGAGGGCCGGCTTCACACCAAGCATAAACTCTTGGTACTGATCCATGTCGTAAATTTCGACGTCAAAGATGACATATGCTGGCATGGTTGCCCCTTTTGAGAATACTCATGAACGAGAATAATTTACGCTAAGGTTACTCCATTTCGTCGGAAAGCTGAATGACCGTTTTGGCGCCGTAGGCCGCACAGTAGGTGAAGTCTTGCTACAAATGCGAGCCCATGCTGCACTAGCAATAGCTGCAACTGCAAAAGTCCGGTTTGTCCCGCATGTCCGCCGCAGGCCATCCACCCAAGCAATGACGACATCGCGGGACAAAACGGACTTTGGCCCTTTCAAAACGAAAGGCTGCTTTGCACGCTTTGCGACATCAGCGAAAAACAGCAACGACGAGTAAAGTGGAAGTTCGCCGCACTCGCTTTCAAGTAAACAGTACTTTTCCAAAGCAGACATTCCGATGGAGCCGCACCGGAGATATCGCGTGTACCACTCCTGCCAATGTCCTATTCGTCTTAGACAGACGCTAGCACGAGGAGGGCAACCAATGCTGCTCTGAGCGGTTAATCACCCCGTCTGCGCCAGGGTGCAAAAGCTGGCAGCAAAGACCACGCGATCACCACTGCAAAGTACGCGATCTCCGGGAATTGGTCGAAGCGGTTCAGCGCAAGGACACCGCTGATCATCAGCACATGAGCGATTAGTCCCCAGGCGAGACTTGCCGCAATGATCATGAGGGGCGGCTTTGAGGTACGCCCTAGCCAAACGTAGGCCCCAATGCCCACTGGAAGAAATAGCACTACGCCTGTGAGCAAGCCTGGATTGTAACTTCCCGCGATAAGGGCTGCTCCGATGTGGCTTACGGCGTTTATGACCACAATCGAGGCCATGCAAAGCGCGGCAAACACGTGCTGCGAGCCGCGCCAGATCGCCAGGGCGCCCACAAGCCATACCAAGGATGTGTTGATTACGAAGACCGACGTATCAGACATGATTTCTTGCACATCTGAATGTCCCAAAAGACCCGACAGGAATTCGTTGAGGTTCGGTTTGAAGGCATAGGTCCGCCCGTAGATGTCGACCCAATGCTCTTCGAATTGATGAATGATGTAGACCACTAACAGGACGAGCGAGACGGCTCGAGCGTCCAGTCGTATTGATTTGTCCGAAAAGCTAAAGGCAACCAGGACCAGGAACGGCGCCATGAACGTTCCGACTTTCATCCAGTGCTGCGTCAGAAAATTGTGCTGCCCCAATGGGATCCACAGCAAGGCGAACGCGAGAACCAAGGCGGCAAGTGATCGGCGGTCGCTCATTTGTCTGTCCGGTATTCGCGCCGGGCTAGAACAAGCATTAGCAGCAGCAATGCCCCAACGACTGAGAACAAGAACATGTTGGAGTCTATGCCAAGCACAGTTTGCACATATCCGTTTTCATCGACCAAAGCCCCGCCATACGTCGGACCAAAAACCGTCGCGACCCAGAAGCCCGCCACAAAGATCAGGCCAAAAGCGATGGGTAGAAACACGTCGTCGCGCACCCAGATCAGAAACAGGGCAATTACAGCGATGCCTGCTGCGAATGCGAGGAACCAAGCGCCGTGAAAACGGGCGTGTTCGCTCCACAACGGGTTGAACAGGTGGGTCTCGTTCAGGTCGGCGATCGCAGGAACTAACCCATAGAAGATGGTGATGGCGGTGACGGCGATCTTTAGGAAGATTTTCAAAACGGGTTGGCTCCTTTGTTTTGTTGAACCTGCCTTTGGGTTCCTAAGCCTGCTGACGTCAAAAACCCGCGTCTCCTGAAAGCTTCGCCATCAGCTTGGCTTGAGCACTGGCGTCCTGAGCGAGCCTCGGGAGGGGCTTTTCCTTGCCGTTGGTGATGTAGATGCCGGTTTGGCCGCCATAGCTGTCAGTTTGAGCGGCACGGATCATCTTCGCCGCTTGTTTGTCCGGAGACTTGAAAAGCAGCGGCACCAGCAGTTTCAAGATGCCTGGCATGGCGTTACTCGTTTTGGTCATCGGTGTCACGACGGCACCCGGGCACACCGACCTGATGATAATCCCGTCCGCTTCTAACTCTGACGCCATCGCGGTTCCCATGGTCGTGAGCGCCAATTTGGTTGTTGCATAGGCTCCCGTAAGGCCGCCGATGTCCTTGGGATCCGAAAGGGTGGCCGTGTCCAGAGACTTCGCTGCGTTGTGGGCGGATGAGGTCGTGTTAACGATCATGGATGTCGACCCATCGTCATGGCTCTGCAGGGCTGGGCGCAAGCCTTGCGTCATAACGTATGCGGCCAAGGTGTTAACCGCATAATTTGACTCGTGCCCTTGCACGCTCTTCACCCGTTCCGAGGTCAAAACGCCTGAGTTGTTAAAGAGCACGTCCACCTTGGGATGCATTCCAGCTATGGTCTGGGTCGCCGCTTCGATTTGCTCCACATCCATCAAATCTGCGGTGACGGTGTCTACTTCGATGCTTGGATGGTTCGCCTGCAAATCTACTTTTTGAGCCTGCGCTTTGGTGTCATTCCGGTTGACCAAGACAAGGTGCCAACCGGATGCAGCGAGCTGGTCAGCGATTGCCCCACCAATGCCGCCCGTTGACCCTGTGATGACTGCAATCCGTCTCTCGTCCATGGCGTTTTTCCTTTTTATTAGCGTCGAAGATCAAGCCAGCAGGCCAGTAACGGCCTGCTCAATGCCTTCGCGGTCTTCTTCCCGCGTGAGCCTGCTTCCGTTCCAAGCGTCAGCCCAATTTCCGACCCCAAATTTGCCTTTGATATCCATGCCAAAGAAAGGTGCGGTCAGTTCCTGAGTTTGCAGGACATTTGCACCCGCGCGCCGCCCGGGGCTTGCGGCCAAAAGGACGAACGGCTTGTCCTGCCAGACCTTCTGATCGATCCGGCTCATCCAATCGTAGATGTTCTTCCAGGCAGCCGTGACAAAGCCGTTGTATTCGGCGAATGAAACGATCAGCGCGTCGGCACTCCCGATCTCGTCGAATAGGCTTTGCGCCAGCGGATGTATCCCGTCGACGTTTTGCCGATCCGGGGAATAAATTGGCATCTCATAGTCGTTGATATCGACGAACTTCACGTCCGCGGGCGGGTGCAGTGCTTGGAGCCGCTGTGCTGCATAGCCGACCAGGGCGCGGTTGATGGATGTGGTGCTGTTTGATGCAGCGAACGCGAGAACTTTCATTGCGGATCCTTTAACTTCTGGCCGCCAGCCTATCTTTCGGGCGCGCCGCCTCAATGTCCCGATAAGCGCATTGAATGCGCGTTCTTGCGACATTCAGAGGCTTAACTTGCAGGAATGGGTGCATAAATGCGACCATGAGAGGCGCATGATGGATCTTTGGACCGAAATATATACGGCCTATCGCTTGGCGATCGCAGGAACGGTCAGCAAGGCTGCCGCCGACTTGGGTGTGCACCGTGCAACGGTGAATCGCCATATCGATGCACTTGAAGCGGCGTTGGGGACGCGTCTGTTTTTGCGCCACAGGCGGGGATACCAGCTGACGGATTCCGGGCAAGAATTTCTGGCCGTGGCAGAGCGGTCCCACGAGATGCTTGAAGACTTTTTCGCGCGCATGCGCGTTCAAAAGGCCGAGGTGGCCGGAGAGGTCATTGTCACCACACTTTTTCCGCTCACGGACTTTATCCTGCCCGCGATTTTGGATTTTCGACGTCGCCACCCAAAGACCCGCGTCACGGTCACTACCGGCAACAAGCTTCTGAGTTTGGAGCGCGCCGAAGCGCATGTAGCGTTGCGGGTGGGAGCCAAGCCGACGCATGACGATTATGTGGTTCAGCCCTTTTGTACGCTGGATTTCGCGCTCTTTGCGCATCCGGATTACATCGAGCGGCACGGGCGACCGGATTTGCTGGATCTTTCGGGTCATTGGTTCGTTGGGAATCCCGGTGCAGAGAGTGCAGCCCCATTTGAGGCGTGGCTCGCCAAGAATGTGCACCCCGAGCAAATCGTCCTGAAATCAAGCAACGCAAAGGTCCTCGAAACCGCCGTTCGAGATGGGGCCGGAATTGGCTTTATTCCGGTCTCGGTTGCTGAGCGTGCGGGCGAACTGGAGCAGGTTTCACCCGCGCTTCCTGAATGGACAGTCAAAAGCTGGCTGGTGACCCATGTTGATGTGCACCGCTCGGACAAAGTCCAAGCGATGCTCACCCATCTGAAGTCGATCCTCACCTAAGCCCCCGGTTGGAACGGCAGGCGACCCAGCCAAGGTTCCGGGGCCTGACCAGATGGGCGGTCGAAGAGAACACCAGGTCTGTTACCGGCCAAGTCTTCCAAGCTGTCTTCGATTGTCAGGCTGTACGTTTCGGCCGTCCAAGCCGCGCGCGGTATGAATTCCCAGCCTGCTTCGCCCGGGCTCAATCCGATTTGCCCGGGGACAATCGATCCTTCGGCATCTGAAACGCGTAGCCGAAACGCGAGAGATAGGTGGTCGTGGGGGCTACCAAGATTGACCCTTAAAGGGTCGCGCGACCCGAGCTTTGGTGTGCTCAGCACCCACTCGCTGGGATCTGGTGTATCCAAGTCTGGCGGCCCCACCTCAAACGCGACAGCGGTTTTTTGGCCCAACACACAGCCCTCAGCGTCTAACGATCCCGCTGAAACTTCAAGCGTGTAGGACTGACCAGACCTGAGCGCCCGGCCCATGGCCTCGCTCGCATCCAATCCTGTTTTCACGCGGCCTGGGTCCATCAACACCGTCAGGCGGCGGCGATCTTGGGACCAAAGGTCTTCTCTCGTGGGAAGAAATACCCCGTCCATTGGCGTGCCATCGGCGTCGAGCAAACGAATGTCTGACAACCCGGCGGAAGCGGCCATGGCGCGGGGATAATAGACGTAAACGCGCAGCAAGTTCTCTGGCAAAATCTGCGCGGTGGGGTAAATGTCGACGCGCCCTGCGTCTGGCGCGGGGCATGTCGCAGCTGCCGTCGTCGCCCCGCCTAGCAGGGTGATGATGAGGCCAAAGCGAAACGTCATTGGCGAATTTGCCCTGGGAAGCCCTCGTCGGCTTTTAGCATGTTCTGGAACATGCGGATGCCGGTCGACATTTCATCGTCGGCATAGGCGTAGTCCGGGAAGTTGTACTCGCTGATGAAATCGCTCAGGCGGAAGAACGATCCTTTGCGGAAGGACACAAGCTCCATGGCGCCGGTGTCCAGATCCCGGCGCAGAGCGAGCAGGAACTGACCATCTTGGTCGGCCATATGCACGACACCTGACAGCGGCAGTGGCACGGTTTGCACACCCGAAGTTGCCCCCAGATACGGTACAGGCTCGGTGATCCCCGGACCAGCGGCGGCAGCAGTCAGGTTTTCTAGAGTGATGAGGTCTGCATCCATTTCCCGGTTCACCACCAGGACGTAGTTCGACACCTCGCCCTGGAAGTTGGCAGCCGAGAATGAGATCACATCAAGGGGCGTGTTGCCGTACCCAAGTTCCGCGATCGTTTTGCCGGTCACATGGGCACCATCAACCAGTTCACCTACTGGGATCGTTACCAGCGGCGTGCAGGTATAGGCCGCAACAGCGGTCGAAGTACCATCGATATCCACAACCGCCATGGCTCGGATTGGCGCGCGCGTTTCGTTTTGGTTGTGTGCGGCGTGATAGATCTCGATGCTGGTGGACGTGGCGCCCCCATCGAAGGGAAACGGTACACGGCGCAGGGTCGAAGCAAACTCGCCCGTTGAAACGCCCGACACGAACAACTCGCCGTTTGCATAGTCCAGGTCTGTGACGGTCAGCGAAGGCGCCGGAATATCACGCCAGAAGGTTACGCCCGCATCTGCGGTGTCTTGAAGCATGAACTTGGACGACGGGTACGTGTCCAGATCCAGCGTGCGCGCACTGCCGTCGCGCGAGATCGCGACAATCGCACCAGTTTCGACCCCGTCCACGGTGGTGGTTGCGGACACGAACGCCTCGCGCGTGACGGGGTGGACCACCAAATCACTGTAGACAACGCGACCGGTGGCATCAAGCGTCTCGGTAACCAGTTGATCGACATCTAGGAGGTTGAAGGCTGCATCCTGTTCCGGGGCATCGCCACCGGCGGGCAGTTCGTATGCGTGGATCGCGCCGCCGGCAGAGTCCGCCACAAACAGGGTGTTGTCTGGGCCGAATTCAAGAATGCCGAAGGATTGGGGCATGTCAGCCGCCGCGGCACCTGCTGTTAACGCTAGGGCGGCAATGGCGGCAACGGATTTACGTGCGGACATAAAAGGCTCCTCTTGTGATGGGGTAGAGATCGCAAACTGCGGATCGCGATGGGTAGATGAGAAACGCCGCGCCGATGCGAGGCAACAGGGTCAAACGCGCAGCGGATGCGCGTTTGGAGACGCAAGCCTTCAAGCGCGCGGTATCAGGCAAAACCCAACCGAGCCATAAGAAGCGCGAGCCTTGCACGGTCGATCCAAAACATGACGCCGCAAAGAAGGGCCAAGACGAGTGCCGGAACCGCAGATGGCCCAATGACAAAGACGTGGAAGAGCGCCCCGCAGATCATCGTAGCAAAGAGCAAGCTGCTCCCCAGAACACTCAGAACAGGGATCCACAGCATTGCTGCGGCCCCCAGTTCCACAAAGGCCGTGAGGTAGCGGAACCATTGTCCCCAGCCAATCGCGTCGAAGGTCTCGACCATCATACTAACGCCGACTAATTTCGCGCCGCCCGCGGCGACGAAGATCACGGTGAGAAGCACCCGAAGCGCCATGAAAATAGAAGGCATCGGCGACCTCAGTTCTTCGCTGGAAATTGGAAGTTCACCGGATAGGAGAACACCATGTCTGGTCGGTTGGCATTGCCGTTGTTGAAGAGTTCTCGGGCAAGGTCCGCCACCATGTGGGGATCTTCCGCGTGCAGGAAGTGGTTCGCCGCGACCAAGGCAACACGGGCATCTGGAAGCAGATCAGCCGATGTCATGTACTCTTCCGCCTTTTGCCCGGGATCGTCTGTGCCTTGGATCAAAAGGACAGGCATCGTCATCTTTGGAATAACGTTTTCCATCCTGAACGCGAGCTCGATGTCAAAGCTGGTGCCTTGAAATGTCCGCGCGGCCGCCTCTGGTGTACCAGGAAAGCTAAACTCCCAATTCAGGCGCTGAAGGAACCGCTCTGGAAAGTGAACTGACCCGTAATTGCTCGAATAGGCTGTGCCAGCGAGGTTTTCTTGGCTTTGAAACTCGACCGAGGCCATCGCAGCGTGAGGGGGACGCGGCAAACCGTGCGGCTTATCAAACGATTGTTGCATCCGCACATAAGCGGAAACACGGTCGCTCATGCCGTCAATCGCGAGGAGGTTTTCGCTGACAATCGTGCCGCGATCATGGCTTATGAGGTTGAAGGCGCTGACCCCGATTTTGTCGAGCAGAGCAGCCAAGCTTCCCGCTGCGCCTGCGTAGCTCACGTCCACCTCAGGGCCCTTGTCCGACTGACCATAGCCCAGGACATCAACCGCAATCACGTAGTACTCGTCCGATAGGAGAGCCATGACCTCGGCGTTGGCCCACCATGTGTCGGGGTAGCCATGTACCATAAGCACGACCTCATCCGCCGGGTCACCGGCAGTCACGAAGTGCCAGACCGGCCCATCCGCTTCCACAAACCAATGCGTGCCAAACGCGCCAAACCCGAGGTACTCGATTTCGCCATGTTGGCTCACCTTCAGGGTTTGCGGAGTGGCTTCAGCATAGCGGCTCGTATCATCGGCAATCCGCGCCAGCGGATAGGGTTCATATGAAAACTCTTCCCATGTTGGCTCATCCCCGTCGGCAATGGCTGGGCCGGTCACTGAGAGACTCATGAGCAGGGCAACAGCAGTTCCAGTTAATGTTTGTCTGATAAATCGGCGGTTTGCGGACATCGATCATCTCCTTGTTTTGGGGTGGACACAATCAAGTTAGCGACAACTTAAAGAATTGATCCAATTGATATTTCCCATAAGCTCCATTGCTATGAGGAATGTTCGCAATACCGATTTGAACCTGCTTGTGGTCTTTGACGCCGTCATGGCTGAGCGCAGCGTCACCAAAGCCGGAGAACGGATTGGCCTGGCGCAACCATCGATGAGCAATGCACTTTCTCGGCTCCGCGCCCTCTTTGACGATGATCTCTTTGTGCGAACACCCAGCGGTATGATGCCGACACAGGTCGCGCTAGATGCCGCGGATCACGTACGGGCCGCAATCATCGCTGCGGAGGATGCGATTAGCGTTGCGACGGCGTTCGATCCTCAAACTCATGAAGGCAGGATCACACTTCTTACGAGCGATTTGATGGAATTGACGGTGGTGCCGGATATTGTCCGCGCGCTGCGCAATCTGGCGCCAGGCATCCGTCTTAAAACACTTGGTCTGGTTCGAGGTCAGATTGCCGACGACTTGGATGCTGGGCACGCAGACGTGGCGCTTTGCCCGATTTCCAACATTCCAACGCGGTTTCATCATCAAGTCCTGTGTGAGGAGCCCTTCGCAGGCATCGCAAGGTTCGATCATCCCATCTTGGACGGACCTGTTACGTTCGACGAATTCTTGGCGCATAAACACGCTCTTCTGTCCCACAGATTGGATGGAAAAGGCATCATTGATGAGGTGTTAGCCTCCAAAGGCCTGACCCGCGATGTGGCTGTCAGCGTGTCCAACTTTGCGACGCTCCCACCACTTGTTGTGGAGACAAATGTAATTGCGGTCTTGCCGCGGCGTTTAGCAGCGAAGGCGGACAAGGAGCTTCCGGTCACAATGTTCGAACTGCCGTTTGAGGTGCCAACAGTCCAATCGAAGCTGATTTGGGGACGTGGTGCAGACCGATCCGCGATGCAGACTTGGTTCAGAAAGCTTGTTGCCGATATTGTTGTCGCCGATAACAGCGAACGGCGGCTTTAGCGGGCCGCGCCGCAGCATTGAGAGAGATGGGCGAACGTCCGGTCAGGGCTGCTCTTGCAAAGGCCAATGGCGGCTTTACGCGTTTCACTGCCTTTTGAACACGGCGCAGCATTTTGCACTATGGGCTCTTCGAGATGCTTCGCCGCTCAATGAACGAACGGCGCACGACCGGCAATGCGTCCATTGGCTGTGACATCATCGAACAGGAAACTCGCGGACATAGCCGACCTTCGCCGCAAAGCAGAAAGCAAACAGAAAGGGCTCTCAGTCATATTTCGCCGCCAGAGGCACGAACGTCTGGTTTGCCCGTGGCCCTGCCGCCCAATCCTAGCAAGACCGTGCGCACAATGATCTGAGATCGTGATGTTAATCAGCTGGGATTATGCACATGTCGGCCCAAATAAGCCTTTCCGAAGACTCGTCGTATAATTTGTGTATGAAACCATACCCCTTCGCGGTGCTTGGTCGGCAATTTAGACCGCTTGGTTTCCCTTGAGGGGAGTTTTTGATAGATTTGTGTAGGATACGCGCGCTAATTTCCAAGAAAAAGTCACATTAAGTCAGTTGTATAAAGGAAAATAGCTACACTAAATCGTGTAAATTAAAGGAAATATGGTGCAAAAAACTTGACAGACTTGCATCAGATATCCAGGTTTTGGGCATGAAATACGTCATTGGAGAACGAAAATGCCTGAGCCAGCCCTCAAAATTACTGAAAGTGGGTCAAGATCAGTACAAACTGACAAACGCGAAAAGTTTGTGAAGCTTGCCGAAAGCCGTACTGTGAACGCGATTAAGGCTATCCGGATCATTGGCAAGCTGGGTAATCGGAATGCCTATGACTACGATGACGCGGACGTCCGCAAAATCGTCAAGGCATTAAACGATGAAGTCGAAACCCTGAAGAACCGCATGAAGACAACGAAGTCGTCTGATGGTGTGGATTTTAAGCTCTAGTCATTCTCAAAGGAATTTTATCAATGCGCGGTCCCGAAAACCTTTGCCGAGACCTAATGTTTGCCGACCATGAGGACACCGTTGTAGAGATATTGAAGGAAGAAGGCTTATGGGATGATCCAAGCAAATGGCGCTACTATGGCGACGATGAACTGAACTGGAACCGTGCAGGTAATCAACAGATCCGTTCGGACTTTGCTCTAAACGAAAAACTCGTCAACACAATCGACTCGCGCCTCATGCTAGAATGCATGCTGCAGGGAATAAAGCCGGATGCGCCAGAGGCACCGCAGTCAATTCGAGAAGGTGTGAATCGCTTCATCGAGAAGTCTTCTGCTGGCAACCTTAAAGTCACAGGCGGGCGTGTCGAGGAATGGCCTGCCGCCTACCGGACCCAGATCGCCCAAGATTTGACCGTCTTTGTCACAGGAAAGAGCAGCCGTTCGCTTTGTGTGAACGTGGCCGATCTTGGCGAAGGTCAAACGCCAAAAGCTTTCCCATACACACTGTTGAGTTTGGGTAAGAACAACAAAATCCGCGTCAACTTTGTTCAAGGAAAATTCGGTCAAGGTAGCACGGGAGCTTTGAGGTTTTGCGGTGAACGCAGGCTTCAGCTCATAATTTCTAAACGGCACCCTGGTTTGATTGGCAGTGCAGTAGTTTCAAACGATTATCCGGTCGATCAAAGCGACGGAAACTGGGGATTCACGATTGTGCGCCGTGAAGGTGAAGGCATGAATGTTCGCTCACCTTTCTACTCCTATCTCGCACCGATTGGAGCCGACGAAAATGATCGGAATGGTGAAGTGCTGAACTTCTCGAAGGATACCTTTCCAATCTTCACCCGAGGCGACATGGACCTGTCGCGGTTTGATGCCGCTCCTTTGATAGCATTTACTGCAACAAAGGAGACGAACTATGGGACTGAAACGGACGGACGAATTCCGCGCTGATGCGGTGCGTATCGCGCTGACAAGTGGGCTTACGCGCAAGCAGGTGGCTGACGATCTGGGTGTCGGCATGTCGACGCTGAACAAATGGATCACCGCGCATCGAGATACTGACGTTGTTTCGAAAGAAGATTTAGAACTCGCCAAAGAGAATGACCGACTTCGGCGCGAGATCAAGCTCCTCAAGGAGGAGAGGGAAATTCTAAAAAAGGCCACCCAGTTCTTTGCGGGCCTAAAGCAATGAGATTTAGGTTTGTCGAAGAACACAGGTCCAG
>JBCAZI010000029.1:0-34249 GCA_038533095.1 Pseudomonadota bacterium
TCCAAGAAGAGGCACCAGATGTGATCGTGCTGGATTGGATGATGCCTAACCTGTCTGGGATCGAGGTCTGTCGCCGCCTGAAGATCAAACCAGAAACACGCAGCATTCCTATCATCATGCTCTCTGCGCGGTCAGAAGAGGTGGATAAGGTGCGGGGTCTGGAAACGGGCGCGGATGACTATGTCGTCAAGCCATATTCCGTGTCCGAGTTGATGGCGCGGGTGCGCACGCAGTTGCGCCGGGTGCGTCCGGCAACGGTGGGGCAGGTGCTGACTTATGATGATATCGTGCTGGATGCTGAAACCTACCGCGTGACCCGTGATGAAACCCCGTTAAAGCTAGGTCCAACCGAGTTCCGCCTGCTGTCGACCTTTATGGAAAAACCGGGCCGCGTCTGGTCGCGTGATATGCTGCTCGATCGGGTATGGGGGCGAGATATCTATGTTGATACCCGCACTGTCGATGTCCATGTCGGTCGCTTGCGCAAGGTGCTGACCCAACATGGGGGCAGTGACCCGGTGCGCACCGTGCGCGGCGCGGGCTACGCCTTGGGGTAGGCGGGCCACCAGAGCCCGCCACCAGACCTCTTAGTCGAGCTTCTTCAATTTCAGACCTAGCATGTCGTAATTCACGGCATAAAACCCCCCGGGCATCGTAATGACGGCCTCTGGCGTATGGGCCAGGACATCTTGCGCCATCACGCCTTCAAACACGGCGTCGTGGCCAATGTATTGGTAGGTGTAAAGGGGCAGACCATTTGATGCCGTTCCGATTTCGGCAATATCGGTTTTCAGGCGCATATCGCTCAGCGCGATTTCTTCGGGTGCATTATCTTCTTCGTCATCATCATCGTCGTCCTCTGCCACAGCGGCAGCAATCAGCAGCGCGGCAAGAACGCCAAGGACGATATAGGTGGGGCTGATCGACGATCCGGCCGGCGCGGGCTCTTCCGCGACAATGACGGGCGCTTCGACGATTTCATCGGCAAGCCCACCAGCCTGTGCCATCGAGGTTGACGCCAGTAGCGCGCCGATTGTCAGTGTCTTGATTGTATTCATCTCAAATCCCTCTCGTTAAACCCCTAAAACGTAGCGAGGGGGCGTGATACGAGCAATAGTTTTGTCAAATGGCCCATGGCCCGTGATGATCTGATCCGCCGTCGATCCGTGCAAACCCATGCGCCCCAAAGAAATCACGCTGGCCCTGGATCATGTTGGCAGTCCCACGCGCGGTGCGCATTGCATCAAAATAGGCAAGGCCCGATGACAATGCTGGCAAGGCCAGCCCGTGCAATGCGGCCTGCGCCACCACCTGCCGCAGGGCACCATGTGTTTTCTTCAGTGTATCCGCAAAATGCGGTGCCATCATCAGGTTGCGCGCGGGATCTTCGCGCAGCGCCGTTGCCATATCATCCAGCATGGCGGATCGGATAATGCAGCCCTCGCGCCAGACTTCCGCAATCGCAGGCAGGGGCAGGGCCCAGTCAAAGGCCTCTGACGCCTTGGCGATCATGCCAAAGCCCTGCGCGTAACATAGGATTTTTCCCGCAATCAATGCTTCTTCCAATGTCTCAAGCGGCAACACGTCGTGGGCAATATGATGTGGGGCCGCACCGAAGAGCGCTTCACCCGCCGCGCGCGCCTCACGCTGCGACGATAGATTGCGCGCGACAACCGCTGCCTCAATCGCAGGAATAGGCGCCGCAAGGTGCTGGGCTTCGATAGCGGTCCAGCGGCCGGTGCCTTTTTGCCCTGCCGCATCGACAATCACATCCAGCATCGGCTTGCCTGTTTTTGGATCGGTGGCACCTGCAACTTTGCCCGAAATCTCGATCAGATAGCTGCGCAGGGACCCTTTGTCCCACTGCGCGAATGTATCCGCGATCCCTGCGGCATCCATGCCCAGACCGTCGCGCATGATCCCATAAACCTCGGCAATCATCTGCATATCAGCGTATTCGATTCCGTTATGGACCGCTTTGACGAAATGCCCGGCCCCTTCTTCGCCCATCCATGTCGCACAGGCGGTGCCGTCGTGTTTGGCTGCAATTGCTGTCAAAATATGCGCAACACGGTCCCAATAGGCGCGTTTGCCGCCGCCCATGATTGAAGGGCCAAACCGCGCGCCTTCCTCACCGCCCGAGACGCCAATGCCCAGAAATGGCAGATCGCCTGCCGCGGCGGCACGTCTGTTGGTGTCGTGAAAATTGGCGTTGCCTGCGTCGATGATCATATCGTCATCATCCAGCAGGGGCCGCAGGGCTGCGATTTGTTCATCCACGGCCTGCCCGGCAGGGACCATCAGGATGATCGCGCGGGGCGATTTCAGCGCGCCGACGAATTCAGACAAGGTTTGCGTGGGGGTGATCCGCGGTGCCAGATCACCGGCATCTTTATGAAATGCTGTCGTTTTTTCGCCTGTCCGGTTCCAGACCGCAATGTCAAAGCCGTTGTCCGCGATATTCAATGCAAGGGCGGCCCCCATCGTGCCCAGGCCGATTAATCCAATCTCTGCTGTGCTCATATCCCGGGGTCCTTTTCATTGCTGTGATGGGGCCAGACATAGGCCCTAACGGGGTGAATGAAAACGGGGGTGACATCAATAAAACTGCACCACCCTCTTGCATTCCAGTATTTCGTGAGCAATGTTCATAAATGAGAAAGGCAACCGGATAAGACCGTGAAAATCGCAGGACTTGGATCATATCTACCGCAAAAGGCGTTGCATTCTGCGCAATGCGACAGCCGCTATGGCTGGCCTGACGGTCACGTGCAGGCGGCGACTGCTGTGCGGACGCGTTATCTCTGCAGTGAGGGCGAAAACCAGATCAGTATGGGTGTCGCAGCAGCGCGCGCCGCCCTTGCACAGGCGGGGCTGACTGCTGCGGATATTGGTCTGATCATCGGGGCTTCCGCTGTGCCATATCAGCCAATCCCGGCAACGGCGCCAACCTATCAGGCGGGGCTGTGCATTGCTGATGGCGCGGCTTTTGCCTTTGATGTGAATGCGACATGTCTTGGCTTTCTGACCGCACTTGAGGTGGCCCAAGGGATGCTGTCGCGCGGCGATGGCAGGCCCGCGCTGATCATCGCATCCGAGGTCGCGTCGCGCGCATTGCCCTGGGCAACGCACCCAGAGATCGCCGGGCTGTTTGGCGATGGGGCGGCAGCAGCTGTTGTCACAACTGGCGGCGCACCCATCGTTACGGCGTTTGAGACGCATCCAAGTGGTTACGACGCCTGTGGAATTGGGGCAGGGGGCACGCGGTTTGATTTTCGCGCAGAGGCAGAGAAATTTGCCGCCCACAGCCTGTTTGACATGGATGGCAAGGCGCTGTTCCGCCTGACAACGGCGGCCTTTGCCCCCTTTGTCGACCGTTTGCTGGCAAAGGCGGGCTGGGCAAAGGATGACGTCGATCTGATCGTGCCGCATCAGGCCAGCCCTGCGGCCCTGCAACATATGATCCGACAATGCGGTTTTGATGCAGGCAAGGTGGTGGATATCTGTGCCGACGTGGGCAATCAGATCGCGGCCTCGATCCCTTTCGCATTAACTACGGCGCAGGATCGTTTGCAGACCGGAGCGAAGGTTCTGATGCTCGGCACTTCGGCTGGCGTGTCTTTTGGCGGCGCTGCGGTGACCTTCTGATGGCTATCTTGGTGACTGGGGCGACGGGGTTTCTGGGGTCTCATCTGGCTTGGGCCTTGCGTGACAGCGGTGTTGTTGCAACGGGGCGGGACCCTCGCAAACTCGCGGCACTTGGGGCCAAAGGACTGCGCGCAGTACCGCTGGACCTGTCCCATCCTGTACCTGCTGCGGACCGTGACCGGATCGGCCCGGTTGAGGCGGTCGTGCATTCTGCAGGTCTATCCTCGCCCTGGGGCAGTAGAGCGGCGTTTCAATCGGCGAATGTGGATGCGACGCGGCATGTGCTGGAGCTGGCGGCCTCACTTGGAGCGAAGCGCTTTGTCTTTGTGTCCACAGCCAGCGTTTACTTCCGGTTTCAGGATCAGGATGATCTACGCGAAGGTAATCTGCCGCAGCAGTTCGTAAACGCCTATGCGGCGACCAAACGCGCCGCGGAATTAGAGGTGTTGGCGCGGCCCGCGTTGCGCCCCATCGTGATCCGTCCGCGTGGCATTTACGGGGCCGGTGATACCACGCTATTGCCGCGCTTGATGCGGGTGGCGGCACGGCGCCCGATGCCGCGTTTCACGCCGGCGGGGGCCACGGATATCACACATGTCGATGACGTGGTCGCCGGCTGCATCGCCGCATTGAACGCTGGGCCGCATCTTGGCGGTCAGATCTTCAATATATCCGGTGGCGTGGGCGTGGCTTTGTCCGACATTATCACCGCAGTCTGCGAGGCAACGGGCGTGACCCCACGCTGGCGACATCTGCCTTTTGCCCCCACGCTTGCCGCGGTGCGCGGCGTCGAGGCAGCGGCCAAATGCTTGCCCGGCCAACCAGAACCGCCGGTGACCGCCTATGCCCTGGGCATTTTGCGCTACCGCCAGACGATGAATATTGCGGCGGCTGAGGCGGAGTTGAACTGGCAGCCGCAAGTCAGCTTTCAAGAGGGGCTTGCGCGTACCTTCAAAGATGGGGCCATGCGCCCCGGCGTCTTATGATCCGACCTGTTTTCACCAATACGGCGTCGTTTACGACGCGGCAGCGGTTGATCCTGCGCGGCGGCAAGGGCAGGGTGACTTTGCTCACCCGCTGTGGTCTGATCCTGCACCCGACGCAAGGACCGGTGCTGATCGATGCAGGCTGCGGGCCGCGCGTGACGGCAGGCGCGGGGCGGAGTTTTGCGCTGCGACTGTACAATGCCATGTTAGGGCCAGTCGTGCATTATCTGGCCAGTCCCATGGCGCTATTGGCCGCGCATGGGTTTGCCCCTACCGACGTGAGCCGCATTTTTCTGACCCATTTGCATGCTGATCATCTGGGCTATCTTGATGCTTTTCCCAACGCCAGCTTGGTGACCGATGGCACAGTCATAGGTGGGCTGCGTGAGGGGGTCTTTCCCGAACTCCTGCCAGACGATTTTGCCACACGACAGCTGTCTTTGCGTGACTATCCAAAGACTTGCCTGCCATTTGGGCTGGGTGCAGGGTTCGATCTTTTCGGGGATGGTACTTTGCTGGGCGTGCCATTGCCGGGGCATGCCGCAGGGCATTACGGGTTGTGTTTTACTAAGGGCAAGCCGCTGCTTTATGCGGTGGACGCCCAGTGGCTGCTGCCTGGCGTATTGCAGGGGCGCATACCCGGTTTCCCCGCCAGTCTGTTGGCGCATGACAAGGCGGACCTGGCCGATAGCGTGGCATTGGCACAGCGCTTTGCGCAGGCCGGCGGGGAGGTGGTGTTGTGCCATGACCCAACACCCACCCGCTATGATTGGTCACCGGGTGATGTTTGAGATACGCCATGCCTTCACGGCCTATTGCTCCGCAAGCCGTCCACGCAGTCGCGCGCAGTTAGAGGCGCTGCAGCGCGATCGCCTATCGCGCTGGCTGCGCGATGACGTACCGCGCGTGCCGTTCTATCGCGGTTATGCGGGCAAATCCCTTTCGGAATTGCCTATCGTCGATAAGGCCACCCTGATGGATGATTTTGCGGCCTTTAACACGGCAGGTGTGCCGGCAGAGGATGGCTGGCGCGCCTTCGCCACAACGCGCCAGATCGGCGATTTGATTGTAGGGGCCAGCACAGGCACCAGCGGCAATCGCGGCCTCTTTGTGATTTCGCAGGCCGAGCGGTTTCGCTGGCTGGGTACGATATTGGCCAAGGCATTGCCGGGGTTTTGGCGGCAAAAGCATCGTGTCGCGGTGCTGTTGCCGTTGAACACACCGCTTTATGACAGTGCCAACAGGCTACGCCGCTTGCAGTTGCGGTTTTTTGATATCGGGCAGGCGTGGGAGGATGATTTATATGCGTTCCAACCCACCGTCATCATCGCGCCCCCCAAGGTGCTGCGCCAGATGGCCGAAGCCAAGCTACCTATCGCGCCGCAGCGTATCTTTGCGGGGGCAGAGGCGCTGGATGATTTGGACAGCGCTGTGATCGCCGGGTTTTTCAAACAAGCCGTTGGTCAAATCTATATGGCGACCGAGGGGTTGATGGCTGTCTCTTGTGCGCATGGCACGTTGCATCTGTGCGAGGATACGATGCATTTCGAATTGCCGGTGTTTGATGCTGATGCCGATTTGCGCGAGGTGATCATCAGTGATTTCAGCCGCAGGACCCAGATCATGGCGCGTTACCGCATGAATGATCTCATCAGGCTGGGCCCACCCTGTCCCTGCGGGTCACCGCATCAGGCGGTTGCGCAAGTTGTCGGGCGCGCCGATGACTGCTTTCATCTGCCCGGTGGTATGGTCACACCTGATATCCTGCGCAATGCTGTTGTGGATGCAGACAGGCAGATCAATGATTTCCGCGTGGTCCAAACGAACGCGGCAAAGATTGATGTGGTGATCCCGATGGGGTGCAATGGGCCGGCTGTGTTGCAGAACCTCCAAGTCGCATTGGCGCGCCGGGGCGTGCACGCCGAGGTCACAGTTAGGGCTGACGTCATTGCACCAGATATGTCGCGCAAGCTACGTCGTGTTGAAAACCGATACCGGCCTGACAGATGACGTCGCGGGTTCTGATCACCGGTGCGAGGGCCCCTGCAGCGCTGCATCTGGCACGATTGCTGCATGGCGCAGGCCACCATGTGCTGATGGCCGACAGTCTGCGGTGGCCGGTCGGTGCGGCCTCGAACGCCTGTGCGACCTATCTGCGTTTGCCTGCCGCCAACGGCCCACTGGATACCTATGCTGATGCGATTGCGGACGCCCTGCAGGCGCATCAGATTGATCTGGTGATCCCCACCTGTGAAGAGGTGTTTTATCTGGCGCGGATTTGGGGTCAGCGACAGATGCCAGCGCCGCTATTTGCCCCGTCTTTTGACACGCTTGCGACGGCCCACAACAAATACGCATTTGTGCAATTGGCCGCCTCCATGGGGCTGAATGTGCCGCAAACATGGGAGCTGACCTGCCATCGCGATCTGGAAGCACTGCCTGTGCCTGCCGACCAGCTGGTCTTCAAACCGGTCTGGTCGCGCTTTGCCACCCGTGTCTCGCTGCGACCTGCCAAGCCGATTTGCCAGCCAACACCAGCAGATCCATGGGTCGCGCAGCGCTTTGTCGCAGGGAAGGAGGTGTGCGCCTATGCCATTGCTTATCAAGGCCACCTTGTGGCCGTCTCGGCCTATCGTCCGACCTATCGCGCGGGCAAAGGCGCGGGGATTGTTTTTGTTCCCGATCAGGACCCGGCCATTGCGGATTTTATCCGCCGCTTTGTTGCGGTTACCGCTTGGAACGGGCAGCTGTCTTTTGATTTTATCAGACAGGCCGACGGCACAATCACGGCAATAGAGTGCAATCCGCGGGCGACCAGTGGGATACATTTCTTTGGGCAGGCAGAGGGTTTTGCGAACGGCCTGCTGAGGGGACAGGCCTGTGCGCCTGATGTCACCGATTGCCTTGGCGTCAAGGCCGCGCTGGCGCTCTATGGGCCGCTGCAACATCCGTTCCGGGTGTGGCGGGGTATGGCACGGATGGGTGATGTGATGACCTGGCCGGGCGACATGGGCCCCGTTTGGCGCCAGGTGCTTGCAACGCTAGAGCTGGGAGCCGTGGCCCTGCGCCACCGGATCAGCCTGACCGCCGCCACAACCCATGACATCGCCTGGGACGGGGATCAGAGCGCATAGCGCTGCATGACAGGCACACCAATACGGGTCAGGACGGATTGAGCGATCCGCGTGCTGATCCGTGCGGTCATCCCCAAATGCCTGACATAAACGGCGGTGTATTCAATCGCCGCGATCGCATTACGGTTGCGCTTGAATGCGGCCGCCCCCGCGCTGCGGTTATAGAACAGCCCATTGTCGATGGCCCTTTGCTGCGCAATGGCGCTGAGCATGCGGTAAAGGCCGATGTCGCGGGGTTTGCGGGTATCATGACCCAAGAGTGGCGTCGTCATCGTACCGCCGTTGGTAAAGGTGCCCAGCACCCCATCTAAGATGTCACCGGGGCCCCGCAAGCCGGTGATCTGCAGCAGCCCAATTTGATGCGCCTGTGCCAGAAAGCCGGGCGTATATTGCGGGTTCAGATCGGTATATCTGCCGATATAGAGCATGTGGTACAGCATCGCCGCACGCGTCCAATCTTCGGCGCTAAATGAATGGCCATCGACTTTGGTATAGCCCGCCTTGGCCAAGAGTTTGGCATCGTTTTTCATATCGGTGCTCGGAGGGTGATCCAGCGATGGGTCAAAAAGATATATTTGGCGGGCAGGCAACATCTGAAAACCGGCAGCTTTGAGCGCTGTGATCGTATCTTGATCTGCTGCGTCATTGAGTGAGCGCATCACAATCGCCCGGTCTGGAAAGCGCTGTAACAAACCATCACGCAAGGCCGTGGCCGCGGCCGGGGTGATCTTGGGCACGGGGTTGGTTGAGAAAAGCCAATTATTGGGTTGGACCTGATGGTCCAGACCTGTGGCGCGCATCAAGGGGCCGCAGGATTTAATCAGCCCTTTCAATGTGCCGCGCAACGCGGGGTTGCTGGCAAAATGCCGTGTCTCTTCCAGCCCATAGTTAATATAGGCTGTGCTGGGACAGCAGATATAGCAATTGGGCGGGTCACTGATGCTAAGTGGGAAGATCAGATTGCCCGCCGCAAATACCTCCATCCGTGCATCAAGGTTCTTGATCAGATCGGTCGTGGGCGCGCGCCCTGCGATTTTTACCAGATTGGCCACCAGCGCCGGATCATTGGCTGCGGCCCGGCCCATGCGGTCTAGACAACTGTTTGAGGCTGCAAATACTGCGCGGCGATAAACAGAACATAGGCTGCCATCATCGCAATGCCGATCGGGCGCGTCAGCTTGCCCACCGCAAACATCCAGATCGAAAACAGAACGGCCACTGCGACGGTTACCCACAGCTCCATCCCCAAGAGAACCGGATCGACATTCAGCGGTTTGATTGCCGCGGTCAGGGCGATGATCGACAGGATGTTGAAGGTATTCGATCCGATGATATTGCCCAGGATCAATCCAACGGATTGTTTGCGCGCCGCCGCAATACAGGTGGACAGCTCGGGCAGGGATGTGCCAAAGGCGACGACAGTCATTCCAATCACGGCCTCTGGCACGCCGATGGCTGTACCCGTTTGTACGGCGCCTTTAACCAACAATTCTGACCCGACTGCAAGGGCCGCCAGACCACCCAGCAACACAACAATAGCAGATTTCATGGTGGTGATACCTGCGGTGTCTGCGTCGTCATCGTCTTCCTCTAAAACGATGCTATCGGTCTTGTATTGATAGACCACAAAACCCACCAGAATGGCGAACATCAGCAGGCCGAACAGCTGGCTAAAGCTACCGGTCAGCATGCCATAGGTCATGATCGCGGTGGCAAACAACATCATGCACAGGTCTTTTGCCAGATGTTTAGGGTCAGCCGTGACTTTGAAAACAAATGCGGTCGCACCCAAAACCAGCAAAATATTGGCCACATTTGACCCCAGTACATTGCCCAGCGAAATGCCCGGATAGCCCTGCAGGTTGGCGTTCACGGATGTAAACAGCTCGGGCACAGAGGTGCCGAAAGAGACAATTGTCGCGCCAATAAACAGAGGCGACAGCCCCGTGCGTTCGGCCACGAAAACTGCCGCATCAACTGTCCAATCCCCGCCTTTGATCAACAAATAAAGGCCAAATGCCATTGCACCAGCGGCCAGCACAAAAAGCTCGTAGGTGGTCAGTTCAATCAAAGCATATTTCCTGATTGGGGGTCCTGACGGACATTGGCGTGCTGGCGGAGGTACCCTATTTTATGGCGCAGTGTAATAGCCAATGTCGTGGCCCTTTGATCTGACAATACTTTACTGCCGCGAGGGCCCTCCGCGCATATGTAGCGTCTCATGCGCGGGTTTAAAGGGATTGCGCAAACCACCGCGCAAAATCGAAAAAGGAGCGTGGCTTTCACCACACTCCTTAGGTTGTTTCGGTCAAAGGTGTTTAGGATGCAGCAACCTTTGGGCGTGTCATTTGCGCCAGCAAGTAGAGGCCAATGGCACCGCCGATCCCGATCAGGTCAGAGATCAGACCACCCTCAATCATGAAGAGCGCGACCAGCAGTAGCCCGATGCGAATAGGCCATGCGGCCCGGTCGCCAACCCACCAGCCTTGCACGCCGGATGACAGCAGGAACACACCAAAGATGGCTGTAATGCCTGCGCGGATGACCTCAAACCATGTCCCGTCCATCAGGATCGCGCCGTTGTAGAAGAACATGAAGGGCACGATGAAGGCCGAGATACCGATTTTGAACGAGGCGACAGAGGTCGCCATCGGGTTCGACCCTGATATGCCCGCCGCGGCATAGCTCGCCAAAGCGACGGGCGGCGTGATGGCCGAGACAACTGCGAAGTAGAAAACAAAGAAATGTGCGGTCAGCATCGGAATGCCGAGTTGCACAAGGCCCGGTGCAACAACTGAAGCCGCGACGGCATAGGCGGCGGTTGTCGGCATGCCCATGCCCAGCAGGATCGCGATACACATGGCAAAGAACAGCGCCAGTAGTTGGTTGGCTTCCGCGATGTTCAGCAAGACGGATGAGAACCGCGCGCCAACGCCGGTGAGTGAGATCACACCTACGATGATACCTGCACAGGCACAGACCGCGATGATCTGGATGGACATGATGCCCGCCAGCTCAAATGCTTTGGTGACAGACCGGATGCCCATGCGGTAGGGCGTGAACCAGCTGACCACCGCGGCAGAGGCTGTGGCCAAGGTTCCGGCCCTGATCACCGAATAGCCCATGAATAGCGCGCCGATCAGAATGATGATCGGCAAGAACAGGAAAACGCGGCGGACCATATCTTTGAACTTGGGTAGCTCGTCTTCGCGCATCCCGCGCATACCCAGTTTTGCGGCCTCAAAATCGACCATGAAATAGATGGATACGAAGTACAGCACAGCTGGGATAATCGCCGCAATGGCAATATCGGTGTAAGGAATGCCCGTGATCTCGGCCATGATAAAGGCACCGGCGCCCATGATCGGCGGCATGATTTGTCCGCCGGTGGAGGCCGCAGCCTCGACCGCGCCTGCGGTTTGGGGCTTGTAGCCCACCTTTTTCATCAACGGGATGGTCAGCGAACCCGTGGCGACCACGTTACCGGCGGATGTGCCGTTGATCATGCCCATCAGACCAGAGGCAAAGATCGCCACCTTGGCCGGACCGCCGCGCGCGCGACCTGCGCAGGCAAAGGCGAAATTGACAAAGTAATCGCCAACCTTTGAGGCCTGCAGGAAGGCCGCAAAGATGATGAAGAGGATGATGTAGGTTGAAGACACTGCGGTCGTTGGCCCCAGGATACCTGCATCGGTATAAACCTGACTAAAGAAGCGCTGCCATGTGATGTCAGGTGCATTCAGGAAGCCGGGCAAGAGATCACCGACAAAGACATAAAGCAGGAACACGCCAGCGATCACGATCAATGCCATGCCAGCGACGCGGCGGGTCAGTTCCATGATCAAGGCGGTACCTGCGACGGCGGCAATGCTCATCCCGATGGGGGCGAAGGTTGTCCCGGTTGAGGTGCGCATCGCAGTTCCAAAGATGGTGATCAGGTAGATCGCAACGGCGATGCCACAAACACTCAGCACAAGATCGGCAGGGGCGATCGTGCCGCGCACGCGTGGTCTGATCCAACCTAAAACAATGCCTGCAATCGTGGCTGCAAGAAGCGGGTAGCCGTAGTGATAAATCTCGGCGTTGCGGATCCCTGCATCGATCCCGTTCCACATCACACCGCCTTGAATATCTGCGGCAAATCCGATGGCTGTGTAACAAGCGTATAGGGCCGGTAGCAGCGCTGCATAGGCAATGTAGTCTAACGGGCTGCTGCGGTCAGCATCCGCATCGGGAAAGGCGCGCGCTGAATATAGCGTAAATCCAAGGATCAGCGCACCTGCGATGTGGACGATACGAAAGTTCCATGTCTCCATTGGGAAGACGGGCAAGAAGGGAATATCCACACCGATCCAGCCGCGGATGGACCAACCATTGAGTGCAGCCATATGAAACAGCGCATAAAAGGCAGAAATCGCCGCGATCACCAAATAGGTCCGCCCGGTAAAGATGCGGCGATTGTGCTCGACCGGCTCATCATCAACACCGTCGGCCAGAACGGGGCCCTCGGTTTGGTCATCTTTTAGGGTGTCGGTGGTCATGGTGTGGTCCTCGCATGCGGCTAGACGGCCCTTACGGTCCTTGAGCGTGCATCAATCTTATCGGAAAAATCAAGTGTGCCGGGGCCGCTTGTGATCAGCGGCCCCGACCCAATCAATGGTTAGTTACCAAAAATCTGGTCTGCAGGAATGTCGGCGCCTGCGTTCTCAACGAACCATTCCGCCGCACCGGGGTGCCAAGGCAGAACACCATCGTTCTTGGTCCAGTTCTCTGGCAGGGTCGAGCGCGCAGCGCGGTGGATGTTCACCATACGCTCGTTGTCAGACATCACCACATCAACGGCCGCCTTCACAAAGGATGCAGGCAGATCACAGTTGGCAATTGCAAAGTTCCACATGGACACCGACCGCGCATCTTCTGTCAAAGTTGTGTATGTATCCGCCGCAATATCAAAAGAGGCCACGGGGAAAGCGGCCTGGATTTTGGCCTGCTCTTCCTCGGTAAACTCGATGATGTTGACCTCTGTCTGCACTTCCAGCTGGCTGACAGCCGGTACTGGCACACCAGCAGCAAAAGCAATCACGTCCAGCAGCCCATCCTGCAACTGACCACCAAGGTCGGTCCAGCCACCGTTGCGGCGCTCAAAGTTCACGCCTAGTTCTTCCATCATACGCGGGAAGTATGTGTCGGATGTGGAGCCAGCAGGGCCAAAGCCGATGCGCGCGCCATCAGGGATTTCATCGATGGATGTGATCCCGGATGACGACAACGCAGTGACCGAGAACGGTGTCTGATACATTGGGAACATCGCACAAGCGTTGGTCATCTGCAGACCGGGTGCGATTGGGTTTGTCCCGGCAATGGATTCAGCCGCAGGGCCCATTGTTGTCATGCCGAACTGCGCGTCACCAGTGTGCACAAGCGCCATGTTCTGCATCGGGCCACCTGTGACTTCACCGCCACCTGTCAGCCCCAGCTCTTCTGCCACTAGGTTCGCCCAGCCGGACCCATAAGCGAAATATGTCCCACCTTGGGATGCTGTGCCTACGGTAAAGCTTTCGGGCCAATCGGCTGTGTGGCCGTCGGCAAATGCAGTTGTGGCCGTCAGGGCCGTTGTCGCGATAAGTGCTGCGAATTTCATGTTAGTCGTCCTCCACTATTTATTTTCTGACCTCTCAAGGATCAGACCGTGACTTCATGCACTGTTCATGCAGTTAGGCCGGGTGGCGCAGAGTTCCACCAACTACGCAGTTCAAAACAAGGTGATTGCGCGACTGTTTGCGTTAACGGAGAAATTTAGCAGCATGCAATGGGTCGATCAGGGGGCAAAGCCGCAAAACCATGTGTCGAAAAGGGAACGGATCACGCGTCGCTATCGGCATCTGCTTTGGAAATCCCGTATTTCTGCATCTTTTCATACAGCGCTTTGCGTGACAGACCCAAAGCCTCATACGTCTGTTTGAGGCTGCCATCCTGGGCTATCAGCGCGGCCAGGATCAACGACTGTTCATGTGCGGCCATTTTCTGGGCCAGTGTTTGTGGCGCGTCGCCTGTTGCCGGGGGTTCGGTCGGATCAAGCCCCAGCACAAAGCGATCTGCGGCATTGCGCAACTCGCGCACATTGCCGGGCCAGTCTTGTGTGGCCATCGCTGATAGAACCGTCGCTGGAATATCATCTAGCTGCTTCGAATAGCGTGCGGCGGCCTGTGCGGCCAGATTAAGGAACAGCGACGGAATGTCGTCGCGCCGGTCACTGAGTGGTGGGACATGCAGCGTGACCACGTTCAGACGATAGAGCAAGTCCGCCCGGAATGTTCCTGCCTCAACCGCTGCAGCCAGATCAGTCTTGGCGGCGGCAATGATGCGGATATCAAGTGCAACGGGATCATTCGCACCCAGCCGCGTGATCTGGCGTTCTTGGATCGCATGCAGCAGCTTGGCTTGCACCGCAACGGGCAGGCTGTCGATCTCATCCAGAAAGACGGTGCCTTGGCGCGCAAACTCGAACTTGCCAAATCGCGCCCGCATGGCACCCGGAAAGGCGCCAGCCTCGTGACCGAACAGCTCGCTTTCCACCAGATCAACAGGCAGGGCGGCGCAGTTGATATGCACGAAAGGGTGCGGACCGCGGGCCGACAAATCGTGCAGCGCATGGGCGGTCACATCTTTGCCAACGCCTGTATCACCTGTGATCAGCACGTCTGCATCGGTGGCTGCAATCGTGCGCACTTGTTTGCGCAACGCGACCATCGCATCAGATCGGCCGATCAACCGCGCCTCCAGCTTGTCGCGGCCACCCACCTCGCGTTTCAGCGCGCGGTTCTCAATCGTTAGCCTGCGTTTATCCAATGCGCGCTGGATCGTTGAAACAAGACGGGACGGCGCGAAAGGTTTCTCGATAAAATCATAGGCCCCTTCGCGCATCGAACTGACGGCAAGGTTCACGTCACCATGGCCGGTGACAAGGATCACAGGAAACTCTGGATCAACCTCTAGCGCCTTGCGCATCAGCCACAGCCCATCATGGCCGGGCATGCGAATATCGGTGACCAAGATACCGGGAAAGCCGCGACTGATTTGGGCAAGGGCCAATTCGGCCTTATCCAGGATCATTGCAGGCATATCGGCCAGCATCAGCGTTTGGCTGGTCGCGTGTCGCAGCTCTTCCTCATCATCAACGAATAGGACCGTTTGTTTCATTGCGCGGCCACTTCAATTGGTTTGGCAGGTTGCAGCGTGACAGAAAAAATGGCCCCGCCGTCAGGATGATTTGCCGCCGACAGCGTGCCGCCAAAATCGCTGACAATATTGTAAGAGATCGACAGGCCCAGCCCCAAACCTTTGCCCGGCGCCTTGGTCGTAAAGAAGGGATCAAAGAGATTGGCCACTTTCGCAGGCGCGATGCCGGGACCAGTATCGCGGACATGCAGGGTTGTCTCTTCAATCTCTAAGGTCACAACCGGGTCCTGTTGATCTTCCATAGCGTCAAACGCGTTATTGATCAGGTTCACGATGACCTGTTGCAAACGCACATGCCCGCCGGTCACCCAAATCTCGGTCTTGGGTGGGGTATAGGCGACGCGCCCCCCGGCGGATGCGAGGCGCATGTCGATGACAGCTAGCGCATCCTGGATCACCGCGTTCAGCAATAGAGGTCCGGTGACCTGCTGTGGACGGCGCGCAAAGTTGCGCAGATGGGCCGAGATCGTGGCCATGCGATCCGCCATTTTTGAGATGCGGGTGATGTTGTCTTGTGCTTCGGGCAGGCGGTCACGTTCTAAGAAAGCTGCGGCGTTGTCCGCGTAGGATTTGACGGCCGCCAAGGGTTGATTGAATTCATGGCTCAGTGCGGCTGACATCTGCCCAAGCGCGGATAGTTTTCCTGCTTGGATCAGATCTGTTTGCGTCTGTTTCAGATCACCCAAGGCTGTCTGTAAATCTGCCGTACGTTCGGCTACGGCCATTTCAAGGCGGCGTTTGGCGTCTTGTTCTTTTGCAAATGCCTCGGTCTGCCTCGCTTGTTTCAGCAGATAAGCGAGCAAAGCCGCAAGCAGCAACAAGACGGTCAGCCCTCCAATCAAAAGGGTGTTCAGCGCATTCAACGTGGCAGGGCGGCGTGGGGACAGGGCGGACATCGTCCAATCCAGGTCATTCAGACGCAAGGAGGTGAGTACATAACTTTCGCGCGGTTCCCCTTCGATATAGACCTGCTGGGCATCTGCATTCAGCGGTGTGGAAGTCATCGGCAATAGCTCGATCCGGTCGATTGGATATTGCAGGTTCTGTGCGATCAATCGCAGTGTTGCATCGCTTAGTGGGCGGACAGCGCGAAAATGCCAGTCCGGGCGCGATGACATGAAAACAAAGTCATTGCGGTCCGCGACCATAAATTCGCTATCCGCCCCGCGCCAGATGCTTTCAAAGGCGGCGATATTGAACTTAATCGCTAGCACACCCACGATGCGTTCACCGTCTTCCACAGGGGCTGCATAGAAGTAGCCGCGCTCGCCTGTTGTCGTACCATAGACCGAAAAACTGGATAGATCGCCGTTCAGCGCCTGTGAAAAATAGCTTTGATAGTTGAAGTTACGCCCGAAGTAGCTGCCCGGTTCACGGTAGGAGGCTGCGGCGATTGTCAGACCAGAGATGTCCATCAGATAAACGTCTGATGCTTTCACCGTCGCAGCGGTCTGGCGCAGGTCTTCGTTCACCGCTGCGATCAACTGCGCGTTGCCTGGATCGTTCAGCAGGGCCGTCAGTGTCGCGCGCTCAGCGATCAAGGCGGGCAGGGGGGCATAGCGTTCCAACGCGGCGCGCAACCCTTCGGCGGCGAGGTTTAGTGGCACTGCGTCCTGTGCTGCTTGCTGACGCATGTAGTGCCGCTCTAACGCCGGAAATGACAAGGCCGCCACCAAAGCCGTTATCGCGGCAAGGGCGGCGACCAATCCAAAAATACGACGGCGCGACAATTTCATGCAGTACAGTATGGGGCAGAGTTCGGGACAGGCACAATGTGAAATATCGGTTCGGTGCTCACACGGGCATTGCAAAATTTGCCGCATAGAAAAACGAATGCAACCGGTTGCAAAAAAATGAATTGCCGTTAAGGTGAATATGACTACCGGGGGGAAATCACATCCAATGTTGCCGATTGGACTAAACCACATGACGGTCCCAAATGTCGCGACGCAACAGCTGTTGCAGCTTGCGTCGGCCTTGGGATGTGTGGGGGTTGAGCTGCGCAATGACCTTGGGCGTGCGCTGTTTGATGGTGATGATCCGGCGGAAATTGCGGCGCTGGCTGCGGCGCAAAGCCAACGGGTGTTGGCGTTGGCGGAGGTGAAGGCCTTTAATGTCGACCCCGCAGAGAAACTGCAGGTGGCGCAGGGCCTGATCGATGTGGCAGTGGCCTGTGGCGCAGAAGCTGTCGCTTTGATCCCTGCAGTCGCGTCGCAGCCCATCGACCGCGTGGACCAGCGCGCGGCCCTGCGGCAAGCACTCAGTCTTTTGCAACCGCTCTTAGAAACCTCGGGTGTGATGGGGGTGATAGAGCCTTTGGGCTTTCTCACCAGCACATTGAGATTCAAAGAAGATGTTGCCCGGGTGTTGGATGATCTGGGGCGCCCGGCCTGCTTCAGGATCGTGCATGATACGTTCCATCACCACCTATCTGGCGAAACCATGATCGCGGCTGATCTGACAGCCATCGTGCATATCTCTGGCATTACTGATCCCGAACCTGCGGTGCATCAGATGGCAGATAAGCACCGCGTATTGGTTGACGCCGACGACAGGCTGCAGACGATTGATCAACTGCGCCGCCTGCAGGCAGCAGGCTACAACGGGCCCGCCTCGTTTGAGGTATTCGACCCCGAATTTCACAACATCACGGATCCGGCCGTCGCATTGGCCGGGTCCATCGCATTCATCCATGACGCGCTTGCTGCGGAGGCGGCAGGGGCGGCGTGATGAAACTATCGCCTCGAACAGAGGTCCCGGTTTGTTAAAACACGTGTGCCGGGCACGATCATTGGGAGGAAAACAATGAAAAAGATCCTTTTGGCCGCTGGCCTTTCAACGCTCATGATGGGCACAACTGCGATGGCAGAGATGCAGATCGGTGTGTCTGTGGCGCGTTTTGACGACAACGGCTTGACCGTGATGCGCAACGGCATGACGGCGTTTGATGATGCAAACGACGATGTCAGCCTGCAGATGGAAGATGCAACTGATGATGTGGCCAAGCAGTTGGACCAGATCAACAACTTCATCGCCTCTGGCGTTGATGCGATCATCGTGAATGCCGTTGACACCAATGCGACCGAGGCGATGTCGAATGCTGCTGCCTCTGCCGGAGTACCTTTGGTCTACGTCAACCGTCAGCCGATCAACATGGACACGCTGCCTGACGGGCAGGCCTTTGTGGCATCCAACGAGATTGAGTCAGGCACTTTGGCCGCATTCCAGATGTGTCGTCAGCTGCGTGCGGAAGGCAAATCAGGTGGGGCGCGCGCCTATGTTCTGGTGGGACAGCTGTCCAATCAGGCGGCTGTGCAGCGCACGAAAGACTTCCATGACGTGATCGGCATGGATATGTGTAACTTCATCACCATCATTGATGAGCAGACAGCCAACTGGTCACGCGATGAAGCCAACGATCTGATGACCAACTGGTTGTCCTCTGGCGATGAATTCGACGCAGTCTTTGGCAACAATGACGAGATGGCACTGGGTGCCATTCAGGCGATGAAAGCGGCGGGCATTTCTATGGATGACGTTGTTGTCGGTGGTGTTGACGCGACATCTGACGCGCTGTTGGCGATGTCTGTTGGTGACCTGGATGTAACCGTATTCCAAGACCTTGCCGGTCAGGGTGCTGGATCCATCCAAACGGCGATGGCGCTGGCGAATGGCGAAGAAGTCGACAAAACAGTCTTCATCCCGTTCAAACTGGTCACACCAGACAACCTGTCTGACTTCCAGTAAGTCGCTGACAAAGCAGTCATGATACGGGGCAACGTCGGTTGCCCCGTATCTCCCATTGCACCAAGAGGGAGCTGACAAATGTCAGATGCAAGCGAAGGCACAGGCGGCCTTACATTCGATAAATCCAAACGCAGCTGGCCCAATGAGTTGAACGTCTTTGGTGCGCTGATCCTGATCATTGTCGCCTTTGAAATCCTTGGTGCAATCTTTATGCAGCAAAGCCTGCTGTTTGATACGCGTGATCGGTTTGACAGCATCTTCAACGAAGCGCGCTTGCGCATTATCATCATTCAGGTGGCTATCATCGGGATTATCGCTATCGGCGTAACCCAGGTGATCATCACCGCGGGAATTGACCTCTCGTCCGGCTCGGTCGTGGGGGCCACGGCCATGATTGCGATGAGCTTTGCGCAAGTCGCGATGGTCAACGGCAACCCAAACCCAAAGGCTATTTTTGGGGAATGGGCGCTGGACCTTCCGTGGATCATCCCGGTCTTCGTGGGCCTATTTTGTGGATTTGTAGCGGGGTTCATCAACGGCATTCTGGTCGCCTACGCCCGCATCCCGCCCTTCATCGCAACGCTGGGCATGATGCTGTTCGCGCGCGGTGTCGCGCAGTGGTGGTCGCTTGGTAACCCGGTGTCTTTCCCAACAGAAAGCTATGCCGCGATCGGTGCGGGCATGATGCCGGTCTGGATTTTCCTGTCACTGGCCGTGCTGTTTCATTTCATCATGAACTTCACGGTTTATGGCAAACATACCTATGCCATTGGATCAAACGAGCAGGCTGCGCGGATGTCGGGTATCAACGTGCCGCGACACCTTGTGCTAGTCTATGTGATCGCTGGCATGTTGGCTGGTTTGGCGGCGGTCATCCTGACCTCCAAGAACCTGACCGCGCAGTCCGGTATGGGCCTGACCTATGAGCTTGAGGCGATTGCGATGGCGGTGATCGGGGGTGTGTCGCTCTTTGGTGGGCGTGGCTCGATTATCGGTACCGTGATTGGTGCGCTGATCATCGGTGTGATTACATCCGGCTTCACCTTCCTGCGCCTAGGCGCTTTCTATCAGGAAATGGTGCTTGGCATGATCATCGTCGGTGCTGTGGCACTGGACCAATGGCAACAACAACGTGCTGCGGCGCGGGCATAAGGGAGGACCCAAAAGATGTCAGATATCATTCTGGAAACCAAAGGGCTCACCAAACACTATGGCGGTGTGCATGCCTTGGAAGAAGCCGACTTCAAACTTGAACGGGGCGAGCATGTTGCGATCATGGGTGACAATGGTGCGGGCAAATCGACATTTGTCCGTCAGATCACCGGGGTTGAGCAACGTACGCGCGGCACGGTCATTTTTGATGGCCAAGAGGTCAGCTTTTCTGGTCCGCTAGAGGCGCGCGAGGCGGGGATTGAAACCGTGTTTCAGACCCTCGCGCTGGCCGATGATCTGAACGTGCCCGACAATCTTTTCTTGGGGCGCGAGAAGACTAAATTCGATTGGCTGGGGCCGTTTCGTTTGCTGGACTACAAAGGCATGCGCGACGACACGATGGCGGGGTTGGTGAAAACCGGCGTCAAAATCCCTAACATCAAAAACACCATCGCCAATATGTCGGGTGGGCAGCGGCAATGTGTGGCGATTGCGCGCACGGCGACTTTCGCCAGCAAACTGACCATTATGGACGAACCCACAGCGGCCTTGGGCGTGCAAGAGACCGCACAGGTTGAAAACATTATCCGCACGCTGAAAGAGCAGGGCGAGAGCCTGATCCTCGTCTCGCATAACATGCGGCAGGTCTTTGATCTGGTGGATCGTATCATCGTGTTCCGTCGCGGGCGTATTGTGGCCAACCTCAAGAAAGAGGATACAGACGGTCAAGACGTCGTGGCCTATATCACCGGCGCAAAAACCGGAGCAGAATATGAAGGCGCCGCCTGACCGCCCAAAGCCAAAATTCTTCGATCTGGCAGTGCCTTTCTTTCTGCCCATGTGGCGCAGGGTGCTGACGGCTGTTGTGCCCATTCTTTGGGCAATGGTTGAATTGGCGAATGGACAGGCCTTATGGGCCATGATTTTCTTTGCATTGGGCGTCACCGCGATCTGGAAATTCTACACAGCCGATTGGGCGGCCGTGGCCGCACAGGCCAAAGAAGACGAGGGCGCATGACGTGGCGGTGACCTTGAAAGATGTGGCAGAAAAGGCCGGGGTGTCCCGTTCTGCCGTGTCGCGCACCTATACCGAAGGGGCGTCGGTTTCTGAAAAGACCCGCGCGAAGGTTGAAAAGGCGGCGAACGCTTTGGGCTATAGCCCCAATGCGCTGGCCTCTGCCATGACGACCGGGCGGACCAAGCTCATTGGTCTTGTCTCCAACAACTTTCACAACCCGATCTTTCTGGAAGTGTTTGATCTATTCACCAAAGGATTGCAGGCGCGCGGCTTGCGCCCTTTGTTGGTGAACTTGACCGATGAAGTGAACCCGGAAAATTCAATCCGTATGCTGCGGGCCTATTCCGTAGATGGCGTGATCGTCGCATCGTCGACACTGCCTGCGACTTTTGCAGAGGCTTTCAAAGACGCAGGCGTGCCGGTGGTGCATTCCTTTGGCCGGCAATCGCCCAGTCCGAAAGTGAACGTTTTGGGCATCGACAATATCGAAGCAGGGCGGATGGCGGCCAAGACCCTGATCGCGCGCGGGTACAAGCGGCTGGCCTTCTTGGGTGGTCCAGAAAGTGCAACGTCGACGCAAGACCGTTTGGCCGGGTTTGTCGAGGTCGTTGCATCTGACGCCACCCTGTCGTGGACCGTCAGTTTTGCGACGAACTATTCTTTTGATGCGGGCCGGGCAGAGATGCTGCGCCTGCTGCTGCAGCAGCCAGCGGAGGCTTATTTCTGCGGTGATGACGTTCTGTCAATTGGTGCCCTGTCAGCCATTCAGGATGCAGGATTGCGCGTCCCTGACGACATTGGGATCATCGGATTGAACGACATGGAGATGGCGGGTTGGGCCAACATCAACCTTACCACAATTCACAACCCGATCCGGCAAATCATCGCATCATCGATTGAGCTGATTGAGGCCTCGCTAAAAGACGACAGCCGCTACCCTGAGGCGCGGCTGTTTGCCTGTACAATTGTTGAACGTGGTACGCTGCGTCCTCTACCTACCTAAACATCGGTGGGCGTGCGTCCAGCCATTTGCCTTCTGCTTTGCCAGATTCAGCAACCGCATAGACAGCCGCCATGGACCGCAACCCATCTTCTGCGCGTGGATAGAGGTTCGCCGCTGGGTCCATCGTGCGGCCTTCTTTACGCGCCGAAATCGCTTCGGCAAGGTCGGTGTAGATATTAGCAAAGGCGAGCGGCATGCCCTCGGCATGGCCGATGGTTACACGCGTTGTGCGGTCGGCTTCGGGCGAGAGGTTCGCCTCGCCCCGTTCGATGACCTGCAGGCGTTCGCCCAGCGGCATGTAGTAGAGTTGGTTGGGCTGTTCCTGAGACCACCGCAAACCACCGGTTTCGCCAAAGACCTGAATGCCCAGCCCATGCTGGCGCCCAATCGCGATGGAGCTGGTCCATAGCCGCCCTACGGCCCCGCCATCCATGCGGAAGTTGACCATAGCGTCGTCTTCCAGCGTGCGCACATCGATGCAAGACACTGTATCTGCTGATAACTTCGTCACTTCCTGCCCGGTCACGAAGCTCGCCATATGCAGTGCGTGGATGCCGCAATCGGCGAATTGCGCCGACACGCCAGCCTGTGCGGGATCATAGCGCCAGCGCACGCGCGGGTTATCGGCGTCGGTCGCATCGGCGTGATGCCCATGGGCGAATTCCGCGTTGAGCAAGCGAACCTTGCCAATGTCGCCCCGCGCGATCATCGCCTTCATATGGCGCACCAGCGAATAGCCGGTGTAGCCGTAGTTTACAGCACAGATATTCCCGGTTTTCTTGGCGATCTCGACGATTTCTTCGCCTTCCTCGACCGTCATGGTCATCGGCTTTTCACAAAGCACGTGAAAGCCATTCTGCAGGAACGCCTTGGTGATTTCAAAATGCGTGGAGTTCGGGGTGGCGACCGTGACCAGATCAACCCGATCGTCACGCTTCTTCTCGCCCTCCAGCATCTCTTCCCAGCCGCCATAGGCGCGGTCACCAAGGCCCAGGCGTTGCCCATAATCGATCCCGTATTCCGGGCGATGGTCCAGCGCACCGGCACTGAATTCAAAAAGTCCATCCAGGCCCGCACCAAGGCGGTGAGCTGGTCCGATCTGGCTGCCTTCACCGCCGCCGATCATGCCCCATTTGAGTTTTGTCATCGTGTATGTCTTTCGAAGAGGGGCTTAGAAGCCGATTGATTCCAGGTATTTACGGTTGCTCTCGGCATCCTCCAGTGGCGTGCCGGGCAGGGATGGATCGCAATCTTGCTCAACCGTGCACCAGCCTTCAAAACCTGCATCCATCAGAATCTGCCGGACGGCGGGGAAATCCACATCGCCTTGGCCGAGGTTGCAAAAGATCCCCTGACCGCAGGCTTTGTAGAAATCAGTCCGATTGGCAACAACGTCAGCCTTTACCACCGGGTCGATATCCTTGAAGTGCATATAGCTGATGCGGTCGATATGAGTTCTCATGAACGCTACCGGATCAAAGCCCGCATAGGAATGGTGGCCGGTGTCGAAGCAGATTTTCAGGATGCTGTCGTCCACTTCATCCAACAGCCGCTCCAGCTCTGGCTCGAAATCAATGAAGCCTGCGGCATGGGCGTGCATGCCCACGGTCAACCCGTATTCCTCGGTCCCCATCTTGGCGATGGTCGCGATCCGGTCGCGAAAAGCAGCCCATTCGGCGCTGTCCATCTGCTCGGCCTCATCCGCGCGACCAGCGGTCGGCGCGCGGCGGGGCGAGATGCTGTCGATCAGCACCAGATGCTGCGCGCCATGCGCGACCAGCGCCTCGCACGTGCGTTTGGCGGCATCGACGACCTCGTCCCATTTGGCGGCATCGTGGAATGGGCGAAAGACGACCCCACCGACGATGCTGAGGTCATTCTTGGCCAGCTCATCATGCAGGATGGCAGGGTCTTCCGGCATGTAGCCGATGGGCCCCAACTCGATCCCCTTGTAGCCTGCCGCAGCACATTGGCTGAGCACCGATTGCCATGTAGGGTAGGCGGGGTCAGAGGCGAATTCGATGCCCCAGGAACAGGGCGCGTTGCCGATTTTGATGGTCATGGCATGACTTTCATTTTTGGGCTTTCGTTAGAAGTCAGAAATAGATCGCCAACTGCGCGCGGCAGATGAGGCGTGACAGGCGGCGACGATCTGGTTCACCTCCATCCCATCGCGAAAGGTGGGCCAGATGTTTTGGCCAGTGTGGATGGCGGTCAGGAAATCCTTAGCCTCGATGATGATCTGATCCTGATACCCTGTGCCGTGACCGGGGCCGAGGCAAAAGGGTTTGTAATCAGGGTGTTCGGGGCCAGTGAGGATCTTGGTAAAGCCGCGTTTGGCCTCGGGTCCTGCGATCTTGTAGAGATGTACCGCGTTCTGATCTTCGCCGTCGAAATAAATCGCACCTTTGGTGCCTGTAATCTCGTATTTGTAGCCCATCTTACGCCCGGTCGCGACGCGGCTGACATAGATGTTGCCCAAGACGCCAGAGGCAAAACGGCACATGATCTGCGCATGGTCATCGTTGGACACTTTGCCACCTTGGCGTTCGGGGATGACGGTTTCGACCTCGGCAATCAGTTCTTTGATCGGTCCCATTAGGCGCAAAGCACAATTGATCGGATGCGGGGCCAGATCACCCATGCAGCCATTGGCCTGACCCTGACTGCGCCATGTGGCAGGCTCCGCCGGGTCAGCCATGAAATCTTCGGTATGCTCGCCGCGAAAGCCTGTGATCTCGCCAATCTCACCTGCATCCAACATTTGCTTGACGAACTGCGAGGCAGGGGTGCGGATATAATTGAAGCCAGACATATTGATCTGGCCAGAGGCCTCTGCCGCTTCCACCATCGCGCGGCTGTCTGCCACATCAATGCCCAATGGTTTTTCACAGAACACAGGCTTGCCCAAGGCAAAGGCCGCTTCAGCAATGACGCGGTGCGTTGACTGGGGGGAGGCGATAACGACGGCCTCAACCCGTGCATCGTTCACTAGTTCCTGCCAATCCGCTGTACCCCGCGCGAACCCATAGGCAAGCCGGTATTTCTCGGCTGAGGCCGTATTTGTTGCGCAGACCATTTCCAGCCGTGGCCGCAAAGCGGTGTCAAAAACCGCCCCCACCGCAGAATGCGCCACGGCATGCGCTTTGCCCATGTATCCGCCGCCAACAATGCCGATGCCAATCTCTGTCACATGTGCCTCCCAAAAACCGGTTGCAACCGGTTGCAATTTTGGTATCGTTCTTTTAGGCCGCAGGTCAATAAGCAATCGTGGCTACAGCACATTTCGTGCGCTCTGCCGGGGGGGATATATCATGGGGCAAGCCACTGAAACCGTGACGCTGACAACAGCGCAGGCGATCATTCGGTATCTGTCAAATCAGTGGATTGTCGCCAACGGGGTGGAGACACGGGTGTGTGGCGGTGGCTTTGGCATTTTTGGTCATGGCAATGTGACTTGTCTGGGTGAGGCGCTGTATGAGCACCGCGCGGAACTGCCGCTTTACCGTGGCCAGAACGAGCAGGGGATGGGCTTTGCCGCGGCGGGCTATGCCAAGGCGTATAAGCGCCAACGGTTTATGTTCTGCACCGCCTCTGCCGGGCCGGGCACGGCGAATCTTTTGACCTCTGCCGCATTGGCCCATGCCAACCGCCTGCCCATGTTGATGCTTTGCGGTGATGCCTTCCTCACACGCCTGCCCGAACCGGTGCTGCAACAGTTGGAACACTTCGGAAACCCGACCTTTGGCGTGAATGATGCCTTCAAGGCGGTCAGCCGCTATTGGGACCGGATCACGCATCCGGCACAGGTGATTCAATCCCTGCCAGCGGCGCTGGCGACGATGCTGGACCCTGCTGATTGCGGACCGGCTTTCATCGGTTTGCCGCAGGACGTGCAGGGGTGGACATATGACTACCCCGTCAGCTTCTTTGATAAACGCGTGCATCGGATCCGGCGGCAGGCACCTGATGAATACGAAGTGGCGCAGGCGGTCGCATTGCTCAAGCAGGCGGAACGACCAATGATCATCGCGGGCGGTGGCGTACAGTATTCGGCGGCGGTCGCTGAACTAACGACATTTGCAGAAGAGACTGGCATTCCAGTGGTGGAGACCATCGCCGGGCGAGCCAACATGGTGCACGATCATCCGCTGAACATTGGGCCGATTGGCGTTACGGGCTCAGATTCGGCCAATACCATCGCGGAAGAGGCGGATGTGATTTTGGCTGTGGGCACACGGCTGCAGGACTTTACGACAGGATCTTGGACGGCATTCGCGCATGATGCGCAGATTATCGGGTTGAATGCTGCGCGCCACGACGCGGCCAAACATCTCTCAACCACGGTAGTAGGGGATGCACGGCTGGGATTGGTCGCGTTGACCGCTGACTTGGCGGGTTACAAAGCACCGGAAAGCTGGACTGCAAAAGCGCAAGCGGAACGGGCCAAATGGAACGACTACGTCGCTGAGAATACGCGCGTCGGCAATGGCCCTGCGTCCTATGCGCAGGCGATTGGCGAGGTGAACAGCCTGTGCGACCCGCGCGACCGCGTTGTTGCTGCGGCGGGTGGCCTGCCTGCCGAAGTGACGGCGAACTGGAAGACGCTGGATATCGGCACCGTTGATGTCGAATTCGGTTTCTCCTGCATGGGCTATGAGATCGCGGGCGGCTGGGGTGCGAGGATTGCGCAGGCGCAAATGGAACCCGAACAGGATACCATCGTCTTTACGGGTGATGGATCATATCTTTTGATGAATTCCGACATCTATTCATCTGTTCTAACAGAGAAAAAACTGATTGTCCTCGTTCTAGATAATGGCGGCTTTGCCGTCATCAACAAGCTGCAAAACAACACCGGCAACGAAAGCTTCAATAACCTGATTGCCGACACGCCCACCGCGACAACACAAGTTGGCGTAGATTTTGAAGCGCATGCGAAATCAATGGGTGCGACGGCGGAGACGGTCAGCTCTCCTGCGGAGCTGGAGGCGGCGTTTGAGCGGGCCAAGGCCTCCGACAAAACCTATGTCATCTGCATGAAGGTGGACGCTTACGAGGGCTGGACCACGGAAGGACACGCCTGGTGGGAGGTCGGCACGCCGCATGTGACCGCGTCCGACAAAGTGCGCGAAGCCCATGTCGATTGGGAAAGCAGTCGTCACAAACAACGGAAAGGCGTCTGATGCGCAGGTTCACTGCTGAAAGTGCCGATCCTGACGTCATCGTGCAGGAACTTTTGCACGGCAAAGGCGCTGTGTTGTTGACCGGTTTGTTTACGGATGCGCAGGTGGCCCAAGCGCGGCAGATCATTCACGCGCATTCCGAAGGGCCGGATAAGGTCACCCATTTTCAAGGGCAGGCTGAAGAGGACGGCCGCCTGGACCTGCAACGCCGGGTTTGGAACCTGCTGGCCAAGGGCGATGTCTTTGCCGATATGGCGGCGCATCCCGTGATCATGAAGATCCTGCGCAAGTTTCTGGGAACCGAGTTCCTGATGGGCTCCATCGCCGCCAACCGCATCCTGCCCGGCGGGCCGGGGCAGGAACCGCATGTAGATTACCCCTATTGGGATATGTACAAGGCCGAAACGCACCCTATCGGGCTGAACGCGTCCTTTCCAATGAACGCGCAGGTGTCGATCCTGCTTGATCCGTTTACAGACGAGACGGGAGCCACAGCCTATGTGCCGGGATCGCAGAAGGAATTGCGTTATCCCACGGAAGCCGATGATTTCTATGGCAAATGTGAGCGGATGCTAGGGGAACCCGGTGATGTTGCGCTGTTCTTTGGCGCGGCCTGGCATTGTGCGATGCCTAATACATCCGAAATCGACCGGAGTGCGGTTCTTATCAACTATGGGCCCAAATGGTTGACCCCAATTGAGGAAATGCATGCGGCACTGCCAGAGGGCTTCCTCGATACAGCCTCCGATGACCTGCGCCAGCTTCTGGGAATGAACTACCCGCATCCTCAGGCGTTTGACACTGTCAAGGCTCGCAACACGATAGGCCGCAAATGAGCAAGCTATTGGAGGGGATCAAAGCCAACAATTTTGTCGTCGTCGGGCGGGCCGGGATCGACTTTTTTACCGATCCGGGGGTGGCGGCTGAAGATGCTGAGACTGTAACTGTCGGGCTTGGTGGTTCTTCCGCCAATATCGCGGCGGGTATCTGCAAGCTGGGTGGGCAGGCGTCTTTGGTAACGCGTGTTTCGGATGACAGCGTGGGCAGCTACTGCATAGGCCAGCTGAAACGCTATGGCGTGGGGACCGAGTATGTACGCCCCGTCGGCAGCGAATATCGCAACTCGCTGGCCTTCTATGAAAGCCGGGTCGAGGGGCATCGCAATGTGATCTACCGCAATGGGGCGGCTGATTTTCAGATGGATGCGGATGATGTGGCTGCGGTTGACTACAGCAAGTTTGGCGCGCTGATGACAGCTGGCACTGTTTTTGCCGCTGAACCATCGCGGGCTGCGACGTTCAATGCTTTCGCGCGTGCCAAGGCGGCCGGTCTGCCGATCATCTTTGATGTGGATTACCGCCCGTATTCCTGGCCCTCACCGCAGGTGGCCGAAGACGTGCTCAGCCGTGCCGCGGCGCAATCGGATATGATTGTGGGGAATGACGAAGAATTTGGGTTCATGGCTGGGGGGGGCGAAAAGGGCCTCGCCAAGGCCCGCGCGTTGGCTGAAGAGACGGCGACCGTCGTTGTCTATAAGATGGGCGACAAGGGGGCTGTGACTTTTGCCGATGGACAGGAGATTCGCACAGGCATCTGGCCTGTCACGGCGCTCAAACCTACGGGGGCAGGAGACAGCTTTATGGCGGGTATGGTAACGGGACTGGCCTATGGGCAAAGCCTGCATGATGCGATCCTGCGCGGCTCTGCCTGTGCTTCCATCACCGTCTCACGGCCCGGCTGCGCGCCCGCCATGGCCGACACGCCGACACTCGCAAAATTCATGGCCGATCATCCCGGCCCGACCGACGCTTAAGAGGATACATCCATGCACATCCCGCCGTTTGACAACCAGAACAAACCCATCGTCGATGTGGATGATCCGACTGTGCCACTGAATTACTTCAACATCGTTAAGCTGACGAAAGGGCAGGCGTTTGAGTATGCCGTTTCGGGATATGAAACCTGCATCGTGCCAGCCACCGGGACCATCGATATCAACGTTGAAGGATTCAAGGCGGATGGTATCGGCGAACGGGGTGAAGATGTCTGGGATGGAGAGCCGGAGGGCGTCTATGTCCCTACAGCGGCCAAGGCAGAGATGGTCTGTACGTCCGACGAAACAGAGGTTTTCATTTGCGGCGCACGCTACGATCAGGTGCTCGAAGCCTTTGCGGTGCGCAAGGATGAGCTTGATCTGGTGCAATACGGCTCGGACGACACGAAAACCCACCGCAAGATCAAACATATCCTTGGCACCAAATATCATGACAAGGTCGGGCGCTTGCTCGTGTCAGAACTGTTCACCGTGGGCGAGGGTGGCTGGTCCGGTTTTCCGTCGCACAAGCACGACACCGACCGTCTGCCGGATGAAACCAGGCATGATGAAACCTATAACTTCCGTTTTAAACCCAACCATGGCTCTGGCGTGCAGATGCTGCAGCGTGAGGATGGCAAAGCGGGCGATGCCTATCATATTGTCGATGGGTCCACCATTTGTCTCGACAGCGGCTATCATCCTTGCGCGGTGCTGCCGGGCTATCAGATGTATTATTTCACCATTCTGGGTGGTCTATCTCAGCGGTCATTGGTCCAGTATTTCCAGCCCAGCCATGCCTATCAGGTTGAAACGATCCCGGGCATCAAAGACATGATTGCCAAGTTCAAATGACACTTGTGACGCTGAAAGACGTGCTGCAACCCGCGTTGCAGCAGGGCTATGCCGTGGGTGGCTTGGTCTGTTTGGGCTGGGAAGATATGCGCGCCTATGTGGCTGCGGCCGAGGCCGAGAGTTGCCCCGTGATCTTGCAAGCGGGGCCGGGGTGTCGAGCGCATACGCCGTTGCCTGTCTTGGGCAAGATGTTTCGGCATCTGGCAGAAGAGGCGTCGGTGCCGGTCGTGGCGCATCTGGATCATGGGTATACTTACGATGAATGTTCCGAGGCGCTGGATAGTGGATTTACATCGTTGATGTTTGATGGGTCGCGCAAACCACTCGCGGAAAACATCAAGGAAACCCGGCAAATTGTTGAAATGGCGCAGAAATCTGGCATCTCCTGCGAGGGCGAGATTGGCTTTGTTGGTTATTCTGGCGGCGAAGACTCAGCTGGGACAGACCCGGATGAAGCGGCCGAATTTGCACGCGAAACCGGGGTGAATGCTATGGCGATCTCGGTCGGCAACATGCATCTGCAACAAGATAAGGAAGGCAGGCTGGATGAGGCGCGGATCGCGGCCATTCAGGCGGCGACGGATGTGCCATTGGTCATTCACGGCGGGTCTGGCGTGCCAGTGGCACAGCGTAAGGCATTGGCTAAAAACACAAATATCTGCAAGTTCAACATCGGGACAGAGCTGCGCATGGCCTTTGGCGCGGCGATGCGCGCGGCGGTGAACAGCGATCCGGTCAGGTTTGATCGCGTGACGATCCTGAAAGAAACGCACGATCCGGTCATGGCCGCCGCACGCGACGTGCTGCGCAATTTGAAGGGGTAGGGCATTGATAAATATCGGTATTCTGGGGTGCGGACGGATTGGTCAGGTCCATGGTGCCACCTTACGCGGCATGACCAACGCGCGCGCCGCAGCCGTCGCTGACGCCATGCCTACCGCAGCAGAGGCGCTGGCGGCAACAACGGGCGCAGAGGTCATGGACGCCGACGCGCTGATCAATGATCCGGGCATTGACGCGGTGATCATCGGGACGCCGACCACCACGCATTACGACCTGATCCACGCAGCTGCGGCGGCCGGTAAGGCGATCTTCTGCGAAAAACCCATTGACCTGTCCGTGGAGCGCATCCACGCATGTCTCGCGGCAGTCGAGAAAGCCGGTGTCCCGTTCATGACGGCCTTCAACCGGCGCTTTGACCCGAATTTCGCGCATCTCCAGCGCCAAATCGCGGATCAAGTTATTGGAAATGTTGAACTTGTCACAATCCTGTCGCGTGATCCTGCGCCACCGCCAATTGGCTATGTGAAGACATCGGGTGGCATCTTCCGCGATATGATGATCCATGATTTGGACATGGCACGCTTTTTGTTGGGCGAAGAACCGGTCGAACTGTCAGCCACAGCATCTTGCCTCGTTGACGCGGAAATCGGGCAAGCGGGCGATTTTGATACAGCCGTCGTGACGCTGAAGACCGGCAGCGGCAAGATTTGCCAGATCTCAAACTCGCGCCGCGCCACTTATGGCTATGACCAGCGGATCGAGGTGCATGGCAGCACTGGTATGCTGCGGGCGGACAATATGCTGGAAAACACGGTGGAGCTGTCCAATGCGCAAGGGATGCGCAAGGCGGCAACGCAGCCGTTCTTCCTCGAACGCTACGCGGCCGCCTACCGGGCCGAGATGGCCCATTTCGTGGAAGCGCTTGAAACCGGGGCTAAGGTCACGCCAACAGGTGAGGATGGTTTGAAGGCGCAGGTCCTGGCCGATGCAGCTGATGCGGCGGCGCGCGATGGGCTGATCAAGGTGCTATAGCCTTTCGACGCGCCGGCAAGATCGTAACAATAAATGACGCGTTCTTGCATTGCCTCTGTTTGATCCCTACGCCATCACCAGCGGAACTTGAGTAAGATCGGAGCCTTGTGATGCGCGCAGCAGATGTCGTCGCCAAACGCCTGTATGAGGCCGGATGCCGTTGGGCCTTTGGCATGCCGGGGGGCGAGGTGTTGACCCTGATAGATGCATTGGAATCCGCCGGGATTACCTTTGTGCTGTGCAAACACGAAAATGCCGCCGGTTTCATGGCCGAAGGAACCTATCACCGGACAGGGGCACCGGGCATTATGGTCGCCACAGTTGGCCCCGGTGCGCTGAACGGGATAAATGTGATTGAAAACGCGCATCAGGACCGTGTGCCGATGATTGTATTGACCGGCGCAATCGATGCCGATCAGGCGGCGGTTTACACTCATCAGGTCTTGGACCAACCGCAGGTATTCCGTCCTATTACCAAGGCCACTCTAACTCTGAATGTGCCTGCGGCCCATGTCATCATCGACAAGGCGATCGCTATCGCAACAGAGGGACGTCCGGGCCCGGTGCATGTTGACGTGCCAATTTCTGTGGCTGATGCGCCAGCGGAAGGCACGGGTGTATTGCGCGCGCCGGCTGCTGCAGTCGCACCCGCTGGTCCTGATCTGGACCGTGCACGCGCCGCTTTGGCTGGTGCGAAACGCCCGCTGATCATGGTGGGTCTTGATGCTGTTGTCGAAGGGGCCGCTGAGGCCATTCAGACGGCGGCTGATGCATTGGGTGCGCCTGTGATCACAACCTATAAGGCCAAGGGGCTTTTGCCAGAAAGCCATCCGTTATCCTTGGGCGGTGCAGGGCTGTCGCCCAAGAACGACAAGGTGCTTTTGCCCTTTGTGGCGCAGGCTGACGTGATCCTTGCCATCGGTTATGACCCGATTGAAATGCGCCCCGGTTGGCAAAACCCATGGGATCCGGCCAAGCAGATGGTGATTGATGTCACCGCCGCCCCGAACCACCATTATATGCATCAATCCACGATGAACATCATTGGCGATTGCGCGGCCTCAGTTGCGGCCTTGCTGCCTGATCAGCCCTTGTCTGATGTTTGGGCGGAGGGTCAGATTACGGCCGTGAAGGCGGATTTAGCCGCGGCATTCCCGCGCCCGGATAAATGGGGTCCTGCGCAGGTGATCACCACCTGTCAGGAAGTTTTGCCAAAAGATAGTTTGGCCACGGTGGATAGTGGCGCACACCGCATTTTGCTGGCCCAGATGTGGAAATGTGAATTCCCCCGCGCGCTGACCCAATCATCGGGGTTCTGCACCATGGGCTGTGCTGTACCCCTCGCGATGGGTGCGCAGATTGTGGAACGTGACCGGACGGTCGTGTCATTTTCCGGCGACGCGGGCATGTTGATGGTGGTGGGCGAATTGGCGACGGCTGCTGAGTTTGGTCTGAAAACCATCTTTGTGGTCTTTGTGGATGCATCCCTTGCTTTGATCGAGTTGAAACAACGCCAGCGCCAATTGCCCAATGCGGGTGTGGATTTTGCGCCCTTTAACTATGCGGCGATCGCGGAAGGCTTTGGCGGGCAGGGGCATCGGGTCCGGTCGCAGGCAGAGCTGACCGCCGCGTTAGAGGCCGCGCAAAAGGCGGATACATTCACGCTGATCGCGGCAGAGATTGATCGCCAGTCTTACGATGGGGCCTTCTGATATGGCGGGTGCGCTGGATGGGCTGCTGGTTTTGGATCTGTCGCGCATTCTGGCGGGGCCAACGGCCACACAGCTGTTGGGTGATCTGGGGGCTACGGTCATCAAGATCGAAAACCCGAAAACCGGCGGCGATGATACGCGCAGCTGGGGGCCACCCTATGCCCCCACGGCTGAGGGTCAGAGTGACCTGAGTGCCTATTTCATGGCAGCCAACCGTAACAAATATTCCGTTGCCGCTGATCTAACGACTGAGGCAGGGCGGGCCCTTGTGAAATCCATCGCGGAACAAGCCGATGTTGTGATTGAAAACTACAAACCAGATGGGCTGGTCAAATATGGGCTGGATCATGCAACGCTTTGCACGGAACGGCCCGATCTGGTCTATTGCTCGATTTCTGGCTTCGGTCAGACCGGGCCAGAGCGTGACCGGGCTGGATATGACCTGATGGCCCAAGGCTTTGGCGGGATCATGTCGCTGACGGGTGACCCTGACGGGCCGCCGATGAAAGTAGGCGTTGGCGTCGCAGATGTGATGTGTGGCATGTATGCGACGATCGGTATATTGGCGGCTCTGCGGCATCGCGATGCGACGGGCGAGGGGCAGCATATTGATCTGTCACTGGTCGACAGCCAGATGGCATGGTTGATCAATGAGGGCACCAATTACCTAGCCTCCGGCAAAGAACCCGTGCGCCGCGGCAATGCCCACCCGAATATTGTGCCCTATGATGTATTCGCGACCATCGATGGCCACATTATCTTGGCGGTTGGGAACGACAGGCAGTTTCGGGCATTTTGCGGCGCGATGGGGCGCCCTGATCTGGCCGAAGCCCCCGAATTTGCAACAAATCCGGACCGCATTGCCAATCGTGAAGCGGTGACTGCGGCGGTTTCTGAAACACTCAGCACGCGTAACAGCGCTGAAATCCTGCAATTATTAC
>JBCAZI010000030.1:0-33166 GCA_038533095.1 Pseudomonadota bacterium
GTGGGTCGCAATACTGCTCACATGACTACCAGAAGATATTGCGCCAGCACGGGTTCCAGGTATCGATGAGCGGCAAAGGCAATTGTTATGACAACTCTGCCGTCGAGACGTTCTTCAAAACGATCAAAGCGGAACTGATCTGGAGACGGTCATGGCAAACACGCAGAGAAGCTGAGCTGGCCACCTTCCAGTACATCAACGGCTTCTACAATCCGCGGCGCCGCCACTCAGCATTGGGCTGGAAAAGCCCGGTCGCCTTCGAACGGAAAATGGCCTAAACGAGCACCTGGGGCGGCACAAAAACGGGACAGGTCCAGGCTTGCGACTGTGCTGGCGCGAAGGCTTGTCTTCAGCGGACGGCGTCTCTGGTTGCGTCTGTTCAGATGCGGCCTCGGCAATTGCTTCGTCTTCCTCGAAGGTCAGGTTAAGCTGATCTAGGCCCTCCGACTTTGATCCGAACCGATGCCGATTGTGGCCATGCAACTGATGCTGGAGCTGTTCCACCTTCAGGCTCAGGGCTTTCACCTCATCCGCCAGAAGCCGGTTCACGGCCCGCAGTTCTTCGGGGTCATTCGGCGTAATATCGAGGTCGTTCAGCATTGCCGATCCTATACCGGATCAGGGACAAAACGTGAATCCCGAAAGCGCTCAAGCCACTGTATTTGTTGAGTTACCCGACCTTCAAAGGTCGCCATGTCTTTTGTGGCATTCGCCAGTCTATCCCTTCCAGCAACATCGACAACTGCGCGGCGGTCACGTTGATCTTACCGTCCTTTGCGGCGGGCCAGACAAAGCGACCCTTCTCCAATCGCTTGCTGAACAGGCACGCACCCTGCTGATCCCACCAGATGATCTTCAACAGATCACCGCGTCGCCCCCGGAACACAAACAGGTGGCCGGAATAAGGATCAAGCTCCAAAACCTTCTCGGCCTGTGCCGCCAAGGTGTTGAACCCACGCCGCATGTCTGTGACGCCTGCGGCCAGCCAGACGCGTGTGTTGGATGGAACCGGGATCAAACCAACAGGCCCTGCACGAGGCTGACAACGGCGGGCAGCGCAGTCGGTCCTTCGATCAGGATGCGCCGCCCATCCGATAGGGTGATATCAACCCTGCTGGCTGAAAGAGGGACAGTTGGAGGTGGCATTGGCATGTCGATTGCTGCTGGTTCGTGGACGGCATCAGCCGCGATCTCAACCGGCAGAAACGTTGCTTCCTGTTCGGGCGCATCGGCCTCTGGCGCAAAGCGCGGGTCCTTCAACCATTTGAAAATAAGGTTCGCATTGACCGCATACCGCCGCGCCACCTGCGCAACTGACATCCCCGGCGTCGTCGCCTGCGCGCAAATCTCGCGCTTCTCATCATCCGCCCAAAACCGTTTCTTTCGCTTGCTCATAGAGTGCCTCACAGTGTCCACTATCAATGGTGGACACTTAGCTGCCTCCACCGGCACGCGTTAGGTCGGGTTCATCGGACGCTTACCACTGGTAGTATACTCTCTCCGAAGAAGGTAGAAATAACCCCTGCGTCGCATCCCTACCGGGCCGCTCCTCATTACTAGTAACGATAAGAACTGCGCTTCGCCCTGCGAAGGTCAAAACCAGATATATTTTTTAAATTTCAATATCTTAATGATCGCCGCGTACGCTCGAACCATTTAGAGGAGACGCCCTATCTTATAATATCCTTTCATATCGGCGGCTCTTCAATTGAAGACAACCCCCTAACAATCTCGGCGGGATCAAAACTCAATATTTCGGAAAGCTTGATTAGTTCAACAACATCAACTCTACGCTCACCACTTTCAAGACGCGCTATGAGTGACTGATAGACCTTCATCTGTTGAGCTAACTCAACCTGCCTCAGGCCAGCATCTCGCCTCTTTTGAATGAGGATGCGGACAAGCTCCTTGTGCCGAATATCTCCTAAGGTCTTCGGCATCATCGCCCCAAGTGGTTGTACTGGGCCGATTGATTATATCTCAAAAATAGTTATCTAAAATTCAGATAATTCTCGGTTGATGTTTCGACCGCTAGTCGTTTTCGCCTTCGCTACACAGGACAGTTTCATGGCCCAAAACAATCAATCACCGGACCACCACGTCGCATATGGTGCCGCACTAGACAGCTTCGCTGCTGCAACTGGTGGCCTAGCGGTCGTCGGTCGATACGTCTGGAACTTGCAAATGAAGCTGCTTGTGGCGATAGGAGCAATGCGCTTCTTTAAGGCGCAACCGTGGCTGTTTGTCGTTTTGGCTCTGCTATTGCTTGCGTTCGCGCTACCGATTGGCACCGCCTTTGTTGTTAGCGCATTCTGCGCGGGAGCACTAAATCCAAAGGGTGAGAATGGATTTATTGTGCCGCTAAAGCCTTTACAGCCCGACACGGAACGGCCTGAGCCATATGAAGCACCTGCACCCGAAACTCTCGACGCGACCGTTGATCCGTTGGATATGGCAAAAGCCTCAGCGAGCATTCACCTAATAGGTTTCTTGAAGGCCACTGATGCCGATTTGAGCGACGCTGAGCTTGCAGCGACCGCATTGGGTGCACTTGATGGAACCGTGCAAGCATTGGGGATGGAGCTTTCGTCACTCGACATGCATTCCGCGGGCGCGGCCTTTGTTGTCAAACAACTGCAACAACTTGACCGGCTTCAAGAGCCTGATCCGGATAGGATTGCAGACCTGACAGTTAATGCCATGTCGTCCACTGCACTTGCACCGGCCCGTGAACAGGCAAGCTTGTTCGCATTCAAAGCTGAGCAGATGACCGGCTTTGGTCAGGTCTAAACATGACCAAAGGTCGACAAGTGCTAAACAGTATACCTGTCAATTGCATCCTTAAGTTGACCCAGTGTGAAGCCTTCTTTGAGATAGACCTCTTGCGTCACACCTGAACGCGCATGTCCAACAATGCATTGGTAGATTGGCTCAGCGACGTTTGCTTGGCCCAACCTTGTTACCATCGTATGTCGGAAACTATGGAAGACCAGACTTGGCGTCTTGATCCCCAGTTTCGGAAGAAAACTCTCATTGCACCAACGTCCAAGGTTTCGCCCGTACCCACCATTGACGTTGAAACTGTAGTCAGGGAATAGTCTTTCGCTGGACTTGCGACTTTCGACAAACTCAAGAAAGCCGTCTTCGATCAGCTTGCTATGCAACGGAACTTTGCGCTTGCCAGCCTCAGACTTGATGCTCTTCGTTTCATCGCCGTCATCGGTGATGTTGAGAAACCATATGCCGTCTTGTTGCTGCACGTCTGCAATATGGAGCTGACAAATCTCATTCAAACGAGCCCCCGTATACATGCCTAAGAGCATACCCCACTTGTGGCTTTCTTTCCGAACAAGACCTGACCCATTTTGTGTCAACTCGACATACATCTTTTGAGTTTGATCCGAACTGAATGGCTTACGTTGGTTAGGGCTCTTCTTGGCCTTTGCGACTTTCATGCCAGCAAATAGCTTTTCTTCGGCATAGCCATGTCTCTGAGCCCAGTCGAAGAAGCTCGCATACATCTGAATGTGGCTATTGATCGTCTTGGGCGATATCTTCTGATGACCCTCAACTTTGACTACCTCAAGCAATGGTAGCTCCTTGAGTGCAGGTTTGGTGTTTCGAGATGCTGGCAACATCTGCAACAACTTCTTAAGTTCACTTGCGTCTTTCTTGTCGATCTCAGCTAGCACTTTGTCCGTTCCGAAGAATTCAAGCATCACACTGAGGTATGCAGAATTCTGTTTGACAGTTTTCGGTGCCCACTGCAGCGACATCTCTGAGAAAAAATCGTTCACTACATCATCGAGCCTAGCACTTGCTACACTGTACGCGACTGGAACAGAAGTTGAAGCATTACCTGTGCCCTCTGCGAACGTGTAGTGATCCAGTTGCTTTATGTCTCGAAGCATTGCAACCAACACATCACGACGCCCGCGCCTCAACTCAGTCCTCAGTCTAGGCTCTTCAGCACTCCATGTGGCATCGCTGATCTTTGCAAAAGCTCGAAATTCAGGAACAACCCTGTCGTCAAGGTACTGGTCAGAGATATCATCGAAGCCATCCAGTCCCTCTATGTGGAACTGTAGCTCATCGCTAAGAGCAACTTGTGCCCGATCATGAGCGCCATTTTGACCGAGTGAGTTCCTGTACTTCTCAAGTGACCTCTTGAAGTATTCCTTAACAAAGCTGCGTATCTCGTCGTGGCGAAGCGTTGCCAATGCCCTGTTTTCCTTGAGTGATTTGCCGCACAATGCAAGATAGCGAGCAAAATCACCAGCTTCATATGGACACTTTGTTTGTAGCGACAGTCTTAGCGTCCGGCGACTGCCGGTGTAGGCGTGAGGAAGCGGCCATCTGAAATAGAAAACTCCATGCCGAGAGGTCGAAAGGTAGGATGATAACATCATTGGGTGTGTCTCCCTTTGTGTCACACCCGACAGCCAGAGCGCTAACCCATTGATTTAGAAGGAAATGGAGGCGAGTACCGGAATCGAACCGGTCTACACGGATTTGCAATCCGCTGCATAACCTACCTGCCCACTCGCCTCGTGACCACGTCACCTAAGGATGACGCCAGATAAGGTCAAGCGCTTATCATAGTGGGCTTACAACACATCGGCAATATCTAGGCATCAATCCCCTCAAACCGCGTTTCCTTTCCGCGGCCTTCAAGATAACCTGTCGGTCAGCAGCCATCAGGGCCGCCAATACAGCGTTGATATGGAAGACATCAGATGCCGCGCTCCGTTCTTTTTGTCACAGGCACGCGCGCCGATTTCGGCAAGTTAGAGCCATTGGCCATTGCCGCCCGTGACGCGGGTTTTGACGTGTCTTTCTTTGTCACCGGCATGCATATGCTGGACCGCTATGGCCTGACCAAGGTTGAGGTGCATCGCACCAAAGGTGTGCAAGTCCATGAGTTTCTCAACCAGCGCATTGGCGATCCGCAGGACATGGTCTTGGCCAAGACCGTCATGGGGTTTTCGGACTTCGTGAAAGAATTCGCCCCAGATCTTGTCGTGATCCATGGCGACAGGGTTGAGGCGCTGGCCTGTGCCTTGGTCTGTGCCACGAATTACATCCGCTGCGCCCATATCGAAGGCGGCGAAGTCTCAGGCACGATTGATGAGATTTATCGGCATTGTAACAGCAAACTGGCCAGCCAGCATTTCGTGTCTTCAGATGATGCCGCCCGTCGCGTGATGGCGCTGGGTGAGCCTGAGGCGCAAATACATACCATCGGATCACCAGAGCTGGACTTCCACGCTGGCCCCTCTGGCGTGACTTTTGCACAGGTACAGGACCGTTATGATTTGGCGTCCGACGATTTTGGCATTTGTGTCTTTCATCCTGTCACATCCGAGGCGGACACGATGGGCGCGCAGGCCGACGCCCTGTTCGGCGCGCTTGATAAGTCGGGCCGGAATTTTGTTGTAATCGCCCCCAATAATGACCCCGGATCTGCAGCGATCTTTGAGGCGATTGCACGGATGCCCAAGGATCGGTTTCGCGTGTTGCCATCTATGCGCTTCGCTCATTTCTCGGAGCTGATGAAGAACGCAAAGGCCATGGTCGGAAACTCTTCTGCCGGGGTCCGAGAGGCGCCGTTTCTGGGCCTGCCGTCGCTGGACATCGGCACGCGACAGACCAATCGCGCCAAATCTCCCTCGGTCTTTTTTGCGGATGCGGCAGATACCGACGCGATCGCCCATTTCCTGCAAACCGAATGGGGCAAAGCCTATCCGCGCCATGATGCATTCGGCGGCGGCAGCGCGTCAGAGCGATTTGTCGCAATCCTGAACAACCCTGCCTTCTGGGAAACCTCCCTGCAAAAGACCTTTCATGACCTTCCCGGCTGACATGCACCGCGGGGTGGCGCTGCGCAGCTATTTGGCGGCCACGCATCTGATCCCGCTGGTGGCCAAACCTATTCTCAAACGCCGCCTTAAGCGTGGCAAAGAGCATCCGACCCGTTGGCGCGAAAAACTGGGGCAAGGTTTAGCCGCGCGCCCGAATGGACCGTTGATCTGGTTACATGCCGTGGGTTTGGGCGAGGTACTATCCTTACGTGGCTTGATCGACCGTCTTGGCGCAGCGCGCCCGGACCTGTCTTTTCTCGTCACGTCCAATACTGCGGCCTCTGCGCAGGTCTTTGCCAAACACGCCCCTGCCCGCACGATCCATCGGTTTTTTCCACTGGACGCCCCGACCTATCGCAGGCGGTTTCTAGATCACTTTGCACCTGATTTATGCATCTGGGCGGAACAAGACCTTTGGCCTGGCATGGCCAGTGATCTGGCGGCACGCGGTATTCCGCAATGTCTGATCGCGGCGCGCATGAATGCCCGATCATACCGATCACATCAAAAGGCTGCATCGCTCTACCGCGACCTTTATAGCGCGATGGCACTGGTGACGGCGCAGGATCAGGCGACCGCGGATCATCTAAACGCTTTGGGCGCACAGGCCACCGTCAGCGGGTCGCTCAAACCTGCGGCCCCGCAGCTGCGCTGTGATACGGATGATCTGGATCGGATCAGCGCGCATCTGTCAGGGCGCTTTACCTGGGTCGTCGCCTCGGCCCATCCCGATGACATCGCAGTCGCCTGTGCTGCGCATGATCAGTTGCGCCAAACTGATCCCTCCGCGCTATTAATCATCGCCCCCCGCTTTCCCGACCGCCCGCTGGACGTCCAGGGCCCGCAGCGCAGCAAGGCGCAGATGCCCGGTCAAAACGATCCAATCTGGCTGTTTGATACCTTTGGTGAGCTAGGTCTGGTCTATCGTCTGTCGCGTGCTGCCCTGATCGGCGGGACATTTGGCGAGATTGAAGGCCATAACCCGTGGGAGGCTGCTGCACTCGGCTGTGCCGTGCTGCATGGGCCACGGACCGCGAATTTCAGGGATGATTACGCGCGATTGGCTGACGTATCGGGGGCGATAACAGTACAGAAGGCTTATGAGGTCACAACGGCGCTGACATCGGCAAAGCTTGAAGCGACAAGCGACAATGCCACCCGGGCAATCTCGGTTGCCAGCGCTCAGGTCGATACGCTGGCCCAGCGTCTGCTGCAGGTCTTGGAGGCATCAGATGAAAGCTGAGTTTCCAAGTATGAAGTTGCGGATTGCCTTGGTCTTTTACAGCATCCTGATGTGGCTGCTTTTGCCTGTGATCCTGCTCTATCTGCGCCGCCGTGGTCGCAAAGACCCGCTTTATGCGCAAAGGCTGTCGGAGCGTTTTGGTCGCTACACCGCCAAAGCGACAAACCCGGTGTGGGTCCATGCCGTTTCACTCGGCGAAATGCGCTCTGCCACGCCACTGATCCGCGCGCTATTGGCGCAAGGCGAAACGGTTTTGACCACGCATTTCACACCCGCCGGACGGCGCGAGGCCGAGCACGAATTCGCGGCAGAGATTGCAGCGGGCACTGTGCAAACTGTCTGGGTTCCGTTGGAATACGGCTTTGCCTATCGCCGGTTTCTGAAACACTTTGCCCCGAAATACGGGCTGGTGATGGAGATCGAGATTTGGCCACGCATGATCATGGCCTGTCGCAAACACGCGATCCCGCTGTTCATGTGTAACGCGCAATATCCGGCCAAGAGCTTTGACAAAGACCAGCAAGGTCTAGGGTTGCGTGCCGACCTGATTGCGGGGTTTGCTGGCGGCTTTGTCAAATCCGAAAACCACCGCGCACGATTTGATGCTGTTGGCATGCCAAACATCCACATCACGAGCGAGCTGCGCTTTGATCAACCTATCCCGCCGCATCTGCTGGATGCCGCTGCTGCATGCCGTACCGCACTGACAAAGGGCAGGCCCAGCTTTACCCTGACCAGCGTTGTAGAAGGCGAAGACGCGATTTACATTGATATGATCCGCCGGACAGAGGGGCTGTTCTTCACCTATGTGCCCCGCGCGCCAGAGCGTTTTGACGAAGTGGCGGATATGCTGCAGGACGCTGGCCTAAGGGTCGCGCGCCGTTCTGAGCTGTTTGATAAGCAGCTCGCGCTGACAGACCCGAACCCAGACATCGACGTTCTTTTGGGCGACAGCATGGGCGAGATGTATTTCTATCTGGGCCTTTGTGACCGCGCGATCGTGGGCGGCGGCTTTGTACCGGCTGGCGCGCATAATGTGATTGAGCCGCTCGCCTTGAAAAAACCCGTCATTGTCGGACCGCATATCTGGATCATCGAATACCCCGCGACCGAGGCGATTGCAGCGGGTGTCTGCAACTCTGTCCCGGATGAGGCAGCTCTATTGGCCGCGGTGAAATCACCCGTGCCGGTCACAGACGCCCAGATTACCGCTTTTTATCAAGACCACGCCGGTGGTGTCGCCCGCACCCTTGCCGCTATTCCAAAGGCGTTGTCCCTTTAGTGCCCAATGTCCTCTGGCCCAACCGCAGTGGCCTTGATGATCGCAAATATTTTCTTGCCAACAGCCAAATCCATCCGCAGCGCACTGCGGCGGGTGACGCGGGCCAGCAAGTGGTCTTCCCCCGCTTGCAGCGCCACTGCCACGCCGGGGCCCCGGCCCTGTTCGATCTTGGTAATGACCACGGGCAGGACGTTCAGCGCGCTGACCCCATTGGGTGCTTCATTGGCGAGGATCACATCTTGTGCGGGAATGCGGATGCGCACTGTTTGGCCCAAAACGCCCAAAATCCCCGGCAACATCAGCCGCCCACCTGAGAACGCAAGCTCCGTCAGCCCATCATCCAGCAATCGCCCCGCGACCTTTGTCGTAATCACGGCCCCGGCGGCGCGCACGCCCACCAAAGGCACTGTTTCAGGCTGCGACAGAACCTGCCCCAATGGGCCAGCGGCGGTCACTCGCCCCTCCTCAAGCACGACCAGGGTTGTGGCCAGCCGCGCGACTTCTGACATATCGTGGCTGACATAAAGCATCGGCACCTGCACCTCATCCCGCAGGCGTTCAATAAACGGAAGGATTTCAGCCTTGCGCGGGGCATCCAGTGCGGCCAGCGGTTCATCCATCAGCAACAACTGCGGGTCACACATCAGCGCACGCCCCAAGGCAACCCTTTGACGCTCACCCCCAGACAGGCGGGCGGGCATGCGGTCTAACAGCGGCTCCAACCCCAGCACCTCGATCACGCGCTCTGCATCATGGGTACCGCCAAAGCTGAGGTTGCGCATGACACTCAGGTGGGGAAACAGGCGCGCATCCTGAAACACATAGCCGATGCGGCGCAGTTGCGGCGGCAGATCGGTCTTTGTGGCGCGATCAAACAGCGTCACATCGTCAATCGCGATACGCCCAGTATCGGGCCGCATCAGCCCCGCAACCGCATTCACGAGTGAGGTTTTTCCAGAACCAGAGCGCCCGAAGATCGCGGTGACACCCTTTGGCGCCTCAAACTGCACATCTAGCGTAAAATCACCCAGCTGTTTTTTGACATCCACGCGGATCATGCCCCACCCAGCCTTTTCGTCATGCGGCGGGCCAGCCATTCTGAGATCAGTAGCGCGCCCATCGCCAGGATGATGGAGACGACGACCAGCCCCACCACAGCGGGCTCACTGCCCGGCACCTGTAGCAATCCGTAGATCGCCGTTGGGATTGTTTGCGTCTGCCCCGGAATGGCTGCAACAAATGTGATCGTCGCCCCAAATTCACCCAAGGCTTTGGCAAACCCAAGGATTGCCCCGGCCAGAATACCCGGCACGACCAAGGGCAAGGTGACCGTGCACCAAATCCGCCAACGCGACGCGCCTAACGTCGCGGCGGCCTCTTCCAAACCGGGATCGACCGCCTCAAACCCCAAGCGGATCGCGCGGACCATCAAAGGGAAGGCCATGATGGCCGCAGCAAGGGCTGCACCGGTCCAGCGGAATGCGAAGGTGATGCCGAAGGTTTGATAAAGGAACCCACCCAATGGCCCTTGCTGCCCGAAAAGGACCAATAGCAAATAGCCGGTCACAACGGGTGGCAAAACCAAGGGCAGATGCACCAGCCCGTTCAGCAATTGACGACCGGGAAAGGACTTACGGGCAAGCACATAGCCAACCCAGATCGCGATGGGCAGTGCGGCCAAAGTGGCCACCAATGCGACCCGCAAAGACAACCAGATCGCGGTCCATTCAGCAGGGCCCAGCGCCTCCATCATTCGCTACCCTGTGGCGGCAGGAAACCGGATGCAGCAAGAACCGCTTGGCCCTGGGCCCCAGTGAGATAGTCCAACACCGCTTGGGCCTCATCATCGGCCTGATTGGATAAGGCACCCAGATAACGGATCGGCGCGTGGCTATCCGTCGGAAATACGGCCACTTCAACGACCGCATCGCTGATCCGCGTATCACTGCGATAGACAATCCCCAGCGGGGCTTGCCCACGTGCGACCAGCGCAAGGGCTGCGCGGACATTATCGACTTCGGCCAATCGACCCTCAACGGTTTGCCACAGACCAAGGTTTTGCAGTGCCGCCTTGGCGTAAATGCCGGCTGGCACCGCCTCTGTCAGCCCAACGGCGAGCCGGCCTTCACCGAGTGCAGCATCCAACGCGGGAGCGGATAATTCCACCGTTTTCGTGCCCTCCAGCGCAATCAAAACCAAACGGTTGCTTGCAAAATCCACGACGCTGTCGGCCTGAACATGCCCGCCCTCAACCAGCACATCCATCCACTGCGTATTGGCCAGCAAGACGATATCGGCGGGCGCACCTAGGCTAGCTTGGCGCGCGAGTGTGCCGCTGCCGCCGTAAGAGACGACAACCCCCTCAAACTGCGCTGCAATTTGATCAAGCGGTTCTTTCAAACTGGCAGCGGCAAAGACCAAAACATCGGCTCGCGCTGTAGGGACTGCCAGCATAGCAATGAAAGCAAAAAGAAGAGCGCGCAAGGTCATGGCGCGACTATCAGCGCGTTTTCAAAGCCTTGCAAGGGTCAGCGCCAGACCGCGCGGCGTGTCGCCAGGTGCTGGACGTCCGACTGCACGCTGTCGCGGATCGCCCCTTCGCGTGGGCTGTCGCGTAAGGTCGCGATCCAATGGGGCTGGGGATGGTGCTGATGCAATGGCCCGCTCCAGCTCAGCGCGCCCAAGACACCCTGCGCCGCAGGCGGCAGGACGTCGGGGATGTCGCGCCCATTCAGCGTGGCCCAAACACCTGTCCATAGCCTGCCAACAGACCATGGATTGTACCCGCCACCACCCAAAACAAGATAGCGGGGCGCCATTGGCCTGAGTGCGGCAACCACTGCCCAATGGGCGTTGTTGGACAGCGTCAGGCGCGATTGCGGATCTTCAGTGACCGCATCGGCACCGCATTGCAGGACGATGGCGTCGGGTTTGAAATCGGTCACGCTGGGCAAAATCAACTGATCAAGGATCAGCGCCATCTCGGTATCATTCAGGCCTGCGGCAACGGGCAGGTTAAAGACCTGGCCCGCACCTCTATCACCGATTAGCCCGGTGCGCGGCCAGCGGTTTTCTTCATGGACCGAAATCTGCAGCGTGTCAGGATGATCTGCAAATGCATGCTCAACCCCGTCCGGGTGATGCGCGTCAATATCGACATAGGCGATCCGCTGCGCCCCATTGCGGCGCAAGGATTGGATCGCCAGCACCGGGTCATTCAGATAGCAAAACCCATTGGCGCGGTCGGGAAACCCATGATGGGTGCCACCTGCGGGCGAATAGATGATGCCGCCCTGTTTCAGCAATTCACCTGCCAAAAGGGATGCGCCAGCAGATGTCGCCGGACGGCGGTACATTTCTTTGAACACCGGGTTGGACGGCGTGCCAAGCCCGTGCCGTTCACGGATAACATCGCTCACGGCCTGTTCCGCCTCTGCCTTTTGCAAGGCGGTTAGATATGCGGGCGTGTGATAGCTGGCCAATGCTACAGGTTTGGCCCTTGGGCTGGTGATGAACTGCGCGGGCGGCAACCACCCCATGCTGCGTGCAAGGTCCATTACGGTGGACACGCGCGGCACGCGCAGCGGATGCCAAGCGCCATAGCTAGAGTGCCGATAAATCTCGGACCCGATAAATCGCGGCTGCGGGGTTGCCCCAGGGTCGGTTGACTGCCTATCGTCTGCCATAGCCCCGGATGTAACGCGTTTTGCGGTAGAGGACATGGCGAAAAAGGTCGCAAGACAGCTTCCCCTGAAACTGCGGACCGGGCGCAAAACCGATGTGCGCGCGCAGTTTGCCGCCCTTTGCTGGCGTGTGAAGAACGACAAGGTGCAGGTTTGCCTGATCACCAGCCGCACCCGGCAACGCTGGATCATTCCCAAAGGCTGGCCCATGCATAAGCAGACGCCAGCCAATGCCGCCGCCACTGAGGCCTATGAAGAGGCCGGGGTCAGCGGAGAGGCCGTGGATTTCTGCCTTGGCGTCTACAGCTATCACAAGCCCACCAAGGTCGGGAACGCACCGATCATCACCATGGTCTACCCCATCCATGTCACACATGTGCACAGCAAATGGCCCGAGAAGAAACAACGCCGGCGCAAGTGGATGTCGCTAGCCAAAGCGGCCAAGAAACTGTCCGAACCTGAACTCAAACGCATTGTCGCGGGCTTTAAGCCGCATAAAGTCCTGCGCTAGCTATTGCTTGCAGTGCGGCTCAAAAGGCCTATTTATCGGCAAGGCTTAACAAACAGGCGCTGATGATCCGTTTCAATCTCAAATGTGACCAGAACCACGAATTCGAAAGCTGGTTCCAGTCAGGCGATGCCTATGACAAGCTTGTCACGGCAGGCATGGTCACATGCACGGTCTGTGGATCGTCAAATGTGACCAAGACTATCATGGCACCTGCGGTCAGCACCTCCTCTGAAATTGTCGCCCCGAAACCCGTTGAAAACGCGCTTGCCGCGCTGCGCGATAAGGTCGAGGCGAACTCAGACTATGTCGGCAAAGGTTTTGTGAAAGAAGCGCGCGATATGCATGACGGCGTCGTGCCCGAACGGCCCATCTATGGTGAGGCGAACCTGCAAGAGGCGAAAAAGCTGGTCGATGATGGCATCCCGGTCATGCCCCTGCCGTTCATGCCGCGCAAAAAAACAAACTGACCTCAGACGAAGGAAACACCATGACCATTATCATCACTGGGGCCAATCGTGGGATCGGGCAGGCGTTGTTTGATCGGTACAGCGATGCAGGTCAGGATGTGATCGGCACGTATCGCGCACCGACCAAAAGGGCGATGCACCAGCTTGAAGTGACCGATCCGGCGTCACACGCTGCATTTGCTGCTGGCCTTGGCGACGCGCAAGTCGATCTGCTGGTCTGCAACGCAGGCATTTATGAAGATAAGGGGCAGGCCCTGACAGATGGATACCCCGCCTCCATGTGGGCGCAGGGGTTTGCAACCAATGTCACGGGTGTTTTTCTAAGCGTCCAAAACCTGTTGCCCCATTTGAGACGGGCCGGGGCGGCAAAAATCGCAATCATCTCATCGCAAATGGCGTCCCACACGCGGGCACCCGGCGGGAGCTATATTTACCGGGCGAGCAAGGCCGCGGCCTTGAACCTTGGGCGCAATCTGGCCAGCGATCTGAAATCGGGAGGCATCGCAGTGGGCATCTATCATCCGGGTTGGGTGCAGACGGATATGGGCACGCAAAGCGCTGAAATTACCGTCGCGGAATGCGCGGACGGTTTGATGGCACGGTTCGCGGCGCTCGATCTGTCCAATACGGGCTGCTTTGAAACCTGGGATGGGCGGGCGCACGCCTACTAAGCGATTGCCCTTCGCGGCCACGCACATTAAAGGAAGCGCTGATTAAATGCGCGTTTTCGAAAGACACCCCCATGCCAACGCTTGTGATGAAGTTCGGCGGTACATCCGTAGCCAATCTTGACCGGATTGCGCGCGCAGCCAAACGCGTCGCGGTAGAGGTGGCCAATGGCTATGACGTCATCGTCATCGTTTCCGCCATGTCAGGCAAAACGAACGAGCTGGTGGGCTGGGTAAATGAAACGTCGCAGTTCTATGATGCCCGTGAATATGATGCGATTGTTTCGTCCGGTGAGAATGTCACTGCCGGGCTGATGGCGCTGCGCTTGCAGGAAATGGATATCCCCGCGCGTAGTTGGCAAGGCTGGCAGGTGCCGGTCATGACCACATCAACCCATTCCAGCGCGCGGATCGAGGATATCCCGACCGAGAATATCAACACCAAATTTGGCGAAGGCATGAAGGTTGCCGTCGTCGCGGGTTTCCAAGGGCTTAGTCCTGAAGGCCGCATTACCACGCTGGGTCGTGGCGGGTCTGATACGACGGCCGTGGCCTTTGCCGCCGCTTTCGGCGCGGAACGCTGCGACATCTACACCGACGTGGATGGCGTTTATACAACAGACCCGCGCATCGCCAGCAAGGCCCGCAAGCTTGATAAAATCTCATTCGAGGAAATGCTGGAACTGGCGTCATTGGGTGCGAAGGTTCTGCAAACCCGCTCAGTTGAATTGGCGATGCGCTACAAGGTGCGCCTACGCGTGCTGTCATCATTTGAAGAACCATCTGACAGCGCAGGCACGCTGGTCTGCGATGAGGAGGATATCATGGAATCCAACGTAGTGGCCGGTGTGGCCTATTCCCGCGACGAAGCGAAAATGACGCTGATTTCGGTGGCCGACCGCCCCGGTATTGCCGCCGCGATCTTTGGACCACTGTCAGATGCCGGCGTGAACGTCGATATGATCGTGCAAAACATCTCGGAAGAGGGGCGCACGGATATGACCTTTTCTTGCCCCACCGATCAGGTGAAACGTGCCGAAAAGGCGATGCAAGCGGCCAAGGACAGCGGTGACATCAACTATCATGATCTGGTCGCTGATGAAGGTGTCGCCAAGGTCAGCGTTGTTGGTATCGGGATGCGCAGTCACACAGGTGTGGCGGCCAAAATGTTCCGCGTGCTATCGGCGGAAGGTGTGAACATTAAGGTCATTACAACCTCCGAGATCAAGATTTCCGTGTTGATCGACAGAAAATACATGGAACTTGCCGTGCAGGCCCTGCATGATGCCTTTGAATTGGAAAAGGCAGGCTGACCGCCACCACCGGTCACCTGCATAGGCGGGGGATCAATGCCAGAACGGTTAGAAACCGAAAGTCGCAAGCTGCTGGGCAGATTGCGAGAGGCTTTGGCGGCTGACAATGAAGGTCAGGCGCGGCTGGATTCTGTGGTTGATCTGATTGCTGGTTCCATGGGCACGGAAGTGTGTTCGATCTACCTGTTCCGTGACACCGAAACGCTAGAGCTTTGCGCGACCAAAGGTCTGCAACCCGAAGCCGTGCACCAGACCCGGATGCGCTTGGGCGAGGGTCTGGTCGGGCGGACAGCCAAAAACCGCAGCGTGATCAACACGGCAGATGCACCTTCATCGAAGGGGTTTCGTTATATGCCGGAAACAGGCGAAGAACGGTTTTCGTCTTTCTGCGGTGTCCCCATCCAACGGTTGGGTGATGTTTTAGGTGTTTTGGTGGTGCAATCCAAAGATGCCCGCGAATACACGCCGGATGAGGTTTACGCCCTCGAAATCGTCGCCATGGTCATCGCCGAGATGACCGAGCTGGGCGCCTTTGTTGGCGAAGGGGCCGCCCTATCCGCCCGCCACCAGCAACCGGTGATGCTACGTGGGTCTGTGGCGCAAGAAGGCGCAACAGAGGGTCTGGTTTACCTGCATGAACCCCGCGTCGTCGTGACCAACCCCATCTCGGACGATCCCGAAACTGAAAGCGCACGGTTGAACGACGCCATTGATACATTGCGCAGCGGCGTGGATGATATGCTGTTGGGGGCCAGCACGATCGATGCCGACCAGCGCCAAGTGCTGGAAGCCTACCGCATGTTCGCCAATTCGCGCAGCTGGCTGAAACGTATGCAGGAAGACGTGCAAAACGGTCTTTCGGCCGAAGCGGCCGTGGAGAAAGAGCAATCACTGGCGCGCGCACGCATGTCGAAATCAGCCGATCCCTATATGCGCGAACGTCTGCATGATCTGGATGATCTGTCCAACAAGCTATTGCGCATCCTGACTGGTCAGGGTGCCGATGCCCGCGCGGATATTCCTGAAAACCCAATCCTTGTCGCCCGCAACATCGGCCCCGGTGAATTGCTGGAATATGGCAAGACCATCAAAGGCATCGTGCTGGAAGAAGGCTCTGTCGGTAGCCATGCAGCCATTGTCGCCCGCGCCTGGGCGATCCCGCTGATCATCAATGCCAAAGGTGTGACGCGTGAGGCGCTAAATGGCGATCCGATCCTTGTGGACGGTGAACAGGGCATCGCGCATTTGCGCCCGGATGAAACCGTGCAAGCCGCATTCCGCGACAAGATCGAAATGCAGACGCGGGCGCAGGAACGCTATGCGTCGATCCGTGACCTGCCTGCGGAAACCAAATGCGGGCAGGTGATTTCGCTACAAATGAATGCGGGCCTGATCGCCGATCTGCCATCGCTGGAAGGGTCCGGCGCCGAAGGCGTGGGCCTGTTCCGCACCGAATTGCAATTCCTGATCCGCAACCAAATGCCACGGCGGGCCGAACTTTCGGCGCTTTATTCCCGTGTGTTGAAGGCCGCCAATGGCAAGCGCGTGGCGTTCCGCACGCTGGATATCGGGTCAGACAAAGTGCTGACCTACATGAAGCCCAATGATGAGCCGAACCCAGCCATGGGCTGGCGCGCGATCCGCGTGGGGCTTGATAAACCCGGTGTTTTACGCATGCAGCTACAGGCCCTTTTGCGCGCAGCCAACGGCCAACCTTTGGCTGTCATGTTTCCTTTCATCACCCAAATCAGCGAGTTTCGTGCCGCCCGCACCGAGATGGACAAAGCAATCGCACGCGAAACCAAGCTGGGGCATGCGCTGCCGTCCGAATTGGAAGTTGGCGCCATGCTGGAAACCCCTTCGCTGGCTTACGCGCCCGAAGCGTTCTTCAAAGAGGTCGATTTCATTTCAATCGGCGGCAATGACCTCAAGCAGTTCTTCTTTGCAGCAGACCGCGAGAATGAGCGCGTGCGCAAACGTTATGACACGCTGGACGGCAGCTTTCTTGCGTTCCTGCGCAATGTCATTCTGCGCTGCGAGTCGCATGGCACACCGCTGTCATTTTGCGGCGAAGATGCGGGCCGCCCGGTTGAGGCGCTTTGCCTTGCCGCCTTGGGTATACGTACCCTATCGATGCGCCCAGCCTCTGTCGGGCCGGTCAAGCATCTGCTGCGCCGCGTGGACCTGAACGAAGTCCGCAAAGTCATGGATGACGCGATGACGAACGGCGATCAATCGGTGCGCCGCGCTGTCGCCGATTGGCTGGTTTATCAGGTCTGAGGCAGCTTGCCGGCGGCCAGCACCGCATGGAAATGGTCAGTCACAGCCTGATCGCCATAGACGCGCGCCAAACGTCGCAAGCCGAAATGCACATGGGCCATGGAAACGTAATAGTCGACGAAGGCGTAATTCGTCCCGGCCCCGGCAGCGGCCCCTAATATCGGCACAGCCTGCGTTGCCAGCTTCTGTGACAGTACGGCAGCAAAGCGCGGCGCAACCTTGCTGATCAACCCGTTCACAGCAGCACCAGAGATGCTGAGCCTTGCACCGATAAAGGCCGTATCCACGCCATCATCGCCCGTGCCGGGCCCGCCTGCCCCAAACACAGCAAGGCATTCCATCTTGGTTTCTTCTGCCTCCGGGTCCTCGCCATATTCAACGGCCACATGATGCACCGCACGGAAGATCACCGTTGTTGCGACAGGCAATTCCGCAAGGGCGGTTGGCAGGCCACCCATGCCGCCCAGCGCGCCGGAAAGAGTACCCAAAATCTTGTGAATGCGGTCAGAACCAAACGCTTCGCCCCGCCCGCTGCGTGATTTGCTGGCCACATCAAAGCTTTGGCGCAGTGCGGCGCGGGCCAGATCGTCGATCTGATCGCGCGCTGATGCGGGCAGCATCTTCAACCCGTCTTCGACCTGCCCACCCACAAAGTTGATCGCAGACATCAAGACGCCATTGGCCTTGCGTTGGCGCGCCGCCAAATCCGCAATCTCGGCCTTGGCCGCCTCTGACAAGGGCTGGGGCGGATCGGCTGGATTGATCTCTTTCATCGTCGTGCTTTGGTCGTCCATACCTTCAGAGATGGGGACCAAATGCCCTGATTTCAATCAGCGACCGAAGTCACGGCCCCGCTGACGCCATCCCAGGCCCCCGCGACCAAAGCCACCCCCAATACCCGATCCGGGTTTGTGGGTGTCGGCATGTACACTGCGGTCAAAGGTTCGAAGCCGAAACGGCGATAGTAAGGCGCATCTCCCACCAGCATCAGACGCGCCCAGCCCAGATTGCGCGCATCGCTGAGACAGCGCTGCATCAGCAGCGAGGCAACACCTTCACCCTGCCGCGTGGGATGCACAGCGATTGGCCCCAGCAAAACCGATTTCCGACCGCCGACCAACACCGGCCAATTGCGTACGGCACCCGCCAAGATGCCATCGGCATCGCGGGCCGTCAGGCACAAGGGCCCAATCGGATCAACCCCTTCGCGCAACCGGTATGACGACAGCGCCGACCGCCCCGGCGCAAAGCAAAGATCATAAAGCGCCTCAACCTCCCACCAGTCATCCGGCGTTTCTTTGGCCAATGTCAGTGCCGTCTGCTGCATGTGTCTTTCGTCTGGCCAAGGTGTTCGCACCAAGCTAACCCTAGGATAAGCAAACGAAAAGGCACTGCGATGTTCTATGAGCCCAAAAACGGCCACGGCCTGCCCCACAATCCGTTCAACGCGGTGGTCACCCCGCGACCTATCGGGTGGATTTCAACGCGCGGGGCTGATGGGCAGGATAACCTTGCGCCCTATTCCTTCTTCAATGCAGTGGCCTATGTGCCGCCGCAGGTCATGTTCGCATCAACCAGTGCAAAACTTGATCGTGAAGGCACCAAGGATTCAGTGGCCAACATCCGCGAGACGGGCGTGTTTGCGGTGAACATCGTGGAATATGCAGCCCGCGACGCGATGAACCAAACGTCAGGCGCATGGGACCGCGCAACGGATGAGTTTGCCTTGGCGGGTATCGAGAAGGCCGAATGCGAAACGATCAACTGTCCACGTGTTACGGATACCCCCGCCACGCTGGAATGCAAACTGACACAGATCGTGCAATTGCCGGGTGAAGCGAATTTCACCGTCTTCGGGGAAGTGACTGGTGTGCATTTGCGCGACGATTGCATGGCCGATGGCATGTTCGACGTGACCAGGTTCAACCCGCTCACCCGCCTAGGCTATCGCGACTATTCAGTCGTACGCGAGGTTTTTAGCCTCAAGCGCCCAAACGATTAATGTCCGCCAATGATCCCGGTTTTCACGCTGTAGTCCACGGCCAGCGCATAGTCCGGGTCATCATCGCTATCGACCATCAAATGCCCGGCTTTCGACAACAACTCATGACAATCGCGGCTGAGATGACGCAGCTGGATTTGCTTACCGGCATCAATATATTTCTGCGCCAAAGCTTCAATCGCCTGTAGCGCAGATTGGTCCGCCACGCGGCTATTAGCGAAGTCAACGATTACAACATCAGGGTCGCTCGCGATATCAAAGATTTCCATGAACCCATCGGATGACCCAAAAAACAGCGGCCCCTGGATTTCATAAACCTGCGCACCCGCCTCCGTCCGGCTTTCACGCTTGATCGCGTGAATGCGGGTGGCGTTGCTCCAAGCATAGGCCAACGCCGATACAATCACGCCAACTACAACGGCGGTCGCCAAATCGGTCGCTACTGTGACAATGGTCACAAGGATGGTCACGAAAGCATCGGTGCGCGGCACTTTGCGTAGGATCCGAAGCGAGTTCCAGGCGAAGGTCCCGATCACAACCATGAACATGACACCGACCAAAGCGGCCAGCGGGATTTGCTCAATCAGGCTACTCGCAAACAGGATGAAGGCCAGCAGGAACAGCGCGGCGGCAATCCCCGCAACGCGTGTACGCCCACCCGATTTGACGTTGATCATCGATTGACCAATCATCGCACAGCCACCCATGCCGCCAAAGAACCCGGTCACGGTATTGGCCGCACCTTGGGCCAGGCATTCCTGGCTTGCACCACCGCGCTTACCCGTCATCTCACCGACAAGGTTGAGGGTCAGCAGGCTTTCAATCAAGCCAATCGCGGCCAGGATCAGCGCATAGGGTAGGATGATTTCGAACGTTTCCCATGTCAACGGCACCATCGGGATGTGGAAGGGCGGCAGACCACCTTCGATGCTGGCCAGATCACCCACCAAGGGCACGTCTAACCCAAAGCCAATCACAATGGCCGCCACAATCGCAATGCCCGCCAAAGGTGCTGGGATCGCATTGGTGATCTTGGGCATCACCCAGATGATCGCCATCGTCACGACCACCAGTGTCAACATCAGATAAAGCGGCGCACCGGACAGCCATTCACCATTGGCCATGCCATGCCCGCCGCCTTCGGCTGAGCCGGGCACCTGGAATTGCCCCAATTGGGCGAGGAAAATCACAATCGCCAAGCCATTCACAAAGCCCAACATCACCGGATGTGGCACAAGCCGAATGAATTTACCCCAGCGCATGATGCCCACGAAGATCTGGATCAGGCCCATCAAAACGACGGTCGCAAAAAGGTATTCCACCCCATGCACGGCAACAAGGCTGACCATCACAACGGCCAAGGCACCGGTTGCACCCGAAATCATGCCCGGACGCCCGCCAAAGACAGCTGTGATCAGCCCCACAATGAAAGCGGCATAAAGGCCGACCAAAGGTTCAACCCCGGCCACAAAGGCAAAGGCCACGGCCTCTGGCACCAGGGCCAGCGCCACAGTCAGGCCCGACAAAATCTCAACCCGCCACTGTCCCGGCGTCAGCGGGGCATCTGGATCGGTAAGGGACAGACTGTCAGCGAAACTCGCTAAGAGGGCGCGGGCCATGAAATATCCTGTTCAATCGGGAATTTATTTGCCCACTAAAGGAGCAAAGCCAGCTTGTCACCCCTCAAGACCGTTGAAATGACGATGTTGCTGCGATGGCACAGCGCAAACGGGTTTCATTTCGCGGCAATCCGTTTCAATGTGCGCTTTGGGACGGATGATGAGGCAGATCATGCAAACAAAAATTGGAATTATCGGTGGATCAGGCATCTACAATATGGAAGGGCTTGAGGACGCCACTTGGGTCACTGCCCCAAGCGCCTGGGGGACGCCATCTGATGATGTGCTGACCGGGCGCTTGCATGGCGTCGACATGGTTTTTTTGCCCCGTCACGGACGTGGGCATGTTCATTCGCCGACCACCGTGCCGTATCGCGCGAACATTGACGCGCTGAAACGGCTGGGTGTGACGGATATCATCAGTGTCAGCGCCTGCGGGTCATTTCGTGAAGAAATGGCACCGGGTGATTTTGTGATCGTGGACCAATTCATTGACCGGACTTTCGCGCGAGAGAAATCCTTCTTCGGAACAGGCTGCGTCGCACATGTCAGCGTGGCGCACCCAACCTGTCCGCGCCTTTCTGACGCCTGCGAAACTGCAGGGCGCGACGCGGGGATCACCATTCACCGGGGCGGCACCTATCTGGCGATGGAAGGACCGCAATTTTCATCGATGGCTGAAAGCAAGCTTTACCGGGAATGGGGCTGCGATGTGATCGGGATGACGAATATGCCAGAGGCGAAACTCGCCCGCGAGGCAGAGATTTGCTACGCCTCCATCGCGATGGTGACGGACTATGACAGCTGGCACCCCGACCACGGGGCGGTAGACGTGGCAGAGGTCATCAAAACACTGCAAGGCAACGGGACCAAGGCGCAAGACCTCGTCAGCCGCCTGCCTGCCCTACTGGGCCCCGACCGCGCGCCCTGTCCACATGGCTGCGACCGCGCGCTGGAATATGCGGTGATGACCGCCCCTGATAAACGCGACCCTGCTTTGGTTGCCAAACTCGACGCCATCGCTGGCCGTGTCCTGTAAGAAAGACCCCGACATGAAGACTGTCCAACACTATATCCGCACCATCCCCGACTTCCCGCATAAAGGTATCATGTTCCGCGATGTGACCACGCTGTTCAGCGATCCACGTGGGTTCCGCATGGCGATAGATCAATTACTGCACCCTTATGCGGGGCAACCGATTGACAAGGTCGTGGGGTTGGAGGCACGCGGGTTTATCCTTGGTGGGGCCATCGCCCACCAGCTTTCCTTAGGTTTCGTGCCAATCCGCAAAAAGGGCAAACTGCCCGGCAAGACCATCGAACAGGACTACACCCTTGAATACGGCACCGCCACGATGGAGGTGCATGACGACGCCCTACAACCGGGTGAAAAGGTGCTGCTGGTCGATGATCTGCTGGCCACGGGCGGTACGGCAGAGGCGGGGATCAAACTGATCGAACGTATGGGGGCCGAGGTCATGGGCTGCGCCTTTGTCATCGACCTGCCCGATATTGGCGGGCGCAAGAAGCTCGAAGCAATGGGGATGGATGTGCACGCACTTTGCGCCTTTGATGGTGACTAACCCCCGACTTTCTATGTCCAATCAAACGGACCAAGGGAGGCATTCTGCCCTATCTTTCACGCAACACGGCACCGGGGTTCATGATCCCCAAAGGATCAAGCGCATCTTTGATCGCCCGCAGCATCGCAAGTTTAGCCGGGTCGCCATAGGTCTCTAAGTCTTTCACCTTCAAGCGCCCGATCCCATGTTCGGCGCTGACGGAACCATCCATCGCATGCACCAGATCGTGGACCACGCGTTTTACCTCTGGTCGCTCGACCTCATAATCAGCGCGCGATTTGCCGGGCATCGGAAAGACATTGTAATGCAAGTTGCCGTCGCCCAAATGGCCAAAGCAATTGATGCGAAACCTGCCAACCTCGGCCAAAGCCTGTTTGCCACGGTCGATAAAGGCGGGGATCGCACTGAGCGGCAATGAGATATCATGCGAACTGACCGACCCGATCCGGCGGTTCGCCTCGGGGATGCTTTCGCGGATATGCCAGAATGCCTGGCGTTGGGCCACGCTTTGCGCCACCGCCCCATCCGTGACCAGCCCCGCTTCAAAGGCAGACTCGAACAGGCTTTCAAGCGCTTCTTCTGGGCTCAGACCTGCAGGCAGGCCAACGTCAATCAGCACGCACCATTCAGGCACCTGTTCAAAGGGTTGTTTGTAGTCCGGGCCAACCTCATCCAGAAAATCAAAACCTGCACGATGCATGATTTCAAACGCCGATACACCTTCGCCAATGACCTGGCCCGCCATGGCCAGTAATTCCAAAGCGGCCTCGGGTGAGGTCACCGCCATCATCGCCGCACCCAGGCCAATGGGCTTTGGGGCGAGCTTAAGTGCGGCACCTGTGATGATCCCCAGCGTGCCTTCCGCCCCGATCATCAGATTGCGCAGATCATAGCCGGTGTTGTCTTTGCGCAGCCGCGTCAGCCCGTGCCAGATTGTGCCATCAGGGCGCACGACCTCTAACCCCAGACATTGCGCGCGGGCATTGCCATAGCGCAGCACATTCACGCCGCCCGCGTTCGTCGATAATAGCCCGCCGATACGCGCGGACCCTTCGGAAGCCAGCGAGAGCGGGAATAAGCGCCCGATGTCTTCCGCTGCTTTCTGGACATCAGCAAGGATCACACCGGCATCGCAGACCAGCACGCTCTCGGAGGGGTAAACCGCGCGGATCCGGTTCATCCGCTCGAGTGACAAGACAACAGGTGCCGGTCCCGCCTCCTGCAACTGCCCGCCGACCAGTCCTGTGCCACCGCTGTAAGGCACGATGCCAACCCACGCCGCAGCACAGGCTTTAACGATGGCGGCGACCTCATCCGTTGACCCCGGTGCCACAACGAAACCCTTCCCTGCCCAGCGCCCACGTGGTTCTGACAAATATGGGGCGCTGTCGTCTTTGAACGCCGCTTCGGGTAGGACACCGCGGAGGGTGGTTTCAAACTCTGGCGTGACCGGGTTGCGCATGTCGGATCCTTCAGCTTTCACCGCTACATGGCGCAATTTGCAGGGCTGTCCAACCGTATTCAGCTGGCGCGCGCAGCACCTTCGGCCAAGGCGCCCAGTTTGGCATAGGCGATATCGGGATCAACTGCGCCGAAGCCCGCAAATGTGCCAAAGCCACAATCAGAGCCAGCGATCACCCGTTCCGCACCAACGATGTTCACAAAACGTGAAACGCGCTCAGCAACCAGATCAGGGTGCTCCACAAAGTTCGTCGTTGTATCCACCACGCCCGGTACCAGCACTTTGTTGTCCGGGATATCTTTCGCCCGATCCCGGAACACCGCCCATTCATGCCCGTGACGCGGGTTGGAGGTTTCAAACAGCACATATTGCGATTTCGTCGACATCAGCGTGTCGAACATCTTCGACATCGGTATGTCGCAGACATGCGGGCCTTCGTAGTTGCCCCAGCAGATATGCACCCGCACCTTTTCGGCCGGCACATCGGACAATGCGTAGTTCAACGCCTCAACATGGCTTGCTGCGATCTTGATAAATTCATCATCCGACAAATCATTAAACAACATATGACGCGACAGTGCGAGGTCGGGGCAGTCGAGTTGCAGGTCAAGGCCGGAGGCCACGATTGTTTCATACTCTGCCTTCATCGCATCGGCCAAAGCAGCTAGGTATTCTTCGCGCGTTTTGTAGAAATCATTTTGTAAAAACAACGCAATAACACCGGGTGAGGCCGCGTTCATGAACCCCCGTTCGACCCCATGTTCGGCCATCGCCGCCTTGAGATTGGCAATATCTTTTTCCAGCTCACCCTGTCCCTTTGATTTCACCTCACCCACACACATGGGTCGTGCATATTGCGGGGTCCCGCCGCCTTCGGCCAAGCGTTTGAGAAAACTGGGAAATTGCTTAAGGTCACCGGGCGCATTGCGCGGGCTGTCGCCATCGAAACCGGTGTAGCGGTCCTTGACATAGGTGGCATAGCTGATCTTGGAGGTCTCGCCATCGCTGACGATATCAACCCCTGCATCCACTTGTTTTTTCACGGTTTCTGATACCGCCGCCGTCATCGCCGCATCAAATGCATCTGCATCATAGCCTTTGCCATTCTCGCGTGCGAAGATGAAATCAACCACCTCTTGCGTGCGGGGCAAAGAGCCCACATGCGTTGTTAAGACTTTCGACATGGTGTCATCCTCACTGCGTATGTATTGCGTACAGATCCTGTACAGATGCTGTACGTACAGGCCGTATGGTCTGCGCCGTTAACCTTTCCAGGTCGCACCGGCAGGATCGCCTGTCGCGACGATATGGTAAAGGCTCGCCTCGCCCGTCATCGCGGGAACGGCGCTATGGGCCAGGTTCTCAGGCACTGACATCGTGTCGCCTGGTGCCAGTGTTGCACTGCCACCATCCCATAAGACCCGCCAATGGCCGCGCATCGGCATCAGCACGGATGGGTAGGGATGGCTGTGTTTGGCCGTGGTCGCAGAACCGCGCGTGATGAAATCAATCTCGAACCCCGGTTTGTCGCGCAGGATGCCGTGTTCGCCGATCACTTTGGCCGGTTCTTTGTCCGCCAGCGCGTAAAGGTCGAGGTAGCGTGCAACGTGGTTTGGCAAGACCTCTGCTGTTGTCGGCTCTGGCCGTTTGGCGAGTTCGGCATCCGACATCAGGGGCATAGGGCCCACGCCTTCGGGCAAGGTCTGTCCGCGCTTGGTGTCGTAGAGCTTGCCATTATCGCCCAAGATCAACCCGTGATCAGCGGCATCCTCAATCACCTGCGGTGCCCACATGACACCGCCGCCTGCATCGTCACCACCAAGAACCGCCATGATCATCCCATAATCGGTTCCGATGTTTTCAAAGCCACGGAAAATCCCCGTCGGAATGTTGAAGATGTCACCCTCTTCCAGCACCACTTCGCCTGCATCACCCCAGCGCCCCCAGAAAAACCGCCAGCGCCCTTTGAGCACAAAAAACACCTCGGCTGTGTGGTGGTCATGTAGGGAGTTCCGGCATTTGGGCGGTTGGCCCGCAGCCCCGATGTTGAACCCATGTGGGATGCCGATGTGGACATGCTGGTCAGGGCTTTCTGACACGCCACCGCCGATGATCGTGAAGTTTTCCTTTTGATCAGAGCCCGGCGTATGCGCGTCGATGAATGCCGTCTTGCAGGGTTGCAGATCGCCATAGCGCACAATGCGGTTTTCCATTTCAGCGGGGGTCATGTTCTTTTCCTTCGTTGCGGCGGCCAAATTTCTAGAAATTTGGTGGGGGCGTCAAAATTCTAGAATTTTGACTGCATCAGTATCTGTTTCCATATCGCGATCTCGTCATAGAGCGCGAATTCACGGCGCAGCCCTACGCCATCGGGGCCGTAAGGCCCGAATTCGGCGTGGCACATCCCCATCACATGCACATCGGCCCCGGTCGGTTCGCCAAAGCTGCCCCAGCCATCATGCTTGCCATCCAGCGACCAGCGGATCGCGGCGCGCGGTGAGAGCATATCCGCATCCATCCCGATCTGGTGGTGGATCTTGAATTCCGCGTGCGGAAAGGACGACCGTAAGCCGACCCAGAATTCCAAGATACCGTCCAAACCGACGGCCCGTTTCGCACCAGCATATTCGCCAATGCAGGCCCGATCATAGCTGTCACGAATATGCGTGAAATCATGCGCCATAATCCGCGTCAGCGTATCGGCATAGCGTTGTCCCCATGGATTGTCATTGCCGGTGCCGTGATATCCGCCATCGACGTCCATCGCGGGTGTAAAGGGTTTACTGGCTTTGTCGGGGCCACCTTCACGGTTGATCAGTTCAGCGGCATAATCGCGTGGCTCCATCCCCAACTGCCGCACGATCCCGCCATAGTCGCGGACCAGCCATTCGTCATAGATCGTGTCTTCTTTTGCGGCACAATCGGCGATCACATAGACCTGCCAATGCTTGCCCGTTGCGGGACCAAATTGCCCGTCGCGCGTGTGCGTCGCTTTGGTGTGCAGCCGGTGGGACGACAGATAGCCGGTGTTCTCATCCCCCGACCAGATGACGTCTTCGCCCAAAAGTTCCCGGTCAGGGAATTCGTTGATCGTGGCCATGGTGGCCGCGATCACATCCTGATTGCCACGGCTGATCCCCATGGGCGAGCGTACGGGAATATCAGGGGCGTAGTAGTGGTTGAGCGTGCCGACACCCCGATCTTCCCAAATCTCTTTGGTGATCCCGATGATGTAGTCGGGGAAATCTTTCCAGCGGTTGGAAAAGCCCTTCATGTTTTTGGTCCTTTGGTGGTGCCGCGCTGGATCAGCGGGCTGTCTATTTCGATGCGTTGTGGTGGAACGCTGGGGTCTTCGATCCGGCTGATCAGCGCCTCGACTGTGGCTTCGACCATCCGGTTGACCGGTTGACGCATGGTGGTCAGGTCATAAGCCGGCCAGGCGGCAAGCGGGACATCGTCATAGCCCACGATCGCAACATCGTCGGGTACACGCAGCCCCATTTCATGGCGTAAGGTGTCAAGGACGGCAAAGGCCATGTGATCATTGCCGACAAAGATCGCGTCAGGTGAGGTTGCACTATCCATCATGGTTTGCGCCGCGGCCGCAGCCGTTTCGCGATCAAACATGCCGTCGGTGATCTGGGGCACGATACCGTGCTGCGCCAGCACCTCGCAGAACCCGGCCTGCCGGTCGCGCCCGGTGGATGATCCGGCCCAGCCGCTGATGTGCCCTATAGTTTTGTGCCCGCAGGACAACAGAAACTCTGCCACGGCGCGCCCGCCTTTGACGTTTGCCGAAGTGACCGAGGAAATCGCTTCGCCTTCTTGCCCACGGTTGAACATGACCACAGGAATGCCAGCGGCGGCGCAGCGTTGGGTCAGGTCATTGGTCATGCCAACCGAGGCTGTGATGATGCCGTCGACTTGGTAGTCCAGCAGTTCTTGCATCACTTCTTCCGACGCGCCTTGGGTGTTGGAGGCCGTGAAAACAAGGATGTGATAGCCTTGCGCTTGCAGCGCATTTGACAACAGCTGCAATGCCAATGGGTAAAACTGATTGTCCAGATAGGCCACAACCAACCCGATGATCCGGCTCTTGCCGGTGATCATCGCGCGGGCCATCATATTAGGGCGATAGCCAAGCTCTGCTGCCGCTTTGCGCACCTTTTCGACGGTCTTGGCGCTGGCTGATGCGCCGGGCGTAAAGACCCGGCTGACCGCCGATTGGCTGACGCCTGCGCGTTCGGCGACTTGGAGAGAAGTGATTTTGCTCATCAGTCTGCCGTCCATCCCCCGTCGATCAGCATATGGGTGCCGGTCATGAGTGCCGATGCGTCAGACGCCAGATAGACCACGGGGCCCATCATATCTGTTACTTCGCCGACCCGGCCCAGTTTGATCTTATCCATGATCCAGGCCACCCTCTCAGGGTTGCTGAAGGTCTGTTCGGTCAGTGGGGTCCGAATAAAGGTCGGGCAGATTGTATTGACCCGTATGCCTTGCTTGCCCCATTCGATGGCCATGGCCTTGGTGAACCCTTCAACCGCGAATTTCGTGCCGCAGTAAACCGCGCGGTCGATCCCACCGACATGGGCCATCTGGCTGGTGATATTGATCAGGCTGCCGGGTTTGCCGGCATCCTGCAGACCTTTGGCCACCGCGCGGGTCAGGAAGTAGGCGCCTTTGAAATTGATGTCAGAGACGGCATCGAAATCGGCTTCTTTCGTGTCCACCGCAGGCGAATGGATGGCAAGGCCCGCGGAATTCACCAATATGTCGAAAGGGCCATACTCTGCCACGCTTGCCTCGGTTGCCGCGATATCGGTCACATCCATCGCGATAGCCTGCACGGTGAAACCTGCGTCACGCATCTGCCCTACGACCGCGTCCATCTTTGCCGCGCTGCGTGCTGATATCGTGACCTCTGCCCCAGCCTCGGCCAATGCCACCGCACAGGCCAGCCCGATGCCGGATGACCCGCCTGCCACCAACGCACGCTTGCCGTCTAACCGGAAAGAAGGTGTTTGTGGTAAAGTCATCTATGCAAATCCCGGATAGGTGATGCCCCGGAAGGGTGGAAAATCTGCATAGCGGGCGGCGCGCGTTCTGTCATCCTCTGATGGTGTTTCGCCCGCAGCCAGCAAATTGCCTTTGGGGGCAATGTAGCTGCCGATTGTCGGTTCTGGCCGTTCCCGCCATGTCAGGTTGAAAGCGGCCAGCTTGGGGAAGAAATACAGCGCATGATAGGGTAGGTGATCGTGGATCCACCATGCCAGATCGCGCCAGTCCCGCCCCTGATCGTAACGGTCAGCAAACCAGGGGACGACAATACTGGCGCAGGCACCCATCCGGCCTGCATGATCGCGGATATCCCAAATGTGATGGGCGTAGTTGACCGCGTTACGCGAGCAGCGTTGAGGGGTTACTTCGGTGGCCCCGAAGTGGTTGAGAGATGGGGACCGATAGGCGGACCTGACCGCGATGGGGCCGAAGGTTTCGACCATTGGATCCAGCAATTCCTGACAGAGCTTTTCACCTGCAGCGATCGCAAGGTTTGGATCATCGGGGATGTTGGGTTTGCCAAAGAAATTGCTGATCTCGGAATAGAGAAAGTCGCGCAGGTAGAAATACCGCGACAGCCGCACGCGCCCGAGGTCTTCCAGCGCGCTGTAACTTCGCGGTTTGCACTTTCTGCCCCGATTGGTTGTCATATCAAGCCGCACCGCCCGTGGCCCGCATCGGAGCCTCCGGCGGGAGTTTTCGGGCCAAGATGAAGATGAACGGGGTCATTCTGCAGCTGTGCCATAGGCCACGTTCTTGCCCCCATAGCGGCGCACGCGGATGTTGCATTGCTCGGCATGGCCAACGAAACCTTCCAACATGCAGAGGCGCGAGCCATATTCACCCACCAAGGTTGCCGCCTCATCTGTCAGCACTTTTTGATAGCTGTGGGTTTTCAGGAATTTTCCGACCCAAAGACCACCGGTATAGCGCCCGGCCTTTTTCGTGGGCAGCGTGTGGTTGGTGCCGATGACCTTGTCACCATTGGCGACATTGGTGCGCGCCCCCAGGAAAAGCGCGCCATAGCAGGTCATGTTTTCGAGGAACCAATCATCGCGGTCCGTCATCACCTGCACATGCTCGGACGCGATGTCATCTGCCACGGCCAGCATTTCGTCATAGGTGTCGCAGAGGATCACCTCGCCATAATCCTCCCACGAGGTACGCGCGGTTTCTGCCGTTGGCAGGATGTCGAGGATGCGTTCAATTTCGGCCAGGGTTTCTTTTGCCAGTTTTTCTGAATTGGTCAGCAGCACCGCGGGCGAATTGTAGCCATGCTCAGCCTGCCCCAGCAGGTCGGTCGCGCAAAGCTCTGCATCCACCGTGTCATCCGCAATCACCATAGTCTCGGTCGGGCCAGCGAAAAGGTCGATCCCGACGCGCCCGAAGAGCTGGCGCTTGGCCTCGGCCACAAAGGCGTTTCCGGGGCCCACGATCATATGCACCGGGTCGATCGTTTCGGTGCCCAGCGCCATGGCACCTACCGCCTGCATGCCGCCCAGCACGTAGATTTCATGCGCGCCACCCAGATGCATCGCGGCGACAATAGCGGGATGCGGTGCGCCGTTTTGTGGCGGGGCGGAGGCCACGATGCGCGGCACCTCAGCCACCGAAGCGGTCAGCACGGACATATGCGCTGAGGCGACCATGGGAAATTTACCGCCCGGTACATAGCAGCCCACAGATTGCACGGGGATGTTTTTGTGACCCAGGATCACACCAGGCATCGTTTCAACCTCAACATCAGTCATTGATGCGCGCTGCGCCTGAGCAAAGTTGCGGATTTGGTCTTGGGCGAATTTGATGTCATCAAGGTCGCGGGATGAGACTTTGGACATCGCCGCCTCAATCTCTGACGGGGTCAGGCGGAAGCTGGGTGGCCCATATTTATCAAACTTTTCGGAGAGTTCGCGTACCGCCGCATCACCGCGCTTTTCGATGTCGCCGAGTGTGGCCTCGACAATACCACGCACCTTTGCGTCATCTTCTGCGCGTTCGGCTTCGGGTTTGCCGGATTTCAGATAGGTGATTGCCATCGCTTAATACCCTTCTGGTTTGGGCGGTTCTTCCTCGCCCCGGTCATATTTTTCCCAGCCCTGCCCGCCAAAGACGTCAACGCCCAGCTGCATCATCACGGATGCGAAGTCGACCGAGACGGGGTTGTCGGCAATCCGCCCATCTTCGATCCGCCAGAAATCCATATATGGGATTTTGACGCGTTTGCCGGTGGCGGGGATGCCCATGAAGGTGCCGGAATGCGTACCCTCGATATGGCCGAAACAAGCTGCCCATTCCCCGTCGGCCATGAAGTGTTCTGTTTTATAGTCACGGTCGGTAAAGGCCGCGCGGATCGGAAATTGCCAGTTGCGCTGGAATTCCTTGACGCCCTTCTTGGTGCCGCAGCCCTGATTGCCGCGCCATGTGAAGTCTTCGGTAAAATACTTCAGCATGTCCATTTCGTTATTGGCCAGCCCCTGTTCCATCGCTTTGACAGCGTCAAGTGAGGCTTGTGATTGTGCGTCGCGCGTCATGCAGCGTCCTATTCGTTTTCAGTTTGTCTGCGGTTCGGAGGGCGTCGTCAAAGCCGCTCGCCCGTTTGTTGGTCAAACAGATGGCAGATGTCTGCCGGAATATTGGCGTGAACATCCTCATCAATTTCAACGCGGTAGTCCTTGCCGGATTTCACCGACACGATGGTGCCGCCCGCCCGCATCGTCACCATTGTCGCCTCGCCCAAAAGTTCGAGCGAATAGACATTGGAATTGATTTCAGCCTGACTTGTAGCAACGCTCGCATCCTCTGCCCGGAAGCCAAGGGTGACAGGGCCAGAATGCTGTGTCGGCAGTCCAGAAACTGACATGTTCTGCGCAGTGAACGTGCCGTTCGCCATCTCACCATCAATCAGGTTCATAGCGGGTGAGCCGATGAAGCCCGCAACAAAGGTATTCGCAGGGTTGTCGTAAATCTCGGTCGGGGTCCCGACCTGTTGCACGACACCTTTGCTCATCACCACAACGCGGTCGGCCAGCGTCATCGCCTCGATCTGGTCATGGGTCACGTAGATTGTTGTCACCTTTAATTCATGGCTCAGGTTCTTAATCTGCGCACGGGTCGACACCCGCAGTTTGGCATCAAGGTTGGACAGCGGTTCGTCCATCAAGAACACATTGGGTTCACGTACAATGGCGCGGGCCAAGGCAACGCGCTGGCGCTGACCGCCTGACAGCTCTGCCGGTTTGCGATGCAGGAAATCATCCAACTCGACCATGGCAGAGGCGCGCATGACCCGTTCGTCATGCTCGGCCTGCGGGACGCCGCGCACTTTCAACGGGAAGCGGATATTTTCATAGACGTTCAGGTTGGGGTAAAGCGCGTAGCTTTGAAACACCATCGCCACATCGCGATCTTTGGGTTCCAGATCATTGATCCGTTTGCCGTCAACCAGAATATCCCCGTCTGTGACATCCTCTAGTCCGGCGATCATGCGCATCGTTGTGGTCTTGCCGCAGCCAGAGGGGCCCAGCAAAACCAGAAACTCTTGATCCGCGATCGTCAGGTCGAAACTTTGGACGCCGACAAAGGACCCCCATCTTTTGGACACACTGCGAAGCTGAATTTCGGCCATGACGCACCCCTTGCATACGTTTGCAAAAACACTGGAGCGATTCCGGAAATCTGGCAAGGCCTAATCGGAATAACTGCAAATTCTTTCATTCCGGCGCGCAATATGCTTGCGTGGGATGCGCCTTTGGAGGTTAACTTGCAAACGTATGCAAAGCGAACCCGATTCGTAAATTAATCGAAAAACCGGGAAAGTCCGGGACAAAAGAACAACTGGGAGGTTCTTATCAAATGAAAATCTGGAAAAATGCTATGCTGGGCACTGCTGTTGCCGCACTGACAGCGACCGGTGCTTATGCCTGCGAAGCTGATGGGCGTGTCAGCATCATCGGAAATGAATTTCCTGCCATCCAATCTGTTGCCGCTGCCGCGGGTACCTGTGAGGGTGTCGACTTTTCGTCTAACCTGACAGCAGACCACCAAACACTGAACCTTGCAGGTATGACAGGCAACCCGGCCGAGTACACAACGGCGATTGTTGCAAACTCATCCATTGTCGCACTGATCAAC
>JBCAZI010000031.1:0-33148 GCA_038533095.1 Pseudomonadota bacterium
GGCGCTGCCCTTCGGCATAGATCGTATCGAAGGCCAAAGATGACTTGCCAGAGCCTGACAGCCCCGTAATCACCACCAGCTGATCGCGTGGAATATCCACGTCGATATCTTTCAGGTTATGTTCGCGCGCTCCGCGCACTTCGATGTTTTTCAGCTCAGCCATAAAGACCCCCAGGGCAACTGCCCTACCAGATAGCAGGCGTATCACCGCCTGCCACCCCAGATTTAGAACATTTCAGGAACATGTGCAAAATTAATCTTAGCACGCCATCGCATGACTGGTGACAAAAACTGACATCCCGGCGGTCAGGTTTTCCCGACCCATCGCCGGTTTTTTCTATACCTTTGACCAAGGCCATGTTTTTCTGGTGAAAAGCTATTTTGGTGGAGGAATTTAATATGCGTATTTTGGTAACCAGCGCCTTTCTCGGCACGCTCGCATCCGCGGCAGTGGCACAGGATCAGCCCAACACAATTTTGGTGTTGGACGGGTCCGGGTCAATGTGGGGCCAGATTGATGGCACCGCGAAGATCACGATTGCCCAAGAGGTCGTAGGCGGCATCCTGGCAGATTTCCCGGCAGAGCAAGGTCTGGGCCTGACTGTCTATGGCCACCGCGAACGTGGCAACTGCACGGATATTGAAACCATCGTCGCCCCTGCACCCGGCACGGTGAGTGAAATTGTCACTGCCGTGAACGGGATCAAACCTCTTGGCAAAACGCCGATGACAGATGCGGTTATCGCCGCGGCCCAGGCGCTGCGCTACACCGAAGACAGCGCTACGGTCATTCTGGTGTCTGACGGTGTTGAAACCTGCAACCCTGATCCGTGTGCAGCAGCCCGGCTGTTAGAAGAGGCCGGGATCAATTTCACAACCCATGTCGTGGGTTTCGATGTCTCGGATCCCGAAGCACTTGCGCAAATGCAATGTCTGGCCGAGGAAACGGGCGGGCAGTTCCTGACCGCCTCCAACGCGGATGAGCTGGACCTTGCGATGACCGCGATGGTCATGGAACCCACACCTGAACCTATCCCGGAACCCGCGCTTGTCAGCATGACATTCACAGCTGTGATTGGCGAAGACAAAGCAGTGATCGACACGCCCATCCTGTGGGACATCAATGATGGGTCCGGTCTGATTGTCGAAGACGCACAGGCCAACCCATTTACCTATGACCTGCCCGAAGGCGCCTATACCGCGACAGCCTATTCGATCGCGGGTGAGGAAACGGGCGAAGCGCAGTTTGTTGCCATCACCGGTGGCGCGACTGCGGTCGAAGTAATGTTTGAAGAGAAACTACCCACGGCACGCATCATCGCACCGGCATCCGCGGCGGTTGGCGATACAATTCAGGTTGGCTGGGCCGGACCTGCGCTACCGGATGACTATGTCGGTATCGGCAAACCAGATGCCGAGGGCAACTTGCGCTGGGAAAATTTCTTTTATGTTGCGGATGGCAATCCCAGCGATTTGTTGATGCCAACCGCACCGGGTGACTACCTGATCAAATACTATTTAGGCGAGGATCGCACGGCGATTGTAGAGGTCCCTATCAGCCTAACACCGGTCACCGCGACTATCGACGCACCAGCCGAGGCTGTTGTGGGTGAGGATATCACAGTGACTTGGACCGGCCCCGCCTATGACGGCGACTACATCGGGATTGGTCTGCCAGATGCTGTCGGCAATGCGCGGTGGGAGAACTTTTTCTACCTTGATGAAGGCTCACCACAGCAGCTGACAATCCCAACTGAGGTCGGCGAATATGAGATCAGCTATTTCTTTGGGCAGAACCGCAGCGTTCTGACGACCACCCGCATCGCCGTGTCAGAGGTGGGTGCGACCATCACTGCACCGGCAGAAGCCGAAGCGGGATCAGCGATTTCGGTCACATGGACTGGACCGGATTTTGATGGTGACTACATCGGCATCGGCCTGCCCGATGCCACAGGTAACGCCAGATGGGAGAATTTCTTCTACACCGAAGATGGCTCTCCTGCGCAGCTGACCGTTCCAACCGAACCGGGTGACTACATCATCCAATACTTCCTTGGTCAGGATCGTTCAGTGCTGGCAACCATCCCCTTCACCGCAACTGAGGTGGGGGCCACAATCACGGCCCCGGCCGAGGCTGAGGCTGGATCGGACATCTCGGTCGCGTGGACAGGGCCGGATTACGATGGTGACTACATCGGGATTGGCAAGCCAGATGCGATCGGGAACGCACGTTGGGACAACTTCTTTTACACCGAGGATGGGTCGCCTTCCAACCTGACTGTGCCGACCGAACCGGGGGATTACATCATCCAGTATTTCTTGGGCCAGGATCGCGCGGTTCTGACCACAGTGCCTTTCACCGCAACCGAGGTTGGCGCAACACTGACCCTCCCGCCTGAGGCGGTGGCCGGATCAACCATCAGCGTGGGCTGGACCGGTCCGGGGTATGAGGACGACTATATCGGGATCGGCGCCATGGATGCCACGGCGAGCGCACAGTGGGATAACTTCTTCTACGTCGAAGACAACACGCCCGGCGATTTACTGGTGCCGATGCAGCCCGGCGAATATCTGGTGCAGTATTTCCTGGGTCAGGATCGCGCCATTCTGGTGAGCGAAACGCTGACAGTGACACCCGTCAAGGTCGAGATCACAGCACCGGCCACCGCCGTTGGCGGCGACACGATCGCAGTTAGCTTTGATGGACCTGACTATGATGGCGACTACATCGGGATCGGCGTGGTTGGCGCGACAGGTAATGCGCAATGGGAAGGATTTGCCTATACAGACAATGGGTCACCCGCCGATGTTTTGGTGCCCACTGCTGCCGGTGACTATCTGATCAAATATTTCTCAGGGCAGGATCGTTCGGTCCTGCAAACCGTGCCGATCACCGTGACCCCCATCGAAGCGCGGTTGATCGCACCCGATAGTGCCCCCGCTGGCTCTGACCTTATCGTCGGGTGGGACGGCCCCGACTATCAAGGGGATTATATCGGCATTGGCCCTGTAGGTGCTGAACGCAGCGCCATGTGGGAGGCGTTTGATTACACGCGCGATGGCAACCCGCTGACGATAACATTGCCCGAGGCGCCAGGCGACTATCTGATCCAGTATTTTGTTGGTCAGGATCGGTCATCGGTGGCCAGCCGTGCCTTGACGATTGAATAGGCCACAAAGAAAAAACCCGCGCCGGGGGACCGGCGCGGGCTTTTGATGTCTACGGGCTAAAGCCACTCACATATGGATCACACGATCATAGGCGTCCAAAACGCTTTCATGCATCATTTCTGACAGTGTTGGATGCGGGAAGACCGTGTTCATCAAGTCTTCTTCTGTTGTCTCCAACTGGCGACCCACCACATAGCCCTGGATCAATTCGGTGACTTCTGCGCCTACCATATGCGCACCCAGCAATTCACCTGTTTTGGCGTCAAAGACCGTTTTGATCATGCCCTCAGGTTCACCCAGTGCAATCGCCTTGCCGTTGCCGATGAAGGGGAAGCGGCCAACTTTGACGTCATAGCCGAGTTCCTTCGCTTTCGCCTCTGAATAGCCGACTGACGCCACTTGCGGGTGACAGTAGGTACAACCAGCGATGGTTTCTGGTTTCACCGGATGCGCATGTTTGCCCGCGATCAGATCAGCGACCATCACGCCCTCGTGGCTGGCTTTATGCGCAAGCCAGGGTGCGCCAGCGATATCGCCGATCGCATAGAGCCCCTCTACCCCGGTGCGGCAGAATTCATCTGTGACAACATGGGTGCGGTCGACCTTCACGCCCAACTCTTCCAGACCTAGGCCCTCAACATTGCCAACAATGCCCACGGCAGAGATGACAGTATCAAATTCCATCTTCTCGGTCTTGCCGCCGGTTTCAATATGCGCGGTGACTTTGCCTTTGCCGCGGTCCAACTGTTTGACCATGGATTTCTCCATGATCTTCATGCCTTGTTTCACGAATTGCTTTTTCGCAAATGCTGAAATTTCGGCATCTTCAACAGGCAGCACACGGTCCATCACCTCAACTACGGTCGTGTCGGCACCCAGAGTGTTATAAAAGCTTGCAAATTCAATCCCGATGGCGCCCGAACCGATCACCAACAGTTTTTTCGGCATCTTTTTGGGCTGCAATGCGTGTTTATAGGTCCAGACGAGATCGCCATCTGCCTCTAGCCCCGGCAATTCACGCGCCCGCGCGCCGGTGGCCAGCACGATATTCTTGGCTGTCAGCTCATCCGTCCCTTTTTCACCTTTGACAGAAACCTTGCCTTTGGCAGGGATCGTCGCCTCACCCATAAAGACGGTGACTTTGTTCTTTTTCATCAGGTGGCCAATGCCGCCCGAAAGTTGACCCGCGACAGAGCGGCTGCGCTTCACCACGGCATCAAGATCATAATCAACGCCCGTGGCTTTCAGGCCAAACTCTTTCGCGCGGTGCATCAGGTGGAACACTTCCGAGGAGCGCAACATCGCCTTCGTCGGAATGCAACCCCAGTTCAGGCAAATCCCACCCAGATGCTCGCGTTCAACAATGGCAACCTTCATGCCCAGTTGCGCACCACGGATCGCCGCGACATAGCCCCCCGGCCCGGCACCGATTACGATAAGATCAAAATTTTGCGCAGCCATCCGTCCGCCCTCCAGTTTCAAATTTAGTTGAACGCTAAACTACTTTTGGAAGAACCTCTAGTGACCTTAGGTCATATCCGCTACCCGATAGGTGCAAGAGCCCTTAATTCACGGCCTCTTGTTGCGCGCGAATTGCCGCACCATAGCCGCCAGCATCCAAAAATGCCTGCTCTGCCGGGGTCGTTTTGCGCCCCAATGCTTCATTGCGATAGGGAAAGCGCCCGAAATCACGGATCACCGCACGATGCGCGCAAGCATGATCGCGATTGTGGTGACCATGCTCTGGCATACGCGTATGGATCAGGCGCACGGCGCGGTCCTGATCGCATAGGTTCTCGGCATGCATCAGCGGCAAATAGAAAAACTGGCGCGCCGGTTCGTCAATCCTCATGTCCCATTTGCGGTCAATGGCCATTTTGGCCGCGGCCCGCGCGATACCATCCGTTTCAAACGCCCGCCCGCTGTCGCGGAACATATTGCGCGGGAACTGATCGGTCAGAATGATGTAGGCCAGTGTTCCTGACGGGTACGTCAGCCAAAGGCCAAGCGCACCTTCGGTGGCCTGCAGCCATGTTGTCAGAAACTTTTCTCGGATCTTTGCGTCAAGCGCAGGGTCAGATTTATACCAATCCTCCGGCGCACATTCATCCAGCCAGAACGCCAATACCTCATCAGGGGCTACCACGACACCACTCCTTGGTCGTTTACACATCTGTTACAATTGCAAACAGACTAATGATCGGCTGACAAGTGTTTCACACCTTGTGGCGATCACTTGATCTTGCGAAGTGACATTTGGGGCGACGTCAGGTCAAACTGGCGTGGCCTCTTCCACCATCGCGGCTTCCTCCTCGATATAGACCTCTTGCGCCCACTCAGCCGCCACAGGTGTAGAGGCCGCAGAAACCGGTGCATATGGCACGGCCTCTGTATCCAGATCATCCCTGCTGCGCTGTGTCGAACGATACAAGCCATAGCCGCCCACCGCCGCCATCAGCACCGCAGTATAAAGCCAGAACCCATTGTCACCGATTACATCCATCATCAGACCTACAATCAGCGGCCCCAGGATTGCACCGACCCCATTGATGAACAACAACCCGCCAGAGGCTGCAGCCATATCCTCTTTCTCTAGATAGTCGTTGAGATAGGCAATCAGCAGCGCATAAAGCGGGTTCGACATGCCCCCAACAATCGCCCCGCTGATCACGATCAAGATGAAATATCCAGGGATCAGGAATGCGATCATTGATCCGGCAGCACCTAGCAGGGACACCCAGATAATCAGCGTCCGCCGGTCCATACGGTCCGACAACCACCCAATGGGGTATTGCAGCACAAGGGCTGCCACATAGATGGCCGATACGAAGAATGAAATCTCACCCACCGTCAGTCCGACCCGGCTGCCATAGACGGCTGACATGCCAAACTGCGCCGAAAAAACGCCGCCCAACATGAACATACCAATGCAGGCCAAGGGCGAGGCATTGATCAGGTCGCGCAGCTTCATGGGCTTTGTCGCCTCAAAGGCTGGCATCGGTTTGACCGACAAAAGGACCGGGGCAAAGGCGAGCGAAACCATGATCGACGGGATGATGAACAAGACATAGCCCAAGACATCACCCTGGCTGACAATCCACTGGGCAAAGACGATCCCCGCCATCTGCACGATCATATAGACCGACAGGGATTTGCCGCGGTTTTCATTGCTGGAGGCATCGTTCAACCAGCTTTCAGCGGTGATATAGACCCCGCAAAAGCAAAACCCGATGATCACACGGCCCACAGCCCAGGCCCATGGATCAACCAGGACCGGATAGGCGATCAGTACGGCTGAGACCATCGACCCAAGGGCCGCAAAGACCCGCACGTGGCCGACCCTGCGGATCAGTTCCGGCGTGTAGCGCGAACTGAACAGGAACCCCAAGAAATAGGCCGACATTACGATGGACAACTCAAGCGTGCTGAACCCCTCAGCCTCGCCCCGCAAACCCAAAAGCGTGCCTTGCAGGCCGTTGCCAACCATCAGCATGAACATGCCAACAAACAAGGCCCAAGAGCCGGTAAATACCTGGAACATGACGCGCCCTTTCAGCCCGAAACAGAACCACCGCTTCTCACGATTCTATTTAGAAATCATCACACAATTGCGACCTCGTCGCGCTCATTCACGCCCTTATTTACCCGGCAAAAGAAGTGAGCTGTCACCATATGAGAAAAAGCGATAGTTTTGCGCGATAGCATGATCGTAGATCGCATGGATTGTATCGGTGCCCATCAGCGCCGAGACCAGCATCATCAATGTTGATTTGGGCAGGTGAAAATTGGTCATCAACCCATCTGCGATCTGAAACTGGAAACCCGGCGTGATAAAAATATCTGTCGGTCCCCGCCATGGAAGCATCGCACCACCCTGTGCTGCACTTTCAATCAGCCGCAAAGCCGTTGTGCCCACAGGGATCACACGGTTTCCGGCGGCTTTGGTTGCGTTAATCTCTGCCGCAGCCTCTTGCGTGACCTCACCCCATTCGGCATGCATTTTGTGGTCGCGCACGTCGTCTACCTTCACCGGCAGGAATGTACCTGCGCCCACATGCAAGGTCACATGCGTAAACTGGACCCCGCGCGCCGCCAGCGCATCCAGCAAGGGGCCATCGAAATGCAGCGATGCTGTGGGGGCGGCAACCGCCCCAGTCTTGCGCGCCCAATAGGTTTGGTAGTCTTGCTTATCCGCCTCATCCGCAGGGCGTTTGCCAGCGATATAGGGGGGCAATGGCATCGCGCCAACAGCGTTTAGCGCGGCATCAAAATCGTCGCCTTTCAGGTTGAAGGCTAGGTATCCCTGCCCATCCCCGCGCCCTGTGACCTCTGCCTCCAAATCGTCCGAAAAGACAATGACTTCGCCGTCGCGTACTTTCTTGAGCGGTTTGATTAAGGCGGACCAGCTGCCATCTGCGCGCGGCTCTAACAGTGTGACATCCATCTTGGCCGCCGTCTCACCCGCTTCACCCGACCTGTGCCGCAGACCAAACAGGCGCGCGGGGATCACTTTGGTATCGTTCAGGATCAGCCGATCTCCCGGCTGCAGGATGTCAGGCAGCTGATTGACAATGCGGTCTGCGATGGCCGCGCCCTGTGCGAGCAATAACCGCGCCGAAGACCGCGGGCGCGCAGGCCGCGTCGCAATCAGCCGCTCCGGCAGATCAAAGTCAAATTCGCTGAGCTTCATTGCGAAATATCCGGCGCCGGCCTGCGAAAAATCTCGCGGAACATCCCCGGGGTTAGCGCCGACAGCGGGTTCACTGCCACCTGCGGCGCATCGGTCGTGCCGCCAATGGTGTAGTTGAACCCGATCAACCCCTCGCCCCGCCGGGTCAGGAAGGAACCAATGCTGTTGACCAGAAAGAACGGTGACACGACGCCCTGCATATCAAGTTGCTTGCTGGCGAGCGTGTAGAGCCCATCAACCGAAATGCCAAGACCCGGACCCACCGCACTGGCCTCTGACAAGATCACCTGTTGCGGGGTCAGGCGGAACCGCGCATCGACCTCATCAAAAGACAAGCCCTGCCCATCAAGCTGCTGCAATAGCCCCACAACGCTGATGGCATCCAAAAGTGCCGCAATCGCTGGCGCGTCACGCACGCGGATGTCGCGCACCCGCAGGGTGCCATCAAAGGTACCGGCCCCACCTGCAGGCAGCAACGTCAGATCAACCGCACCACCCACCGCATTGCGCATCAGGCCTGTGGCCCGCAGAACACCACCCGCATCATCGCTGCGCAGCTGCACGGCAGAGCGCCCATCGCGTGGCGCGACCGTGCCTTCTACGCGCGCCGCCCCATTGACCTGCCCGGTGAATTGCCCGCGAAACCCTTGTTGGCTGCGAAAATCGCCGCGGAAATTTGTCAGCGATATCCCTTCGGTCACCTGAAGACGGTCCAAGGCAATCCGCACCGGGCCACCGCCGCCCTGACCACCACCAAACTGGGCGTTGCGCAAATCCAAGGACCCGCCAGAGATTTCAACCGCCAATGGCTGCCCCGCCCCTCGCCCGCGCAGTGTGAGCGGTGCGTTGAACCAGTTACCGACACGTAACTGGGAAAAGCGCGCGGCCTCTAACTGCCCATTTGCGGCCAGATCAATCCGCCCCGTGGCCTGCAAACCACCGCCACCGATTTCCAAGGCGTCAATGGAAGGCACATCGCCCAAACGCCCGGTGATCAGCAGGTTACCTGCTGTCCCGGTGCCTTTGGACCATCCAATCGCGGGGATACCTACGCGAAGACCCAATAAATCAGAGCTAAGGCGAAAGGCCGGCGCCTGATCCCGTTGTAAATCAACGGTCAGCTGCCCTGTGCCATTGCCGCCAATCGTACCAGGCGGCAAAGCAATCGCGAATTCATCCAAAAAGGTCTGCGATAGCGCCACATCAGCCGTCACCAGACTGCCGGGGCGTTCGGGATCACCAAAGCGTTGCTCCCACTGGCCAACAGCGGCCACTTGCCCCACACGCACGGGGCCCGCGATATCAACGCCTTGGCGGCTAACATTTACCTGTAGCCGGGGTGCCGCAAAGCGGCGCCCTTCAAGCAATGTGTCACTGCGGACATTGCGCAGCTCTGACGCCACGTCGATGATGAAACTATCCGGCGTAGGCCGCGGTTCCAGCGGCCATGTCACCAACCCTTGGGTCAAAGCGCGCCCATCGCCGATTGTGACCGGCAGGTTTGCCTTATCCATAAATTCAAACGGCTTTTGGTTCAGGACAGAGAGTGCGGCCGTCAGTGAACTATCAACCTGTAACTTCAGGATTGCCGGCGACGGGTCCAGCCGCAGATCGACCATGGTAAAATTGGTCCCGGCCAAATGCATGGGCCCGCCTTGGGGTGCGTTGACGACGCCCCGGTCGAGGCTGACCACAAAACGATTGTCTTCCAGACTGCCCACACCATGGGCCTGCACGATGGGGGGGATATGGCGTAAGAACTTGATATTGCTGTCCGCGAATTCAAATCCCAGGGCAAATTGCGCGGCCCGCTCTGGCGCGCGGCGGACACCTGCGTTGATGTTTTCCAGCCGCCCTGCGCTTAGGTTGTTGGAAATCCATTGCCGGGTGCGTGGCTTCATCGACAAGGGCCAAAAGCCGATGAACCGTTCGGGCGCGATACTGTCGACATGCGCATCAAAAGCGATCCGCCACCCCGCATCGGTGGCTGAAATGGCACCATCAGCCGTGACCCGCGTGTCGCCATCGGTCACGACCGCCTGTCCAATCTCGACCGAGAAAGGATCAAACCGCAGGCGCAGATCAACTGCGGCTTGGGGAATTTGCGGAGTTGTCTCATAAAACCCCGGCGGGTTCAGCGCCACATCGCTGAATTGAAACTGCGCGAGCAAGGCGCGTGGCAAACCATCGCTGAATTCGCGCAAATAGGCATCGCCATCCGCGCGCAGGCTGCCCCATTCGGTTTGCAGGCTGAGTTCGCTAAAGCTGATACTATCGCGCACCGGATCATAAGTGAAATAGGCTTTGGCATCATCAAAGGCGATGGCTTGAGTGGCCGGGTTCGGCTGCAAAGCGCCCTGCCCGATTTCAAGCGATGCATTCAAGGGCCCCAGTGCGCCAGATGCATCCAGTTCGGTCCGCAGTGCCGCAGTGATCGGCGCATCAACCCCTTGCAGCCAGCGCAGCGCAGGGGATTGCGCGGCAAGATCAGCGGCACGCACATTTTCTAGGTTCAAGCCAACACGCGCAGTGCGCGCACCACGTGGGCTGGCGTAATTCAGGCTTACATTCGTGACATCTGCACCCCCGGATAGCAGCGCAAAATTACCGCGAATAGCCGTTTGCCCCCCGCGCAGATCAAGTGAAACGGTACCCCCATCCACAATCCAGCTGCGCCCGGCCCGCGCATCGTCAAAATTGACGATCAGCCCATCGGCACGCACGGTTTCCAATGCCTCCAAAGCAGGGCGTTCAAAGACTTGATCAAACTGCTCTAACAGCTCGGGCAAGGATCGCGCTTGGCCAAGGTCGTTACCGCCGCTGGTCAGGGCAAAAGAAACAGTGCCGTCGCGCGCGCGGCGCAGGTTCACCTGCGCCCCGATCAAGCGTACGTCTTGCATCAATACCTCTTGTTGCAGGATCAAGCCACGTGGCGACATCAGCCCTTCGACAATCGGCACACGTGTCAGGGTTAGACCACCGGCATCCACTAACCGCGTATCGACCAGCCGAACTGTCGGATGCAGATCGCGGCCAATGCGCAAGGTGATCGCGCCAAACTCTAGCGCGGCACCTTCCAGCACATCGGCTGCGCGTTGTTCGATCCGCTCAGTAATCCAACTAGGGGCCGTGATATCGCGATCAATGATCATCACCGCAGCAGCGGCCAGAAAGACCAATGGCATCAGACAAATCACAAAGACCGCGCGCAGTGAAAAAACCCAAGGGTGCATTCCCTTGCGTGTCTTGGGTTTTGGCGGTGGAACTTCGGTCTCTTCTGTCATTGCGGTCCAATTGCGCCCTTGGTCTTTATCTTTGCCTGTCACGGACTAAAACAAAACCAAGAAGTTAACCTGACAGAGGACAAACCCATGACACAACCCGCCGTCGGCGAAAAAGCCCCCGACATCAGCCTGCCGCGCGATGGCGGTGAGATCGTGAACCTGTCAGATTTTGAGGGCAAAAAGGTGGTGCTGTATTTCTACCCCAAAGATGACACCCCCGGCTGCACGAAAGAGGCGATTGGCTTTACCGAAAATGTCGATGCCTTTGCGGCCTTAGACACGGTCATCCTTGGTGTGTCCAAGGATAGCGTGAAAAAGCACGACAAATTTGTGGCCAAGCACGATCTGAAAATCGCGCTTTTGTCAGATGAAGACGGTGACGTTTGCGAACGATACGGCACATGGGTTAAGAAAAGCATGTATGGCAAGACCTATATGGGGATCGAACGGGCGACCTATCTGATAGATAGCGATGGCAAGATCGCACAGGCCTGGCGCAAGGTCCGTGTGCCCGGCCATGTTGATGCGGTGCTTGAAGCGGTCCGCGCCCTGTGACCCTGACGGAAATGGCCGTCGCAGTGCTAACCACTGCAGATGGGCGCAAAAAGACAGCACTTTCCCGGCAATACGCCGCAGAGTGGCAGGCGGCCCGCGCGGCAGGCGACGTGATAGAGATTGGTCGCGCACAGCCCCCCTTGCGCCCGGCGCGCCCAGACAAGCCAGAACTGCTGAACCCCCGCGATGTGCCACATCGCAAACCGGGGTCAGAGGCGGGGCGCATCGCTCTGTTACATGCCGTCGCCCATATCGAATTGAACGCGGTTGATCTGCATTGGGACATTATCGCACGTTTCTCAGACACAAAGTTGCCCACAGGCTACTACGACGATTGGGTAAAAGCGGCAGATGAAGAATCTAAACATTTCAACCTGATGTGCGACTGCCTTGAAGGACTTGGCAGCTATTATGGCGCGCTTCCTGCCCATGCGGGCATGTGGCGGGCCGCAGAAGATACAGTTGATGATCTGATGGGGCGGTTGGCCGTTGTTCCCATGGTGCTGGAAGCACGCGGGCTGGATGTGACACCCGGCATGATCAAGATTTTCAGACAGGCCAAATTGACGCAAGCCGTCGAGGCGCTTGAAGTCATCTATGCCGAAGAGGTGCATCACGTGGCCTACGGCTCGAAATGGTTTCACTTCCTATGCGGACGCCATGATCTGGACCCGACGGCTGTGTTCCACGATCTTGTGCGCAAGTATTTTCACGGCCCCCTCAAGCCACCTTTCAACGAAGAAAAACGGGCCGAGGCTGGGATACCACCAGACTTCTATTGGCCGCTGGCAGCGGGTGCGCAACCTGCCGTAGAGGCAACTAAGAAATAGGCAATTCCCCGCCCAAACGCCCAATGGTTACGGGACCTTTGCCTAAGAATAGTGCAAATTTCTTGCAGCAGGGCGTCGGGACACGTAAACCGTTGCGGAGGCGAATCCGGGTGGGCTCCGGAAACAGGAAACGGGACAGGACAAACAGCACCGTGCGATCACGACTGACAAAACGCATCCATGGTATCTTGGAACGCTTTCTGCCTGAAAAGCGATTGTTCCTCAGATCAGATACAGAGACGCGTTTTATCCGCCTGACCCCAGAGACCCAGTTGGTCGGCTGGACCGGCAGCATCATTGTTGTGGCCTGGACGATTATCGCCACCGCAATCCTTTTGATGGACAGCATCGGTGCGGGCAACTTTCGCGCCCAGGCACAGCGCGATCAACTGACCTATGAACAACGCCTGAACGCCTTGTCATCCGAACGCGACGCCCGCGCGATGGAGGCTTTAGCCGCACAAGAGCGTTTCAATTCAGCCTTGCAGCAAATTTCGATCATGCAGTCTGAACTGCTGGCGACCGAAGAAAAACGGCGCGAGTTGGAAACCGGACTGGAGGTTGTCCAGGCCACGCTGCGCGACGCGATGCGCGCCCGTGAAGAGGCCCGCGGTGAGCTAGCGGCCCTGTCAGCTGAAGAGACAGATGAAGGCAGCGCATCCATCAGCGATGATGCTGCTGGCACCGTAGGCCTGCTGGCAACGGCCCTTGCCGATACCGCGTCAGAACGTGATCAGATCGCCGCAGACGCTGAATTTGCCATTGATCAAGCACAGGAAATGCAGCTCGAACTGCGCCTATTGCAGGAACGGAACGATCAGATTTTCCGCCAATTGGAAGAGGCCATGTTGGTTTCCGTCGAACCACTAGACGAAATGTTCCGCGCGGCGGGTATGAACCCCGATAACCTGATCGACCAGGTGCGCCGCGGATATTCCGGCACAGGTGGTCCACTGACACCGATCCAGTTTTCAACACGCGGTGGCGACCCTGACCCGGACGCCCTGCGTGCCAATGCGATCCTAACATCAATGGATCGCATTAACCTTTACCGGATTGCGGCTGAAAAGGCGCCCTTCTCGATCCCGGTGAAAGACAGATTTCGCTATACCTCCGGTTTTGGTCCGCGCTGGGGGCGGTTGCATGCAGGAACCGACTTTGCGGCCCCAATTGGCACACCTATCTACGCAACAGCAGATGGTGTTGTCAGCCACGCAGGTTGGTCTTCGGGCTATGGCCGCCTGATCAAAATCCGCCACGATTTTGGGATCGAGACGCGTTATGCGCATCTTAACTCCATGGATGTACGTGTCGGGGAAAGGGTCTCGCGTGGCGAACGAATTGGTGCTATGGGGAATTCTGGTCGCTCGACTGGCCCCCACCTTCATTACGAGGTCCGTGTAAACGGCAACCCCGTCAACCCCATGATTTATATAAGAGCTGGACAAGATGTTTTCTAAATCCAAAATCAATGAACCCGGACCAAACGCCTCGGACGCTGACAAGGCAAAAGGCGGAGACACTGGAAAAGGCGCGACAGGGTCTGATTTCAAGGCATCTGCGACGCCCAAGGCGAAGCCTGCCCCATCTGTGCTGTCCTCCGATCTGCTGATCACCGGCAACGTCAAAACCTCTGGCGACGTCAATGTCGAAGGCCAGGTCGAGGGCGATATCCGCGCCCATCTTTTGACGGTAGGCGAAGGTGCCACTGTCAAAGGTGAAGTTGTCGCCGATGATGTTGTCGTGAATGGCCGCGTTGTGGGCCGTGTGCGTGGCCTGAAGGTCCGCCTGACGTCCACTGCCCGTGTTGAGGGTGATATCATCCACAAGACGATCGCGATTGAAAGCGGTGCGCATTTCGAAGGTTCCGTGCAGCGTCAGGATGATCCGCTGGCAACAGGCTCTAAAAAGATGCCAACAGCGGCGGCGGCTGAACCAAAAGCCTAATCTAGTCTGAGTTTTGTTGAAAAGGGCGTCCCTCGGTGCGCCCTTTTTCGTATCTACGCCAAAGCCTTCCGATACAAATGCCAGGTTGCATGACCCAATATGGGCAGCACCACGATCAGCCCCAAAAACCACGGCAGCAAGGCAATCAGCGATAGCACCGCGATGATGCTGGCCCAAATCACCATAACGAACAGGTTCATGCGCACAGTCTTCATGCTGGTCAACATCGCAGTTACAAAATCCACCTCGCGGTGCAGCACCAAAGGCAGGCTGACCACCGTCATCGAAAACAGCACAAAGGCCAAGACGGCCCCGACCCCAAGTTCGACCAGGATCATAGCGATCCCATTTGGCGTCAAAAACACCTCATAGCTTTCGGTCACATTGGTCATGGTCGAAAGCCCCATGAATAAGGCAAAGATCATATGGGCGAGGAAAGTCCAAAACAGAAAATAGATCACGATGACCGCACCCAGCCAGGGCAATTGTCGGGTGCGTTCATTCCAAACGATCCCAAGGACGCCGCCCCATTCCAGCGGTTCATCGCTTTCAATCCGGCGGCTGACCTCATAAAGACCAGCAGCCGCGAAGGGGGCTATCAGCGGAAAACCCAACGATGTCGCCAAGGTCCAGGTCACATGCCCTGCCCCGACCCACAGCATCACAAAACCGCCGATCACATAGACAGCGCTGAAGAACAGGCCAAACTGTGGTGCGCGGCGAAAATCCGCGATGCCTGCACGCAAGCTCGCCCCGATATCCGCAAATGTGATTTGCCGGACAACCAGCTTTTCAGCACTGCCGCTATAGATATCTGTTGACGACATATCACTATCATCGCGCCAAGCGCCTAGGTTTGGCAAGGGTGGTGATCAGTCGGCGTTCGCCGCGTCGCGCCCTTTGCCGGACATATCCATCGCGAGGGTTGCAGCCATCAGACCATCCAGATCACCGTCTAGGACGCCTTTGGTGTCCGATGTCTCAAAACTCGTGCGCAGGTCTTTGACCATCTGGTAAGGCTGCAAAACGTAAGATCGGATCTGATTGCCCCAGCCCGCATCTCCCGCGTTCTCATGCGCCTCGTTGACCAAGGCCGAGCGTTTATCCAACTCGATCTGATAGAGGCGCGATTTCAACGCCTTCATCGCGATATCGCGGTTTTGGTGTTGAGATTTTTCCGAACTGGTCACCACAATCCCTGTCGGCGCGTGGGTAATTCGCACCGCCGAATCCGTGGTGTTCACGTGCTGACCGCCGGCACCGGATGAGCGATAGGTATCAATGCGGATATCGGATGGGTTCACCTCGATCTCGATGTTATCATCGACAACCGGATAAACCTTTACGGACGTAAATGACGTGTGCCGCTTGGCAGCGCTGTCGAAGGGTGAAATCCGTACCAGACGGTGCACCCCACTCTCGGATTTCAGCCAGCCGTAGGCGTTGTGACCGCTGATCTTGTAAGCGGCCGATTTGATCCCGGCCTCATCACCGGCCTGCTCGGACTGCAATTCAACCTTGTAACCCTTCTTCTCGGCCCAACGCACATACATGCGCGCCAGCATATTGGCCCAGTCACAGCTTTCCGTTCCGCCTGCCCCTGCGTTGATCTCTAGGAAAGTATCATTGCCGTCAGCTTCACCATCCAGCAATGCTTCCAGCTCTTTCTTGGCGGCTTTGTCGGCCAGCTTAACCAAAGCGGCCTCAGCCTCGGCCACGACCTCGGCGTCCTCTTCCATCTCGCCCAATTCAATTAGCTCGATGTTATCGCTCAGCTCTTGTTTGATGCTGTCGTAATTGCCCATCGCATCGACGAGTAACTGACGCTCGCGCATCAGCTTTTGCGCGGCCTCGGGATTGTCCCATAAGGTCGGGTCCTCAACCCGCGCGTTGAATTCTTCCAGCCGATGTGGCGCCGTTTCCCGGTCCATCCGTTGCGCGAGCAAGGTCAGCGATTTTTCAATCGCATCCACAGTATTTTGCATTTCCGCGCGCATAGGGCACCTGTCTTACGTCATTGATTTGCTGTGGGATGGTCTTAGCGCGCCCGTAGGCGCGCCACAAGCACGTGGGTCAGTAAAGCCCGCCCGAAGACAAGGTGCCGAATGTGGCCTTTTCGCCCACGGTCGCGGTTTCGCCTGTTGCGGTGGTGACCTGCCGCTGTGCTGTTTGCGCCTCTTGGAACAATGGCAGGTCCGCACCCATGGCAAAGCCACCGTCGAACATGATGCCAAAGACAGGCTCCTCACCCGGACGGAAGCATTCACGCACCACATTGTCGCCTGACACATCCGCAGGCAGACGCGCGCCGCTGAAACGGTCGATATTGATGAACTGACAGTCAGCCGGAATGCGGAACTGACCAGAGCCATATTTATCGATGGCTTCGGTCATGAAGCGGTTGAATACCGGGCCGCATAGGCCACCACCAGACGCGCCGCGCCCCAGCGAGCGTGGCGTGTCATACCCGATATAGCAACCGGCCACGATGTTGGATGAGAACCCGACGAACCACACATCTTTCGCATCATTCGTCGTGCCCGTCTTACCCGCAATGGGTACTGGCAAGTTGACAGTGCTGCTGGCGGTACCGCGATCCACAACACCTTTCATCATCGACGTCAGCTGATAGGCCGTGATTTCATTCATCACACGGTCGCGGTTGGTCATGATCCGTGGCGCATCACCGGCAGGCAGGTTAGTTTGCTCACAATCCAGACAGGTCCGCTGATCATGTCGATAGACGGTATGCCCATAACGGTCCTGAACGCGGTCAACCAAGGTGGGTTCAACCCGCTCACCCCCATTGGCGAACATTGCATAGGCGGCAACCATCTTGAACAAGGTCGTCTCATCAGAACCCAAGGACGCTGCAAGCACGCGGTTCATATCCTCGTACACACCAAAACGTTCGGCATAGCGCCCAACCGTATCAATGCTGATTTCCTGGGCCAAACGAATGGTCATCAGGTTCCTTGACCGTTCGATCCCGGTGCGCATCGGTGTTGGTCCATAGAACTGATTGGAGGCATTGCGCGGCCGCCATGTGCCCTGCGGCGTATTGATCGTGATGGGTGCATCTACGATGATGGTCGCGGGCGAATAGCCACTATCCAAGGCGGCGGCATAGACGAATGGCTTGAAAGATGATCCCGGCTGGCGTTGCGCCTGCGTGGCACGGTTAAACACCGAATGCTGATAGCTAAAGCCACCCTGCATCGCGATCACGCGACCGGTGTTGACGTCCATCGCCATAAAGCCGCCCTGCACTTCGGGCACCTGACGTAAAGACCAGCGTTCAAAATTTCCTTCACTGTCCAGCAAACGGCGGACATGCACGATGTCGCCGGGTGTGAAGTTGTCAAAGAAATCGCCAACCAGCCAACGGATATCGACGCGGGGCACGACAAAAGGCTCAGCATCGGTTTCGTCCAAATCGTCAATGCCAATGGTCAGCGTATTCTCCGCAACATTCAGGATGACCGCAGGGTACCAAGTCCCATCCAGCGCAATATCGCGTGGCACATCGGCGGCGGCCAGGGCTGCACGCCACAGGCCTTCATCATCCAAAGCCTCTTGCGGGATCACCTCACCTGTACCGCGCCAAATCGCCTGTTCGCGGTCATAGGCTTCCAAAGAACGTTGCAAGGCTTCGCGCGCGGATACCTGCAACTCCGGATCGACAGTCGCGCGGATCGACAGGCCACCGGAAAAGAATTCTTCCTCGCCAAAGTTCTGACTTAGCTGACGGCGGATTTCATCGGTGAAATAATCACGCTCTGGCAGGCTGTCGCGGAAGTCTTCAAAATCACCGCCCTGCACCGACAGCAGCGGCGCATTGCGTTCCGCATCATAGGTCGCCTGATCGATATAGCCGTTTTCATACATCTCGCGCAGCGTGTTGTTGCGCCAGAAAATCGCGGCATCACGGTCACGCACCGGGTGGCGATTGCTGGGTGATTTCGGCAATGCCGCCAGATAGGCAGCCTCGCCCGGTGTCAGCTCAGTCAACGGTTTGTTGAAATAGGTCAGTGCGGCGGCGGTCACGCCAAAACTGTTCTGACCAAGAAAAATCTCATTCAGGTAAAGCTCGAGAATGCGCTCTTTCGGCATCGCACCTTCGATACGAACCGCCAGAATGATCTCTTTGATCTTACGTTCGACAGACCGGGACCCATCCAGCAGGAAGTTCTTCATCACCTGCTGCGTGATCGTCGAGGCACCACGGACATTTTCACCGCGGGATTCTACCGCATCGACAAAGGCAGAGACCATGCCCATCGCATCATAGCCAGAATGTTCGTAGAAATTCTTATCCTCGGCCGAGATAAAGGCCTGCTTTACAATGTCAGGGATTTCTTCAGCCGGTGTGAACAGCCGCCGCTCAACGGCAAATTCGTCAATGATCTTTCCTTCAGCTGAATAAATCCGGCTAATCGTTTTCGGCGTATATTGCGACAGGGTCTCGTAACTTGGCAGGTCGCGCCCATAAAGATAGAGTACACCGCCAATGGCCAGCGCGCCCATGATGGCGCCAAGGGTCAGCAGCGTGAAAAGACCACCAAGAAAAGAAAGAAAAAAGCGTATCACGGGACGTTGACCCAATCCTGTTTGTGTACCCCGCTTATACGCGGATGCCCGTCTGTGGTCAAAAGGCCAATTGCTGCGTTCGGCCAGAAGATGCCAGCAAGTTAGTCACTTTTTCAGTAGGACTTGCCACCGTTTTTGGCTGGGTGCATGTGCAGCCTATGCAAGCAAGTGATGTCATCCCCACCTATGAACGTGTCGGCCATCTTTGGGCGAAGGCGCGCAATCGCAGCCTGATGGAAAAGCAATGGCTGGACCGGTTTTTGACGGCGGCACCGCGTGCAACCGGCCTAGTGCGTGTTCTTGATCTGGGGTGTGGATCAGGGCAACCGATGGCGACATATTTGGCAGAACGTGGTGCCGCGCTGACGGGCGTGGATGCGACCGACACGATGACGCAGCTTTATGCCAAGAACCTGCCGCATGCAGAGGTCGTTAAGGCTGACATGCGCAGCCTTAACCTTGATCAGCGCTTTGACGGTGTTTTGGCTTGGAACAGCTTTTTCCACCTTAGCGCCGATGACCAGCGCGCTATGTTTGCCACCTTCGCAGCCCATTGCGCGCCACGCGCGACGCTGATGTTCACAGCAGGCCATATCGCAGGCGAAGCAGTCGGTACTGTGGCCGATGCACCGATTTATCATGCCTCACTTGATCCGGCCGAATACCGCGAACTGCTGGCAGAGCATGGGTTTAAGGTCTTGCGCTACACGCCAGAGGATCCGACCTGCGGCCAGCACACGGTTTGGCTGGCGCAATATGCCGACAGCTAGCGGGCCAGCAAGACCACTGTATCGGTGATGGCCCGCGTGATGCGCGCACGCCCTTCGGCTGCGGCCAGGATCGCGCGATCCTCTGCGTTCGACAGAAACCCCGCCTCGATCAAGACACTGGGAAAGTCAGCAGCGGTGAGCACGGTATATTGCCCTTCCCGGCGCGGATTTGTGTTCATCAAGACACCCTGGGCATACATAGATGCCACCAGCGCATCGGCGATGCGGCGCGACTCTGGCCCTGTCTGTGCGCGTGCAAGATCCATCAGCGCTGTTGCGACACGGTCATCTGCGGCCTCGAGGTCGACCCCTGCCAGCAGATCGCTGCGTTCATGGCGTTCAACATTGCGTTGCGCCGCCGCCGACCCGCCATCTGTTGATAGTGTATAGACCGATGCACCGCGTGCGGCATCCTCTGGCAACGCGTCAGCATGCAGAGAGATCAGCAAATCCGCACCGACTTCGCGCGCCAGCGTCATACGGGCCGAAAGCGGGACAAAGACATCTTGTTCGCGGGTTAAAACCGCCTGCACGCCCTCTTGTGCGTTCAGCATTACGGCCAGTTCCGTTCCCATCAACAGCATCAGATCGGCTTCCTTGATCCCGCCTTGCGCGGCACCTGAATCAATCCCGCCATGGCCGGGATCGATGACCACGATAAAGTCTTCGCTTTTGGCCAGTTCTTGCGCGACCTTCGGGTCAAACCCCGTCACGACATCCCAACCGGGATCAGGCGGCGCGCCCGCATTGGCGGCGAATGTTTCTGGCGTTGTGCGTTCCATCACGATGTTCAGATCAACACCATCGGCGCTACCGACCATGCTGGCCTGTGCGATCATCAACGGCTCGGCCAGATCGACCACCATGCGTGACCAACCGGGGCGCAACGGACCAAAGCGAACTGCAAGGGCGCGATCACCCGACAACAGAGCGTCGGCATCAAGCCCCGCGAAAGAAGCCTCTGCGATATCAATGACAAGGCGGCGTGGCTCATCCAATGTAAAGACGCGATACGGGGTGATGTGATCAAGGCCGATGGCGACCTCAAGCGTCCACCAACCATCAGCAACACTGGTGCGCGCAGGATCAACGGTGTTATCAGCGGCAGCCAGGTTGGCGGCAAATAGCAATGCGATCAACCAGCGGATCATCAGACGCGTCCGCGCATAAAGGTCGCCAAGCGGTCCAGACCTGCGACAATATCTGTCGTCGCCCGCGCATAGGAAAAGCGCAGCCAATGGTGCCCACGCGCTGCATCAAAATCCAGGCCCGGTGTCACCGCAACACCAGCAGTTTCCAGAATTTCAGCGGCAAAACCCAATGCGTCATCGGTATAATCCGATACATCCACATAGACGTAAAACGCCCCGTCAGGCGGGGCAAAGCGGGTAAAGCCCGCCGCTTGTAAGCCCTCAATCATCAAGGCGCGATTGGCTTTGTAGACCGCTTTATTCGCCTCCAGCTCATCCGTGCAATCCATGGCATGCAAGGCCAAACGCTGGGCCGCATGCGGCGCGCAGATGAACATATTCTGGGCCAAGCGTTCGACCTGCCGGATATGATCCTCTGGCACGATCATCCAGCCCACGCGCCAGCCGGTCATGGAAAAATATTTGGAAAAGGAATTCACGACATAGACATCATCCGTGACTTGCAGCGCGGTTACCGGACCCTCGTCATAATCAATCCCATGGTAAATCTCATCCGAGATCAGGGCCGCATCCTGCGCCCGGCATGCATCTGCCAAAGCAGCGATCCCATCGCGATCCAACATGGTACCGGTTGGATTGGCAGGCGAGGCGACAATCAAACCATCCAGATCATGGGACGCCACATCGGCAGGCAATGGCTGAAACCGCTGTGCAAAGCTTGTCGGGATATCCATAGGAGACAGGCCAACAGCCTTCAAAATCTGGCGGTAGGATGGGTAGCATGGCGTGCCCAAACCCACCCGCGCGCCATTGTCAAAAAGAGCCGAAAACGCCAACAGGAAAGCGCCCGATGCGCCGCTGGTAATCACAACGCGCGCCGGATCAAGCGTCACACCATACCAATCGGCATAATGCTGGGCGATACGTTCTTTCAGCTCTGGCAAACCAAGGGCCACGGTATAGCCCAATGGATCATCCATATCCGCAATCAGCTTCGCCTGTGCGGCCGCTGGTGCGCCGGTACCGGGCTGACCAACCTCCATATGGATAATATGACGACCTGCGGCCTCTGCCTTGCGGGCGGCCTCCATCACATCCATCACGATGAACGGATCAACATTGCCTCTGTCAGAGCGTTTCATGGGCTGCTTTCTATCACTGACCGTCGCACCGGTAAGGTGGATCATGATCCACCTTACTCTGCCGCTACCTCTGCTTGCGCTTCCAGCTCTGCGGCCTTCTTTTCAACCTGTTCGACGATGTGATCGACCATATCGGCATTTGACTGTTTATGGCTTTGCTGGCCCGCCAGATACACCATGCCAGAGCCTGCACCGCCCCCGGTAAAGCCCACATCGGTCATCAGTGCCTCGCCGGGCCCGTTCACCACACAGCCAATAATCGACAGCGACATGGGCGTCTTGATATGCTCCAACCGCTTTTCTAGTTCTTCGACGGTCTTAATGACATCAAAACCCTGCCGTGCGCAGGACGGGCAGGATATGATATTGACGCCGCGATGGCGCAGACCCAGCGATTTCAGGATTTCGTACCCGACCTTCACCTCTTCCACTGGATCAGCGGACAGGCTTACACGGATCGTATCGCCAATCCCCATCCACAGAAGGTTGCCCAGGCCAATGGCCGATTTGATCGTGCCGGATGTCAGGCCGCCGGCTTCTGTGATCCCAAGATGGATCGGCGCATCCGTCGCCTCGGCCAGTTGTTGATAGGCTGCGGCAGCCATAAACACGTCAGAGGCTTTGCAAGAGATTTTGAATTCGTGAAAATCATTGTCCTGCAAAATCTTGATATGATCGAGACCGCTTTCCACCATCGCATCCGGACAAGGCTCACCGTATTTATCCAACAGATGCTTTTCCAAGGATCCTGCGTTCACACCAATCCGGATCGAACAATTGTAGTCGCGCGCGGCTTTGATCACCTCTTTCACGCGCTTTTCGTCGCCAATATTGCCTGGATTGATGCGCAGGCAGGCCGCGCCCGCCTCTGCCGCCTCGATCCCGCGTTTATAGTGGAAGTGAATATCGGCCACGATCGGGACCGAGACCTCTGGTACAATCTGTTTCAGCGCCGCACTTGACGCTTCATCCGGGACCGAAATGCGCACGATATCCGCGCCCGCATCAGCCGCCGCCTGCACCTGTTCAATCGTGGCTTTGATATCCGTGGTCAACGTGTTGGTCATCGTCTGCACAGTGATCGGCGCATCGCCCCCCACGGGCACATTGCCCACCATGATCTGACGTGATTTGCGACGGTAAATGTTACGCCACGGGCGGATATGGTTCAAAGACATGCGGGCCAGCTTTCGACTGCGATTTTCGTCAGTGCCAACCTAGGGTGCAACAGGCCGTTCAGCAAGGCAATCTGGCTGCGGTTATTCGCCTGCAGTCACCTCAGCCACATTCACGATTTCCGCCAGATCATTGTCAGCGGTCAGATCGGCCACGGCATAGGTTTCCGTCAGGCTTTGCGTTGTCAGTGCGACGTTGGATGTCACAACACCGGATGGTCCGACCGGGCCATAGTGCACGCCGTTGACGGCAAAATACATCGCGCCACTTTCACCCACACGCAGGGTGGCAGGCTCTTCGGTGGCGGGCACCACAAAGTTCTGACCCGGCTCCATCACACCTTCAAAAATCACCGTTCCATCAGCCGCACGGACACGCACCCAAGCGGGACGGACTGCAACAAGCTGTAGTTCCGGAACTTCTGGTTCAACAACCTGAATGGCCGGCGGCGCAGGCAAGTCGAGATCAGCAACAGACACCTCTTCTAAATCCGGTGCCGCAGAATCTGGCACAAGCGCCCCGATGTTGCCTGGGCTTAAGGTCGAGATCGGTGCATCACGTGCCACCAAGACAGGCACGTCCAAAGCTTGTGGGCGGTAGAGCCTATCCAGCGCTTGCCGCGACGGGGCGTTAAAATCAGCCAGCGGGTCGCTGGGCTGGATCGCATTGCCAGCACCTGCCAAAGGATCAAGGTCTGACAAAACGACGGGCGTCTGTTCCACCGGCGCGAATTGTACCTTCTGTACTTCTTGCAGCACGGTCCAGCCACCATAGCCCAACCCGCCAATTAGGGCGATCAGCACCAAGACCGATCCGATGGCGCGTGGCTCTACGCTAGAAAGCACAGCCTCACCCGCCGGAACAAAGGGCGTGGCAGAGGATGAGAAAATGTCCTTGCCCAAAGGCGTCGCGGCAGGATCGAAGGATTTACCCTTCAGCGATGATGCCTCTGCCGACATCCCATGTGCGGTCGCAAAACCGCTTTCTTCACAAAACGCGTCAAACGCGTCGTCGGGGTCCATGTTGAGGTAGCGTGCATAAGATCGCACATAGCCTGCAATAAAGCCCGGCGTGTCAAAGGCAGAAGGGTCAGCGTTTTCAATGGCGGCGATATAAGCGGCTTTGATCTTCAATTCGCGTTGCACGTCCAACAGGCTTTTGCCCATCGTCGCACGCTCACCGCGCATCAGGTCGCCAAGACGCAAATCATAGGCGTCAAACCCTGTGGCTTGCACGTCCTCCGATGCGTCATCGCGCTTGAAGGTCTTCCCGATCATCGACTGTCCCGCCGCTCAATGCCCCTAAGCGCCCTTTGTGCAACGAATCGAAACAGTAAGTGCGCCTAATCCTTAAATAACACGTCCAGCAAAGTTATGCACAGGTGTATATAAGGTTAACCGGCAAGTTCAGCGCGATTTAGCGCACAATGTGACCAAAGTCCGTCCAAAGCGCCTACTAATGCATCCATTTCACGCGGCCCATGCACCGGCGAAGGGGTAAAACGCAACCGTTCCGTCCCGCGTGGCACGGTGGGGAAGTTGATCGGTTGCACGTAAATCCCGAATTCAGAAAGCAACATATCCGACAATTGCTTGGTATGGACCGGGTCGCCAACAATCAATGGCACGATATGGCTGCCATGATCGATGATCGGCAAGCCCATTCCTTTAAGGCGCAACTTCAAGATTTTCGCCTGGGTCTGATGCTGCTCACGCAGCGCCTGATCTGTTTTGAGATGCGCGACCGAGGCAGCAGCACCCGCTGCAACCGCTGGCGGCAATGATGTCGTAAAGATAAAGCCCGGCGCATAGGACCGGATGGCGTCACACATTTTGGCGTTCGCGGCGATGTAGCCGCCCATCACACCATAAGCCTTGGCCAATGTGCCATTGATGATATCAATGCGGCCCATCAAACCATCACGCTCGGCCACGCCAGCGCCGCGGGGGCCATACATGCCCACTGCATGCACTTCGTCGATATAGGTCAGCGCACCGAACTCATCCGCCAGATCGCAGATCGCCTCAATCGGGGCAAAGTCACCGTCCATCGAATAAATCGACTCAAATGCGATGACTTTCGGTGCATCGCTGTCATCAGCTTCCAGCAATGCGCGCAGATGCGCGAGGTCATTGTGCCGGAAGATACGCTTCGCCCCGCCGTTGCGGCGCACACCTTCGATCATGGACGCGTGGTTCAATGCATCAGAATATATGATCAGGCCAGGAAACAGCTTCGGCAGCGTGCTCAGCGTCGCATCATTGGCAATATAGGCAGACGTGAACAACAGCGCCGCATCCTTGTGATGCAGATCGGCCAATTCAGCCTCAAGCCGTTTGTGATAGACGGTGGTGCCGGAAATATTGCGCGTACCGCCCGAACCCGCACCGGTTGCCTCAATCGCTTCATGCATGGCCGCCAACACAACGGGATGCTGGCCCATACCCAGATAGTCATTGCCACACCAAACGGTCACAGGTGTCTCTGACCCATCAGGCTTGCGCCATGTTGCATGAGGGAACTGGCCGCGCTTACGCTCAATATCAATGAAAGTACGATAGCGGCCTTCTTCGTGCAGCCGTTCAATCGCAGTGTCCAAGCGGGCGTTATAGTCCACGTCGTTCGTCCTTATACTTTCGGTACAAAAACCACATGATTTGGCGGTCTTTGAATCGTTCTAAGCGTCATATAGGGCGCGACCGCTTCGGACAAGACGTTACAAAGTGTCGCTCCTTCCCGGTCATTGATGACGGCTGGGCGTGACTGCTTCATTGATTTGCATCAAGCCTGTTAAAATATGGTGCCGTCACCCGAAATCTCATTCGCGGACCAACCTGAGGGTCAGCGCCATTGACCTTACCGCCAATTCTGACAACCTTGCGTCAAACGCTCACTAAAATAGGTCCCCCTCATGACACTCGACCCCGTCCTTGCCCGTATCGACGCTGACCTGCCGCAGGCCACCAACCGTCTGCTAGAACTGCTGCGCATCCCCTCAATCTCGACCGATCCGGCCTATAAGGGTGATTGCGATACCGCCGCCGACTGGCTGGTGGCTGATTTGCAATCCATCGGGTTTGAAGCGTCAAAACGCCCCACATCCGGTCACCCAATGGTCGTGGCGCACACTGGTGGCGAAGGTCCGCATATCCTGTTTTACGGACACTATGACGTGCAACCCATTGATCCGCTTGAACTTTGGGATCGTGACCCTTTCGATCCACAAATCGAAGATACAGCAAAAGGAAAAGTGATCCGCGGCCGTGGGTCATCCGATGACAAAGGGCAACTAATGACCTTCGTTGAGGCCTGCCGCGCATGGAAGGCCGAACATGGCACACTGCCCGCCAACATCACGATCTTTTTTGAGGGGGAAGAGGAATCAGGCTCGCCTTCCCTGACACCGTTTATGGAAGAAAACCGGGATGAGTTGACGGCAGATATCGCACTGATCTGTGACACCGGGCTTTATGGCGATAGCACGCCTGCCATCATCACCCAGCTGCGCGGTCTTTTGGGCGAAGAGCTGACGATTACCGGCCCAAATAAGGATTTGCATTCGGGCATGTACGGCGGGCTGGCAATGAACCCAGCGCGGGTGCTGGCGCGCATCATCGCTGCCTTGCATGATGGCGACGGGCGGATCACCGTGCCGGGGTTCTATGACGGTGTCCCAGAGCTGTCGAATGAACTGGCCGCCGCTTGGGATGACCTGAAATTCGACCATAAGGATTTTCTGGGCGAAGTCGGCCTATCAGAACCTGCAGGCGAAGTCGGACGTCGCCCACTAGAGATGATCTGGTCACGCCCCACCTGTGAGGTGAACGGCATGTGGTCAGGCTATACGGGCGACGGTTTCAAAACAGTGCTGCCGTCCGAAGCCTCCGCCAAAATCAGCTTCCGGCTAGTGGGCACGCAAGACCCGCTGAAAATCCGGGATAGCTTTCGCAAAATGGTGCAAGACATGCTGCCCGCCGATTGCAGCGTGACATTCAGCGACCACGGGGCAAGTGCGGCGGGGCAAATGACCATAACGCATCCTGCCTTCGACCAAGCACGTCAGGCGCTGTCAGACGAATGGCCAAATGCAGCGGCCTATGTGGGCTGCGGCGGGTCCATTCCAATTGCGGGGCATTTCAAGGATATCCTTGATATGGACGCCATGCTGATCGGTTTTGGCAAGGACGATGACCAGATCCACTCACCAAATGAAAAATACGACCTGTCGTCGTTTCACAAGGGGATCAGAAGCTGGGCACGGATTTTGGATGCGATGACAACCTAGGACAGGCCAACATGTTCAATCGCATCATATCTCGTTTGACGGGACACAGACGGCCGAAACAACTACCAGAGTCGTTTTGCATCCTGCCATGGGTGCAAACGCATGTCTCTGTCTCGGGGGCAATGTCACCGTGCTGCGAATTTGAGGGCGAATATGCAAATCTTTCTGATGCGACACTATCGGATGGATGGAAAAGCCAACAGCTTGCCAAGCTGCGCAAAAGTTTTCTGAAAGGGCAAAAACCGAAGGCCTGCCGCAAGTGTTTTGAACGGGAGGCAAGCGGTGAACGCAGCATAAGGCTGAGTTGCAACAAAAGCTTTCAGGGCCATTACGCGCGGGTCGAAGCCGCAAACAAACCGCTACAAGCGGCGACGCCATTTCCGGTATCTTTGGACTTGCGGTTTTCGAACCTGTGTAACTTCAAGTGCCGCAGTTGCTGGCACGGAGCCAGTTCCAAATGGTTTGCGGACGGCAAAGCCCTCGGTATCACAATCGGGGATAAAGCCGAGATCTCTAGCTTTACCTCGGTCGATGATTTGATGCGGCAATGCGAAGGCGGGTTAGGCAAGCTTGAGTTGCTGTATTTCGCAGGCGGTGAGCCGTTGTTGCTGGGCGAACACTACGCACTGCTGGAAAAGCTAGTGTCACTTGGGCGCACAGATGTCGGCTTGACCTACAATACCAATATGTCGGTCCTATCGTTTCGCGGGCAATCCATTCTGGATCTGTGGACGCAATTCGACACCGTCAAAATGCAAGCAAGCGTGGATGCAACCGGTGCCTTGGGCGCGAATATGCGCAGCGGCTTCAAATGCGACACATTCGTACGAAACATCCAACGCGTTCGCGCCGAATGTCCTCATGTTGAGATTTCATTTGGGGTCACGGTTTCAATCATGAACATCATGGCGCTGCCAGACCTGTTCGACGCGCTGGAACAGTCTTGTGGCGCGACGCTGCCGTGGATAAATACGCACTCCCTCCAAGACCCAAGCTTTTACCGTACACAAGTACTGCCAGAACCGCTCAAGCAACAGACCGAGGCTGAGTTGCGCAGCTACCTCGACAAAACATCAAAGCGGACGGATATCACGGCAGAGGATTATGGGTGTCTTGAAAAGCAATTTCTTGGCCTTCTTCACTTTATGAACGCGGCAGACAGATCAAATCAGTTTGCACAGTTCAAAGAGATGACACAGCGCATCGATGCGCTAAGACAAGAAAGCAGCGCCGAGGTATTTGCGGGTCTGAAGGATGCTTTGTCAGAATCAGCGACCGCAACGCAATCAACTGCAATTTCTTAGAAACTATGGGCAAGTGGCGCGGTTGACGGGGCTCGAACCCGCGACCCCCGGCGTGACAGGCCGGTACTCTAACCAGCTGAGCTACAACCGCGCATCTGCTTGTTCAACTGTCGCTGAACGTGGGCCGCTTCTAAGTGCGCGCGCGGCCCCCGTCAAGCACTCTAACGCTCAGGTAGCGGAATAAACTCAGCGTCATCACCCGGTGGCAATTGAAAGCGGCCGTTTTGCCAATCACCTGCGCGCCAAGCCTCTTTCGCCTCTTCGATGCGTTCCTTGCTGGAGGCCACGAAATTCCACCATATGTACCGCTCACCTTCCATGGTCGCACCGCCCAAGAGCATCACCCGCGCGCCTTGCGGCCCGGCTTTCATGCTGACCCGGTCACCGGGGCGAAATACCATCATGCGGCCTTGGTCATAGCTTTCACCAGCAATCTCAACCGCGCCTTCCAGCACATAGGCGCCCCGGTCCTCGTGGTTATCAGGCAGCGGCAGCCCTGCCCCGGGCTCCAGTACAGCATCAAGATAAAACATCTCAGAAGGCGTCTCGACCGGTGCATGTTCGCCGTAGGCCTCGCCCATGATCAGTCGGACCTGTTTGCCCTCACCTTCCATCATCGGCAGATCAGCTTTGGGCGCATGGATAAAAGCCGCCTCGCGGTCTTCGGCGCCTTTAGGCAGAGCAATCCAAGACTGAATACCAAACAGGCATTGCGGTTGCTTTAGCGCCTCACCATCCATGCGTTCGGAATGCGTTATGCCGTCCCCGGCAACCATCAGGTTCATGGCACCCGGTTCAATCCATTGATCCGTGCCCAGGCTGTCGCGATGGTGGATCGCACCACGATGCAGGTAGGTCACTGTCGCCAGCCCAATATGCGGATGCGGGCGCACATCAATGCCTTTGCCGGTTACAAACTCAGCAGGCCCCATCTGATCAAAAAAGATAAACGGGCCCACCATCTGACGGCGCGGCGCAGGCAAGGCACGGCGCACCTCAAACCCGCCCAGGTCACGGGCGCGCGGCACAATCACGGTTTCAATTGCATCAACGGCATCACCAGTTGGGCAATCAGGGTCAAGTGCAGGGTTCCAGCTCATTGGTTTCTCCGGTCGTTTAGACGTGGTTGATGCTAGCATCGGCGAAATAGATTAATAGCATTCCTATAACCGGACTAAGCGCAAATTCTCTTTTCTTTGCCAGGTTCTTTGTGACAACGCCGATGCCGTTAGGGGGAGTTTATGCCTTATAGTGTTCGCTTTCGGGTGCAGCATGTTGACGAGTGCTAGCGCTACTGGCAACCTACCTCCACGCTAGGTGCTTTTGATAAGGTGCATTTACCATGGCGACTTTAAAGGCAGAATTCGTAGAAACACACAGCTTTGCGGCCCAGTTGGCTTCAACGATCGAACCCCAGTCAGATCGGTTCGATCCACTGCAAGTCACAGATAATGTCGCGATGGCGACCGCACTGCTGTCCCAGCTGCAAGCATTGTTCGCAGAGGCGCAAAGTATCGAACACGAACTCGCAATCCAAGCTGCCGAAGGAAAATTTCGGGACGAGCTCCTAAAGTTGGATGACGTCATCGCTGCGGCAGAGGCCAAACACTCGGGTATCACCGAAGACGTACTAATGCTCCTCGAGCAGCGAGAAGCGGCCGAACAGCAGCTGCGCGAAGAGATTGATTCACTTGTAGCGGCGCCCAACAACAAGAATAGCCTTTCGGCCCGACACGAAACACTCGTGGCAATAGCAACATTCCCCATGCAGGAATGCCTTGAACGTCTTATGGCAATAGAGATTGGTTCGCATCAAATCTACGGCTTTGAGCATCCGTTGTCTTACGAAGCAGGCAACGTCGATATTGAAGCCCTGACTGTTTGGCTAAACCAACAGGTCTACCGCATCAGGCTGGCAATGCGCGGCGAACGTTCTCATGATATTACTTTTTCACTGATGCAACCCTTCAGAAAAGATGATGATGGGAAAGTAACTTATATCATGGGCCAAATGGGCAAGTCTGACTTCACTTGGGAAGAGTTATTCGGGAACGATCTTATCCCAGCAAATGTATATGCCGACCAAGACAATGCCCCATCGTTCATCGGATTTAAGTTTAGATTTCCAACCCAATATCTCCTCGATTTCGGGTTACATAAAGCAGGCTTCCCGACAGACCGAGTGCGGCTTGAAGCCATTGGGTTTGCGCTAGATCTTGGCCCAGATGCAGACGATGTGCGAGCACGGCTGGCCTTCTATCTACCCGAGCAGGAAGGTCAGAACGGGCCCCATGTTCCGGGAACTCGTGGGATCGAGTTGAGTGATATCAGGACGCACCTGCTCCCGATTCATTTGCATTCTGATGCAACTATAAGGAATACATCTCTAGAAGGAGATTGTGTTCTACAAATTCGTCGTCAGGTTGTTCGTTCAAGGCTAAACCATGCGCCAGAATTTAGCCTACTCGGCGGCGGACTTGCAGTTCGCGACATCCTAGTCAAAGCCCGCTTAGTTAGCCACTTTCGTATCTGAAAATAAGGGTGATATATGGATCAGCTAACAAACGATCTGCAACGAGCCCAAGAAGAACGTGACCGCCAGCAGCAAGCAATCCGTAGAATCAACCAACTGGAGAGGCAAGCGCAACTTCAAAGGGAGGCAGAGCAAAGGCAACGACAGATTGAAATTGATCGTCAAGCCCGCGAAGCGGAACGGGAGATTAGGCAGCAAAACCTCGAAAACCTGAGGCAGGAGGGCTTGAACCAACAAGCGCGTCTCATACGAGAAAACTCTGATTTGTTTCAAGCCCACAATACAGAAGCATCCCAACTTGATGCTTTCCAGGCAAGTCAGCGTCACCAAGAAGCTGCAATACGTCGCCAACAAGAGCGCGAGCTTTTTATACAGCAAACTGAATTAACTCTTCGTGCCGCTGAGCAACGTAATATCGAAATGGAACACAGTCGGCTGTTTGAGCAAATCAATCGGCGCATGCTCGAGGTGCAAGAGCAACAGCGGTCTCTACAAAGACTACAGAGCCTGCATGAGCTGGAACTCCACGGTCGACTACAACGAGAACATCAGCGAGAACTGGATCGTTTGGACGAGCAGCGCCGCTTGCAGCAGATGGCCAGCCAGTCGCATGCCATGATGCAACGTGAATTTGAACGAACCGACCGAACCTTCGCAACAAGCATACATGTGCAAACAAAGACATATGCCTCCGAAGCACCGGTGCGCTCCTTTGATCCTCCTCCCACACCAGATCCACTCCCGCAGCCCCCACCAGGCATACGTTACAAAGCCCAACAAAGCGTAGAAGATCCAAATTACTTCATTGATCCAACAGGATCGGTACTACCGAAACCCCGCCCGCTGGACTATCCGCGGCTCGTTCAAGGAAAGGCTACCGACGGTTTCAGACCATTCAACGAACACCAACTAAGACTTGAAGCATGGATAGCAGGAGGCAATGCTGTTCGCTCAAATCCAATATCTGGTTTTTTGGTTTGGCGTTACGGTCGGAAAGGCGACATATATCGGAATCGCGACTTAGCATTAGTTGGGGAAGCGATTTGGGGTTATGTGGGTGGTGCTGCTAACGGAGTGAAGTATCGCCGATCCATTGGTGGTGGTACAAATACGCCAAGCTGGATTTACGAGCGTGGACCAACGGAACAGGCAATACAGGACTTAAAAGTCAAGCGCTCTTTAGAAGACCGTAGAAACATTGGCGTGCCCCCAGTTTATTTACCGCCAACACGGTTCCAGCGTCGGCCCGCGCCCAAGAAGCGCCAAAGAGGGATAAGGTCACTGGGCCGATCGTAAACATATGATAGTTCATGCCAAGGTATTTTGTACCAAATTGAACACAAGCTGTGTAACGATGGACCTGTCACGCTTTTGTTCCGCCCCAATTGCTCGTTTAAGCCACCTTTCGTTCGAATGCGACGGGGCTTTTCCAGCCCAGTGCTGAGTGTCGGCGGCGTGGATTATAGAAGCCGTTGATGTATTCAAAGATCGCCATCTCAGCCTAGCGTCGTGTTTCCCAAGGATGTCGCCAGATCAGTTCTGCTTTGATGGTTTTGAAGAATGTCTCAACAGCCGCATTGTCGTAGCAATTGCCTTTGCCAGACATCGATACTTTGAAGCCATGTTGGCGCAGGATCTTCTGGTAGTCGTGTGAACAATATTGCGACCCACGATCCGTGTGATGAATGCAGCCCTTGGGCGGTTGCCGGAACGCGATGGC